>DATGMJ010000188.1:0-7102 GCA_035293685.1 Chloroflexota bacterium | reverse complement strand
TGGCTCGTCAGGTAGCTGTCCTCACGCGGCGCCTGCACTGTGACCCCCAGCGCCTGGCCGCGCGAGATGATCGAGACCTTCTGGACCGGCAGGGCGTGGCGGAGTGCCTTCATCACCAGCGCGTGGCCGACTTCATGGTAGGCGATGATAGACCGCTCGTACTCGCTGACCACGCGGCTCCGACGCTCCGGGCCTGCCACGACCCGCATGATTCCTTCTTCAAGCTCTTCCCGCCCGATGGCTGGTTTGTTTGCCCGCGCGGCGAGGATTGCCGCCTCGTTGAGCAGATTCGCGAGATCGGCCCCGGAGAAGCCTGCTGTCTGCTGAGCAATCGCCGCCAGGTCCACGCCCGGTGCCAGGGGCTTCGATCGCGCATGGACCTCTAGAATCGCCTGGCGTCCACGAATATCCGGCGGATCCAGAACCACCCGCCGGTCAAAGCGACCAGGGCGGAGAAGCGCTGCATCGAGTACATCCGGACGGTTCGTCGCCGCAATCACGATGATATTCGTGTGGAGATCGAATCCATCCATCTCAACCAGGAGCTGGTTCAGCGTCTGCTCGCGCTCGTCGTGGCCGCCGACGCTGGTGCCGCGCTGCCGTCCGACGGCATCGATCTCATCAATAAAGATGATGCACGGCGCGTGACGCCGGGCCTGCCGAAAGAGATCCCGCACGCGGCTGGCTCCCACGCCCACGAACATCTCGACGAACTCTGAGCCGGAGATGCTGAAGAACGGCACCCCGGCCTCGCCCGCCACGGCACGCGCCACGAGGGTCTTGCCCGTTCCGGGTGGCCCGACGAGGAGGACCCCTTTCGGGATCCGCGCCCCCATCGCGCGAAATCGCTCTGGATGCTTGAGAAACTGAACGATCTCCGCGAGTTCTTGCTTGGCCTCGTCCACCCCGGCCACATCGTCAAAGGTGACCGTCACATTCTGGCCGCCATACCGACGTGCTCCACTCCGGCCGAAGGACATGGCCTGGTTGTTTGGCCCACCCCGGCGGAGCATGACCCAGATCATCCCAAGGATAATGAGAAGCGGCACCAGGGCGATGAGTGAATTCAGACCAATCGCACCACCACCCCTGTCGACGACAACGACGGTGATGCCGTCCCGCCGCAGCTGCTCGGTCACTGTCTGCTGCGGTTCCTTCGTCGCCTGGTATTGATGCCCATCAACCGCTGTCGCGTAGAGCTGGTTATCTGCGATGACGACTCGGCTGATCTGATGCTGGTCAGCGAGGTCGAGCAACTGACTGATTGGAATAGTCGCGGGCGCAGGCGCCGTATCGCGCATCAGAAACAGCGCGGTGCCAAGACAAAGAGCGAAGAAGGCGGCCGCGCCGATGAGCCACGCCCGCCGCGTCAGGCCGGAAAGCCATCGCCGTGGATCTCTCATCCCCTTATCCCCACCGAGGTTGGTACTGGAAGGCCGACCAATGCCCATCCGCGCGCTGCCGGTCCACGGCTGGCGCGGCATCGAAGAGCTGGCCGGAGAGTGAGAATAGTCCTGGTATTATAGCACGAATTATGGTCAAGCCCTTCGACTACGGTCAACCAGCGGGAGGGTCCTCGGGGTTCCCTCCTTACTCCCAGCCGCGCAATCTAGTGTGAGAGAGCACGTCAGGCTACTTCTCGCCGGTCGCGACCACGACTGTCCGCTCGCTGTAATCGTGCTGGAGAGGAAGCCATGCGCCGGCACAGGTGATCAGGGTAAGGGTCTCCCGCGGCGTAGGCGCGATCACCCCAATATCTGTATTACTCACGGTGAGGATCCGCTCCACTCGATATGACACGATCGTTCGAGCAGTATACAGGCGAACCGGGTCGCCAGGCCGCAGGCGGTGGATGTTGGCGAAGACGTTGCCGCTGGAGATGCTCTCCACGTGACCCGCGAGAACGACGTTGCTCCCCTGGAGCGGCTGAGCGGTGCCCTCCAGGTGGCCGGCCGCAAACTTGGGGATCTGCCACTGCCCGTTGACCAGGGGGGATTCAACCACCGGGGCATCAAGATGGATGGTCGGCGCGACGATGCGCTGGGCCGGAAGGATCTCCCTAGGGGTCGCGGTCGGCGCCAACGTTGGGGTCGCTGAGAATCGCTCTGCCCATGGGACGAACTCGCGCGGTGCGTTGGTCGGCCAGATCGCCGGCGTCGACCCGACGGTCGGCACAGCCGATGGCGATGGGATCGGCGTCGGCGAGGAAGGGATCGGTGTGAGGAGGGCAATGGTCGTGCGCTCGAACAGACTCTGCTCGTAGAGGCCGTACGCGCGGAGCCCGACTGCGGTGACAATCGCCAGCAGACCGAGCCCGATCAGTCCATTGCCAACCCAGAGCATCGCGCGCCGCATGATGTCCCCGAGCGCCGCCGGTTACTGGCGGGCCGCGGTCGCCCCGTCGCCGCCAGACCGTCAGCTATCCCTGTTCAGTATACGACGGATCGGAGGCGCTGGGGGGTAACTCGACAAGCGCGGAGAGGAGATCGCCATCCTGGCGCGTCAGACGGGCCGACCGGAGCAGGTCGGGGCGGCGACGGAACGTCCGCTCCAGGGCCTGGGCACGCCGCCAGCGTGCGATCGCCTGGTGATTGCCCGACAGGAGCACCTCCGGGACCGTCCAGCCCCGGTAGATCGCCGGTCGCGTGTACTGCGGGTATTCCAGCAGTCCGCTGCTGATCGACTCTTCTTCCAGCGATGCAGGCGCACCCAGAACGCCCGGCACCAGGCGCGCGACCGCGTCCAGCAGAACCATCGCCGGGAGCTCGCCGCCAGTCAGGATGTAGTCGCCGATCGAGATTTCATCGGTCGCCACGTGCTCGTGGACGCGCTCGTCAATGCCCTCGTAATGGCCGCAGATCAGGATCAGGTGGGACCAGTGGGCCAGCTCCTCGGCCACCGCCTGGGTGAATCGCCGTCCGGCTGGCGTCAGAATGATGATCCGCGGCGGTCCTGGCCATCCCGCACGCGCCGCCCGCGTGCAGACATCTTCCACCGCCTCGACGATGGGCGGCGCCTTCATAACCATCCCGGCTCCACCGCCAAAGGGATAGTCATCAGTCGTCCGGTGCCGATCCGTGGCATACTGACGGATATCGTGTACCTCGATCGTCAGCAGACCGGCCTCCACGGCGCGGCGTATCATGCTCTCATCCAGAGGACCTCGAAACATGCCGGGGAAGATCGTCAGGATGTCGAAACGCACGCTCACCGCAGCCACACCCGCGCCAGGTTGGCGGTCGAGCCGTCCGCCTCCATTGCACGGATCGCCCCATCGAGCGCCTTCAGCAGCGCCTGGTCGGAACGCCGAACGGCGATGACGAATGGCACACTGGTCAGGCGCTCCGGGTGAACCACGAGATCACTCATCGTGCTTGTCCACTGGATCGCCGTGGCCGCGTCGACAATGGCACCGCGGATGGTGCCCCGACCGAGCGCTGCCCGGACATCATCCTGGGTCTCGAACTGTTGGAAGGAAAAGCCCGGCAGTCGCGCTCGGAGGGCATCTGCGTTCAGATCGGCATCGGAGCCGCTCTCGACGCCAAGAGTGCGCATTGGAACGGAGGGCTTCTCCACCAGGACGAGACCGTCATCGAAGTACGGAACACTGTAGTCAAGCACTTTGGCGTACTCCGGATACGGCGATACACCGCCGATAGCTGCATCGTACTTACGCACCTCAAGGCCGTCGAACAGACTGCCGAAGTCGACGGTGACAAAACGCACCTGGACACCGAGCCGCCGTCCCACCTCGCGTGCGATATCGATATCGTAACCGGCGAGCCGACCATTATTATCGACCTCGAAAGGCGGATAGCTCGGATCGATGCCAATCACGAGAACGCCAGCTTCCTTGACACGCTGCAAGCTCAGGTCCGGCGGCGACCGCCGGGGCGCTCCAAGCCACAAGGCCGCACCTGCGGCGCTACCGACAACGAGGCCAATTACCAGCCAGAGGGCCGGGCGCGGCGCGCGGGAAAAATCAATCCCACCTGACATGGGCACGTTCGTCCACGATCCGCCGGTACACGTCAATGGTTCGACCAGCAATCACCGCCCAGTTGTACTGCTCGATCACCACTCGATAGGCGTTCTCAGCACGCTGGCGTGCCCAGTCTGGTCGATCCAGGGTATGCAGGATGCCCCACACCAGCGAATCTACGTTGTCCGGGTAGACTGTGATGCCGGTCTCACCGTGCCGCACCACCTCCGCCAGCCCTCCGACCTCCGCGACCACCACCGGCGTTCGCGCGGCCATCGCCTCGAGGGCCACGATGCCGAACGGCTCGTAAAGGCTTGGGAAGACAGCCACATCGGCAACCCGAAAGAGGCGGTCGCGAACACCATCCGGTACGTAGCCGGTGAAATAGCATCGGTCGCCAATGCCCAGATCATAAGCGCGCTGCCGAACGGCATCCAGGTAGCCTCCCGTCCCGGCTACGACCAGCTTGGTCCGCGGGCGCGCGGCAAGGATGCGCGGCATTGCCTCGACCAGGAGGTGAACACCCTTCTCGTGAACGATCCGTCCCACATAGAAGATCATCTGTTCATCCGGGGCGGCGTAGCCCCGGCGGAAGTCACGAAGATCCTCACCATCCAGGGCGTCAAAGCGCCGGGTGTCCACCCCGTTCGGGATCACGTCGATCTTATCGGGTGGGGCCTGGAGAGCCCGTTGGACCTCCGACGCCATGAAGCCGGAGCAGCAGATCACCCGCCAGGCCTCGTAGCTCAGCCACCACTCCACGTTGTTGATCGCACGCGACATCTCACCGTTAATGTGCCCGCGGCAACGGCCGTACTCGGTCGCGTGGATCGTCGCCAGAAGAGGGGTCCGATAGGCGTGCTTGAGGCCGACCGCCGCAGGGGCTACCAGCCAGTCGTGCGCGTGAATGAGTGCGAATGGGCCGATCTTCTCCCACAACTCCCGCGCAAACTGCTCCAGGACGATATTCGTGCGCGTAACACGGGTGAAGAAATCGTGCTCGCTATTCGCTGGCGGATCCACCCGATACACTGTGGAGGTCGGGCCGTCGGCTGCTGGTGTCGTCTCGCCTATCACTGCGCGCGCCTCTCCCCCATGCAGGCGAGGTGTCACTAGATGGACTTCCACTCCCTGGCCGACCAACGCCGGAACGAGTTCGGATACGTGCTTGCCTAGCCCCCCGATCACATGCGGCGGGTATTCCCAGGAAAGCATCAGGATTCTCACGACGGCCTATCCTCCGGATGCGACAGCCACACCCCCACGATGTCGTACGTGGCACGTGTTCGGCGGAAGCCATACTTCTCGTAGAGGGCGCGCGAGCGTTCGTTGTTCTCCTGGGTCGTGAGTCGCACCCGACGCGTTCCCAGCATAGCGAGCTGGCGCAGTGCTTCGACCAGCAGGGTCGCCCCGAAGCCGCGCCCCTGGTCGCGTGCGCGCACGGCCAGACGGTCCAGGTGGCCATCGCCGCCAAAGCGGGTGAAGCCGGCGTAGCCGACGATCTCGCCATTCCAGATCCCGACGATGACCGAGACGCCCGGACTCGCCACGTACGCGTGCCATTCTTCCTCGCTGTTCCACCAGAGCCAGGGGAAGGACTCTCGTTCCACCGCGAGGACTGCCTCCTCGTCGGCCGGACAGTAAGTGCGCACGAGCAAGCCCGAGGGGCGCGGCTGAACCGACTCGAGCGGCCGTTCGTACTCGATGACGCGTTCGATGAGAGAAAAGCCCAGCTCAGCCGCCAGGCCGGGATCGACCTCATACGGCCCTCCGTCCACAAGGAGCAAACGAACCCCCCGTGCGGCCAGGCTCCGCTCGATCGCCGCGACCAGAGCCGCCCGCCGATGACCGGGCGTTACCTCGATCAACTCGGCGATGTCGTCCCGCCGACGCCATGGACCGGCGACGGCCCACTGACGCCCACCGTCACAGGTAAATCCAAACCCCGGGTATCGGCGCGCATGCTCGATCAGCGTCCGCGCCGTGAAGCGGCAGCCGATCGGGATCCGCACCCGGCCGGCGAGCGCCGGCGTGAGAGGCTCGATGTTGTCAGGCGCATCACGCCCTCGACCGGCATCCCGCGTGAACAGACTCACCATCCGGTCTCCCTTTTCAGTAGCCCGCAGGTGTCAACGGCGCAGATCGTGTGCACTGCGCCGGAATTATAATCCCGACCAGTGCTCCCCTACCTGCTTTCTCTTACTGGGAAGCGCCGTCACTTGCGGTCGCGCCGCCCAATCAAGTGCCGACCCGGACCCCATCAAATGAGACGATTCCCAGCGGGGTAATGGTCAGTCCATGGACAGTCGGCCGGACAAGGGTATACTCTGTATCAAAGACCACCGGAATCACCGGCGCATCCTCGATCACCTTGCGCTGGACCTCACGGTACAGCGCGATGCGGCGGTCCATGCTGGCCTCGGTGGCCGCAGTCGCCAGCAGGCGGTTGACCGTAGGATCATCGTACCCCGAATAGTTGGCATCGCTCTGGCCGGAGAAGAGGATATCCAGAAAATCCTGGGGATCAGGATAATCCGCCGACCACCCCAGGTAGTACATCTGGAGACGGTGAGCGGCGAGGTCATCGAAGAAGGTGTTCTCCAGTTCCTCTACCGCGATGTGGACGCCGAGCGTCTCTTCGTACATGCGCGCGAACGCCTCGCCGAGCGGGCCGCTCCCGGCCGAGACCGAAAGGGTAATGGGCGGCAGATTCGCCGCCGAATGATAGGATGACTGCGCAAGAAGGTCTCGGGCACGGGTCGGGTCGAACGGAACGCCAGGAAACCCCGCATCATACCCGGCCAGGCCCGGTGGCAGGATTCCCTGGGCAACTGTGCGGGTGCCCCGGAAAAGACCGTTCGCGAGCGCCTTCTTGTTTGTTGCATAGGCGAAGGCGAGGCGAACGCGCGGGTCATCAAAGGGCTTCTGCTTCGTATTAAACCCAATGTACCACAGCGTCATCATCGGCGTGACTACCAGCTGATTGTGGTACGGGCTGGAGGGATCTGTCAGGCGCGGAACATCCCCCACGCCGACCGTCGCGACATCGAGCTTGTTCTGCTCGTAGAGCGACAGCGGGCTGTCTGGACCGAAGTAGAAATCGATCTCCGACGGCCCGGA
>DATGMJ010000187.1:0-4245 GCA_035293685.1 Chloroflexota bacterium | reverse complement strand
CCACAATGGAATATACCATGTATCCACACGGCCGGTCAACGGTCGCACGAGCGCTTCAGCTGCGATCAGCGAGACACGGCGGCCTATCCACCAGACGCCCGGGCGCCTGACCTTGACACAGCGCGGTTCTGGCGTAGAATTTCGAGGCGCTACTCGCTGCATGCGCGGGCCACCGGCGCGTTCGTCTAGCATAATGACCACAGGCTTGGTAACAATCGTCGGGTAAGGGGGCGTGTCCATGTCGGATCAGGTTGGCTTCGTGACGATGGGTGAGGCCAAAGGGCCATCTGGTGATATCCCTACGATCGGCGTCGGCATGCTCGGTTACGCATTCATGGGCAAGGCCCACGCCAACGCGTACAAGAAGCTTCCATACATCTTCTGGCCGCCCGCGGCTATTCCTCGCCTCGTTACCATCGCCGGCCGGTCGGAGCAGGCCGTGGCCGAGGCCGCGCGTCGTTACGGCTTCGCGCGCTACACGACCGACTGGCGGCAGGTTGTCTCCGATCCAGAGGTCCAGATCTTCGACAACGGCGGCCCGAACAACATGCACGCCGAGCCCTGCATCGCCGCCGCCGAAGCCGGCAAGCACATTATCTGTGAGAAGCCGCTCGGCCGCACCGCCGCGGAAGCGAAGCAGATGCTCGAGGCCGTCCGCAAGGCGGGCGTCAAGCACGCCTGTGCCTTCAATTACCGCTTCGTCCCGGCCATTCGGCAGGCACGCCAGCTGATCGAGCAAGGAGCGCTCGGCCGGATCTACCATTTCCGCGCCCGGTACCTGCAGGAATGGATTGCCGATCCGCAGTTCCCCATGGTCTGGCGACTCCAGAAGAGCGTGGCCGGATCGGGTGCGCTCGGCGACCTCGGAGCCCACATTATCGACCTGGCCCGCTTCCTGGTCGGCGAGCCGCGGTCGGTGAACGGTCTCACCGCTACATTCATCAAGGAACGCCCGCTGGGGGACGGCTCGGGCCGGACCGGGACGGTTGACGTCGACGACGCCTTCGTCGCTCTGGTCGAGTTCGAGAACGGCGCCCTGGGAACGCTCGAGGCCACGCGCTTCGCCCTCGGGCGCAAGAATCTCAACACCTTCGAGATCAACGGCTCGCGCGGTAGCATTAGCTTCAACCTGGAACGGCTGAACGAGCTGGAGGTCTACCTCGCTGACGTCGGCCCGCGTGAAGCGCGGGGGTTCAGCGATGTCCTGGTGACTGAATCGTATCATCCGTTCTACGCGAACTGGTGGCCCCACGGCCACATCATCGGATGGGAGCACACGTTTGTTCACGAGCTCAATCACCTCATCGAGGCGATTGTTCAGAACAAGCCCGTCGAACCCTACGGAGCGACCTTCGAGGACGGCTATCGGTGCGCGGTGATCTGTGACGCGATCCTCCAGTCCGCCGCGAACGGAGGAGCGCCGGTTCCGATCCGCTACTGAGCCCGCTCTGGAATCGGCCAGCGCCTTCGATCGGTTCGCGCGCTTCTACGACCTCGACACGGAGAACGTCGAAGACGACATCCCGCTCTGGACTGCACTGGCCCGCCGGACCGGTGGGCCAGTGCTCGAGCTGGCCTGCGGAACTGGGCGCGTGCTCCTTCCCCTGGCACGCGCTGGTCTTGCAGTCGTCGGCGTAGACGTATCCGCGGCGATGCTGGCCGCCGCCCGGGCGAAAGTCCAGGCCGCCAGCGTCCAGTCGCGTGTCGAGCTCATTCAAGCCGACGTGCTCGAGCTGGCCCTTGATCGCCGCTTTCCACTGGCGATTATCGCCCTCGATTCCTTCGGCCACTTCGTAGACGGCGATGCCCCCCGGCGAGCGCTCGAACGGATCCGCCAGCACTTGCTCCCCGACGGCATCCTTGCCCTCGACCTCACGAACCCGGTTCCCGGGGCCTTCGGGGATACGACCGGTCTGATTTTCCACGATTACACCCGACCGGGGCCGGATCCCGGCTGGAGTACGACCAAGCTCCGCAGCCAGCGGCAGGACTTCATCTCCCAGTGCATCACGGTCCAGTGCATCTACGATGAACTGGGTCCCGAGGGGCAGATTCGCCGAACAATCCTGCCTTTTATTCTCCGCTACTTTCACCCGCGCGAGATCGAGCTCCTGCTTCAGCTGACCGGTTTCGAGATCGAGGGGTTCTACGGCAGCTATGAGCTGGATCCCCTGACCAATGAGAGCGAACGGCTGGTAGTCGTTGCCCGGGCGCAGCCGGAGGAGGCGCAATGAGCGACACGATTGGAGTAGGCATTATCGGCACTGGCTTGAGCGCGACCATGCACGTGCAGGCACTGGCACAGGTGCCTGGCGTCCGGGTGCTGGCCGTGAGCGGCACGACACGCCAGAAGGCGGCGGAGTTCGCGGCGCGCTACGGGATTCCGGCCGCTTTCGACCGGCTGGAAGATCTCCTGGCGTGGCCGGGCATTCAGGCGATTCACCTCTGCACGCCCCCGTTCGACCGTGAGGAATATGTGACGATGGCGGCCCGGGCCGGTGTGCATGTGCTGATCGAGAAGCCCATGGCTCGTGATCTGCCCGAGGCAGACCGGATCATTGCGGCATGCCGGGCCGGCGGGGTCACGCTCGGGGCGATGTTCCAGTTCCGCTTCATGCCGCTCCCCCAACAGATCAAGCGCGAGCTGGATGCGGGCAAGCTCGGGCGCATCTTCCTCGCCGACTGCCGCGCCAAGTGGTGGCGCGATCCCGCTTACTACACGGGCAGTTCCTGGCGCGGCCGTCGGGCGCTTGAAGGCGGGGCCGTGCTGATCAATCAGGCTATCCATACGATTGATCTGCTGCTCTGGCTCGCCGGACCGGTCCGGCAGGTCGCGGGGCGCGTGGCTACTGCCGTTCATCCGATTGAAATGGAAGACGTGGCCGTGGCGACGCTGGAGTTCGCCTCCGGCGCGATCGGCTCGCTCGTCGCGAGCACCGCAACGTACCCAGGGTTTGCCGAACAGATCGAATTGCACGGTGAGCGAGGCTCGCTGACCCTCAACCAGGGAGACGGCATCGCCGAGTGGCGCCTCAAGGACGCCGCGCCCGAGCGCGTGACCGCTGCGGAGCAACGCGCCGAATCATCGCGCGACCCATCCCGGGTATCGCTGGTCGGGCATATTGCCGAGTTTACCGATTTCTACGAGGCGATCCGCCAGGGACGACCGCCAGCGATCGACGGACAGGAAGGCCGCAAGGCCTTGGAGGTCGTCAAGGCAATCCAGCTGTCAGGCGCTCGCGGCGGAGCACCGATCTCCCTGCCGCTCACCGGCTCCTTTGATTCGGGTAGTCCAGCCGCCTTGGATTGATCCCCTTCACGGTAGACCATGGAAACCGAAGTCAAGCTCGAGGTGTCCGAGCTCGAATCGATCCGCGCACGGCTCCAGGCTCTCGGCGCTGTCCTGGAAGGGAGCGTCGAAGAGGAAAACATCTATCTGGATCACGAGGGCCGACTGGCCGCGCGCGATGAGAGCCTGCGCCTGCGGCGAGATAACGGCGTACACCTTACCTGGAAGGGTCCGTCATCCTTTGAGCAGGGGATCGTCCAGCGGCCGGAGATCGAGGTTACCGTCTCGAGTTTCGCGGACGCTCTGGCAATCCTCCAGCGGGCCGGCTTCGTGATCACCGACCAGATTCACAAGCACCGCGAGACCTGGCGCTGGCAGGACGTTGAGATCTCGCTGGATATCCTGGACTTCGGGACATTCATCGAGCTCGAAGGGCCACCCGCCGGCATCCGCTCGCTCGCCGCCGCCCTGGGCCTCGATGCCCGCCGGGGGATCGCCGTCTCCTATCGGGCGCTGGCCCGAGAACGACGCGGGCGACCTGGGGATACATCTCAGAGCAAACCGGCTTCTGGGTGAATAGAGGTGAACCTTACTGCTGTACCTCTGGCCTAGCGGCACGGCGTCCGGCAGCAAGCCGTGCCGCTAGGCCAATCGCCTCGACCATGCTCCGGTGGTTGGCAATCCCCTTGCCCGCGATATCGAACGCAGTGCCGTGATCGACTGACGTTCGAATAATCGGGAGACCAGCTGTTATATTGACCCCGGCCTCAAAGCCCAGCATCTTGATCGGAATGTGCCCCTGGTCGTGGTACATCGCGACAACGATATCAAACTCACCGCGACTGGCACGATAGAAGATCGTATCTCCCGGCCAGGGGCCAGTGACCTGGATCCCCTCGGATTGCGCATCGGCAACGGCCGGCTGGATATGCTCGATCTCCTCGGTTCCGAACAGG
>DATGMJ010000186.1:0-2860 GCA_035293685.1 Chloroflexota bacterium | reverse complement strand
TGCCAGATGACAGACTCCCGCCGATTCGCGTGGGTGACCGGGTGGTCGCTGACTGGCGCTGGGTGTGCGGCACCTGCTACCAGTGCCGGCGCGGCGTCTTCAATTACTGCGAGAACCTGCGCCGGGGGGTCCGCGGCGGCTTCGCCGAGTACGGGGTCGCGCCGCTCTCCCAGCTCCGGGTGCTCCCTGACCACGTCAGCTTCGAGGAGGCGGCGTTCTGCGAGCCTCTCGCCTGCATTCTCAACGCGCACAGCGCCACCGACATCGGCCTCGGTGATGATGTAGTCATCGTCGGAGCCGGCCCGATTGGGCTACTCCACCTCCAGGTTGCGCGGAACCGCGGTGCGCGGGTCATCGTCAGCGACCCGATCAGCGCGCGGCTTGCGAAGGCGCGCGAACTGGGCGCGCACGAGACCATCGACGCATCGGCCGTCGATCCGGTCGCGCGGGTGAAGGAGCTCACCGAGGGGCGGGGCGCCGATACCGTGATTATTGCCGTCGGCGCAGTCGAGGCGATCCGCCAGGGGCTGGCGATGGGGGCGATCAACGGGAGGATCAATATCTTCGCCGGCACTTACCCGCCGGCCGAGCTTCCGCTCGACCCAAACCTGATCCACTATCGTCAGCTCCGGGTCACCGGCAGTCACGATTTTACTCCCCATCACTTCACCACCGCCCTGCGGCTGATCCAGTTCGGGATCGTGCGCGTCGCCCCCCTGATCAGTCACCGCTTCCCGCTCGACGCGGTGCGCGAGGCCTTCGAGACGACCGCAAGCCGCCGGGGGCTCAAGTCCATGGTCGTCCTCGGCGGCTGACAGCGGTCGGGCTTAGCGCACGTGGCCGGAGAGCTGACGGGTCAGGAGACTGTAGACGAGTGCCACAATGATCGCGCCGATCAGTGCTGAGATGATCGGGATGTGAAAGATCACCGGTCCGATTGAGCCGAGGATCGCAACACCCAGCCAGCTTCCGATCAGGCCAGCCAGGATCGCTCCCAGGAAGCCAAAGGGGATCTCCCCGGGGACGATGGCATCGGCGAGCAGGCCGATCAGGCCGGCCACGATCAGGGTGAGGATGACCCCGATGACGTTGCCGATGATCAGGATCAGCCCGACGAGCGCGATGATCGCCAGCACGATCAGGACGAAGAACAGGATCTGCATAGCCGCCCCCTCGTTGTTCCATGGTACGCCGCGGTTTGGAACGCGGGCCGCCAGCGGTGCAAAACCCGTGCCATCTGCCCCTGGCCGCCGTGAATGGCCCGATCTGCGCCGGCTCTTCCGCGCGGCCGAACGTCCCCGTGACCGGGCGATGCCCGGCTGCTCCGGGGAATCCATCGATTAGGCACGCCGGGCGTCCGCGTCCGCTACCTGATGCGAGGGCGGCAGGAAGCCCATCCGGTACAGCGACTAATCGCTCCGGATCGGCTCGAGCGGGACCGGGCGGTGACCGCCCTTGATGTGTGAAGAGGGCACCGGCACTGCCTCCCAGCCGAGCGGCGCCGCCCAGCGCACAGCATTGATGATGACCCGCTGGACCTCCGGCTGGTAATAGACCGGATGGGTCTCGTGGCCCGGGCTGAAGTAGAAGATCTTGCCCCGGCCGCGCTCGAAGCAGCAGCCGCTTCGGAAGACCTCGCCGCCCTGGAACCAGCTCACGAAGACGAGCTTATCCGGGGTGGGGATGTCGAAAGGCTCGCCGTACATCTCGTCGTGGGGGATCTCGAAATACTCGCCCAGCCCGGCCGCGATCGGATGGCTGGGCGCGACAACCCACACCCGTTCGCGCTCGTTTGCCTCGCGCCAGGTCAGGTTACAGCTCGTTCCCATCAGGGTGCGGAAGATCTTCGAATGATGCCCGGAGTGGAGCACAACCAGCCCCATGCCCTCGAGGACCCGCCGCTGGACCCGCTGGACGATTGCGTCGTCGACCTCACGGTGTGCGGTGTGTCCCCACCAGGTGAGGACATCCGTCTCGGCGAGGACCTGCTCGGTGAGCCCGTGCTCTGGCTCGTCGAGGGTGGCGGTGCGGACACTCATGCCCGCTTCGCGCAGGGCCCGAGCCAGGACGGTGTGGATGCCCTCGGGGTAGATGCTCTGCACGATGCCGGGCTGGCGCTCGTGGCGGTACTCATTCCATACGGTCACACGTACGGGGGTGCTCATGGATGCAGCTCCTGGACCATACTCCCTGTATTCCCGACCGTCGGTCAGATCAGCTCTGGCGCTGGTGCGGGGTCACTCTCGGCGCGAGATCGGCGACGGAGATCTCGCGCTTTCCATTGTACTTGTCCGCTGGGGAGCGGCGGTAGGAGAGATCCGCCGAGCACGAGCTGACCGGGCGGATCTTCTGGCGCTGACCGGCTGGGACCTTCTTGATCATCGGCCGCGGGCTCGTCTATCATCAAGTGCACCGGTTGCCAATACGAGCGGCGGGTCGGCGGACCGGTGTCGTCGGTCAGGTGGATCCGGCAGGCGGCCGCGGGCGGTTCCGTGTGGAGGCAGGTTTCGCAAATCGCCCCGGCATGGAGCGGTTATCTGCGCATCGCCGGTTCCGAATCGGAGCGCTCGCAGTGGCGCGTGGCACAGATTGGGCGTCTGGACGCGCATTTGGCAGTGCGGGCAGTAGATGTCGCCTTTCGCAAATCGGTGGGGAATTCATGACAAAATGGGATTTGCGAACGGGAGGTGCGCCGGGGGCAAGGATGGCGGTGGAAAGAGGGGCAGGCGGCGCGTTCTGGGGCGCACAGAGGTGCCCCGGCGCCCCAGGCAAGTCTTCCGGAACCCCTCTCGCCCTGCCCGCCTTCTGCGGAATCAGACCAATCGATCCGGTTGAGGATACTGAAAGTCCGTTCTGCAAA
>DATGMJ010000185.1:0-7999 GCA_035293685.1 Chloroflexota bacterium | reverse complement strand
CGACGACCGTACAACCCGAGACTGGCCGCGCCTTCCCGACGCTAAACGGCCCGCCGTGCCAGCAACCTGCCCGCCCGGGCGGCGCTCCGCCACCAGCGGGATGCGCCGCGCACCAGCCGCAGTACTACCTCGAACAGCACCAGCACAACCAGTATCCTGGCCGTCCGCATGCTGATCTCCACTCCCTCTGAGAGGCCAGGCGGCTCGAAGCGGAACTCGACCGTATGCTCGCCCGGAGGAACCAGGACTGCTCGAACAACACCATTCGCACGGAGGATGGGAACCGGATGTCCATCCAGGCGGGCAGTCCAGCCTGGATAGTCGATTTCACTGACCACCAGCACGGCCGTCTCTCCGAGTGTCACCTGAATAGCCATGGCGTTCGCACCGTAGCGAGGGATCGTCACCCTATCGCCAGTCGACGGGTGCTCGTCCAGCGCCAGCCCCGTTCCCTCGACGACCGTCGCCTCCCGGGGATCAAGTGACCGCAGGAGTGCCAGGGCAGTCACGTGATCCGGCACCGGGACAGTGTGATACGCGAGATACGCGCGGGGTAATGCCTGGCGCGAATCGATCTCGTACAGGTATGTCCCGCTATCCTGCAGCAACAGATGCAGGCGTGGATCATTAAGCTGGCGGCGCGTGAGGACGTAGCGCACGTTCAGAATCTGCCAGCGAGTCCACTCTGGAACCTGGCGCGTGAACCCGGCATACAGGCGCGTATCGAGCGGACTGTTGCCGACCACATCCGGCACGCGAAGGAGTGCGCCAGCATTCCCATCACCGGGCAGAAGCCCTTCGCTGGCGATGCGGAAGAGGCCCGTTGTATAGCTGGAAAGGTAGTTGACAATGGGGGTTGTCGGGAACAGATTCTCGGGTGCACCGGCCTGCAGGCTGACCTGCCAATTGGTGGAGAACAGGTCGAAGATCACGACAGCCACCAACAGGAAGCCCGCCGCCCGCGGGCGCACGGCACGCCGCTCGCGCCCGAGAAGAATCGCCGCCCCGAGACCCAGCACGAGGACGGTGAAGATAGCTCGATCAAGAAGCGGAAGGACGCTGGTCCGGGCAGCGTCGCCTGCCGCACCCCACGCCAGAGCACATAGGATCAAGAAGACAATCAGCATGACAGCGGCCACCCCGATGCCGCGCCGGAACCAGCCAAGTCGCAGATCCTGCTTGCTCACCACTTCGGCTATACCGTACGCGGCCAGGATCGCCACGGCCAGGCTGACCAGCAGGGAAAAACGCTCGTAGTCGCGAAACTTCAGGCTCCCAAGGGCGAGGTACAGGACAGCCTGCAAAAAGGTCGCCCCGCCAAGAGACAGCAGAAGCCCGAGAAGCCCGAGGGCAAGCCAGAAGAGACGTTGAGCGCGCCGCTCTGACCCCATCAGGCCGACCACCACCAGAAGGAGCGACGCAACGCCGCTGTACAGCGCGGCACCGCCGTATTGGATCGGGAAGATCAAGCCGAGCAGTTCGTGGAGCGCGAAGCCGGAGCGAGTGAAGGCATAGGCGACCTCGGTGCGGTCAGTGAGCGCGAGGTGGAAGTACGCGGGAACGAGTGCAATAGCGGCCAGACCTAGCCCTCCACCAAATAGAACCGGTGCACCGGCAATCACCACCCATCGGAGGGCTCCATCCGCAATCCCCTTGAAGGCGAGGTAAAGTCCGGCCGTCACCGCGACGTAGAACAGGGTCTGGGGATGGCCCGCCAGTGCAGCGAGTGCGAGGCCGACCGCGCCCACCACAAATGCTGATATCAGGCCGCGGTCTGCTCCGATATCGATGCAGAGTAAGATAAATGGCAACCAGATGCTCGTCTCGAGAATGATCACCTGCTGGACGGGAAACCCGGAGAGGTAGCCGCCAAATCCAAAGATCACCGCGGCCACCATGCCGCCGAGACGACTCTTCGACAGCCGCCGGCCGAGCAGATAGGTGAAGACCACCGCCAGCGCCACGTGCGCAACGACACCGAGCTCATAGGCGCGCACTGGGAAAGCCGCACCTGCCCATCGTGCCAGCCAATCATCCGGCGGATAGAACACATGGTACTGGATATCGCCGACCGCCGACTGGCCGGCCGAGACATACGGGTCCCACCAAGCCGGTTCACCGCGGGCGATCTGGTAAGCTACCCACCGACGGTAGGGGTAGTGAAGCTCGGTGAAATCGCCGGGCAGAAATGTCGCGGCGTCATCTGGGCTGGAGGTCAGGATACGCCAGTAGAAGAGCGGAACCAGGCCGCTGACCACAAGCAGTGCCGTAAGATCCAGCAGGACGGCCACTGCCAGGGCCGCTCCGCGGCGCCAGGGCAGGGTCTGAAGCAGGGCAATGCCGCGCCGCCATGCCGTCAGCCATGACCGGCGCGCGCGCGTCCGGCCGCTAGGCTGGCCCGGTTCCGACCGGTTGGGCACCGTGCACGGCGACGTCGAACGCCGCGAGAAGTCGCAGGAAGATCGGCCCCGGCTGACCAGTCCCGACCGTCCGGCCGTCGACGGCAACGACCGGCCCGAGCTCGCTGTTCGTACCGGTAATGAATACTTCGTCTGCCTGGTAGATCAGATGCGCCGGAACCGGTTCCTCGGAAGCAGGAATTCCCTCGCTGGCTGCAAGCTCGAGGACTGCCTCGCGGGTGATGCCGGCCAGGATGTAGTTGGTGAGGAGCGGGGTGAGCAGGCGGTCCTTCATTACCAGGAAGACATTCGCCGCCGTTGCCTCCATGATAAAGCCATCGCGCACGAAGATCGCGTCATCGGCACCGAGGCGCCGGGCGCGCTCGCGCGCCAGCGCATTGGGAAGCAGGGCGGTTGTCTTGAGGTAGCACCGCGCCCAGCGATCATCACTCATTGTGATAACCCGCAGCGGTGGGCGAGGCCGAATAACGCGGGCCGGACGGGCGATCGCAATCACGGTCGGCGTCGGATCCGGGAGCAGGCCGTGCGCCCGTGGCGCTGTCCCGCGCGTCACCTGCAGGTAAACCGTTGCGTCTCGCAGTCCCTGACGCTCGACCAGAGCATCCATCGCCTGCCGGATCTCCTCGATCGGTGGGAGGGGCAGCTCGATGCCCGCGGCAGACCGGACCAATCGCGCGAGGTGCTGCTGCATGCGGAAGGGACGGCCGTCATAGTAGCGAACAACCTCATAGACGCCGTCGGCGAACTGGAGACCGCGATCTTCCACCGGGATCCGAGCGGCCTCGTAGGGTACAAACTCGCCGTTTAGATAGACCAGAGGCTCTGCCACGATATTTTCCCCCTCTCCTGACATCACCGAGGGTCCGTCCGCGAGGCGATTCCAAGTATAGCCGCGAGCGGCTGGGCTCGCAAGACGCGGGCCACTCTCTTCGCCTGCTTACCCTGGCCAGGACCTTCATCACCGATGTACAATCGCGGCCGATGATCGATGCTACCGTTATCATCGTCTCCTACAACGTCCGCGACTTTTTAGTGCGCTGTCTTTCCTCCCTCGAGCAGGCCGCTCCGGGGCGAGCTATCGAGGTGATCGTCGTGGACAACGGCTCGAGCGATGGCACCGTGGAAACCATTCGGCGACTCTTCCCTCCCGTCACCGTGATCGCCAATGGCACGAATCCGGGTTTTGGCGCGGCCAATAACCAGGCCCTCCGATCAGCGCGGGGTAGGGCAGTCCTCTTTCTCAATCCGGATACTGAGGTCCGCCCCGGTGCGCTGACTACCCTTCTCGAATACCTCGAGACGCACCCTGAAGTCGGCATGGTAGGACCGCGTCTTCTCTCTGCCGACGGCCAGGGTCAGTCGTCCCGCCGTCGCTTCCCGACCCTGGTGACGGCGCTCGTCGAAAGCACGGTGCTCCAACGGCTGTGGAGCGGCTGGCCTGCCCTCCGGCAGTACTACATGGAGGACTGCTCGGACAACCGGACCCAGGAGGTGGACTGGCTTGTCGGGGCCTGTCTCCTGGTACGCCGCACGGTCATCGATCGAGTCGGTGGCTTCGATGAGCGGTTCTTTATGTACTCGGAGGAGCTCGACCTGTGCCGCCGTCTCCGAGCTCACGACTGGAAGATTGTCTACCTTCCCAGTGCGACCGTTGTCCATTACGAAGGGCGAAGTAGCGAGCAGAATACCATCCTGCGAGCGCAACGGTTCAACGAGAGCAAGGCTCGCTACTTCGAGAAGTACCATGGGCCGGCAGTCGGACGTGCTCTTCGATTGTTTCTGCTCGCCAGCACCCTGGCCGAGCTGGGGATCGAAATGGCGAAGCTCGCGGCGCTCCACCGACCGTCGTTGCGCTGGCAGAGGATGCGGGCTCTGTTCGCCGTTGCGCGGTATCAGGCGCGGCACCTGAATGGGTTCCCCCTCCCTTCTGCTCCAGAAACCGGGAGCCGGCGGCCGTGCGCGTGATGCTGGTCACCGGCGAGTACCCTCCGATGCGCGGAGGAGTCGGCGACTACACATCGCTCCTGGGCCAGGCGCTTGCACGCCTGGGTGTAGACGTCACCATCGTGACCTCATCGCGGGTGGAGACGCGGCCGGAGGAACCGGTCCCGGTGCGACCGGTCGTCACGAGCTGGGGATTCCCAGCCTGGAACGCGATCGGTCGCGTTATCAGCGAGATTGCACCAGATGTTGTCCACCTCCAGTATCAGACCGGTGCCTTCGATATGCGCCTTGGGGTAAACCTCTTCCCGTGGATCTTGCGCCTCCGATCGTCCCGCCCGCGGATCGTGGTGACTTTTCACGACCTCAAGGAGCCCTACATCCTCCCAAAGCTCGGGGCTGCCCGCCACGCTGCGACGCACGTGCTTGCGGCTGGGGCTGATGCCGTTGTCGTGACGAACACAGATGATCTAGCTCGGGTGACGAGAGGGCGAGGCGGCACCCGGACTGCCCTCGGCTGGGGTAAACGTCCTCTGTACGCGATTCCTATCGGCAGCAATATTCCATCCCGGCCGCTGACCGAGCAAGAGCGGACTGTTCGGCGCCGCCAGCTCGGCGTCTCGGATGCCGATCTGCTTCTGGTTTACTTCGGTTTTCTGCACCCTTCCAAGGGGCTTGAAACGCTCGCCGAGGCATTCGTCCGCCTGGTCCAGGACGAACGGCCGGTCCATCTGCTTATGCTCGGTGCCCCGGCCAGAGACCACGGGAAGGACGATCACCCCTACGTGGTGCGCATCCGACAGCGGCTTGCCGAGCCTGCCGTACGCGAACGCGTGATCTGGACGGGCTTCCTGCCGGCACGGTGTATTGCCGCCTGTCTTGCCGCGGCGGATGTCAGCGTTCTTCCATTTGCCGAAGGAGCGTCGTTGCGGCACGGCACGTTGATTGCCGCGATCGTGAATCACCTGCCAATCGTGACAACGCGGCCCCGGGTAGCCCTCCCACCTCTGCCCTCGCTCGTGGCCGGGGAGAATGCGCTCCTCGTTCCTCCTGGGGATGCCCGGGCGCTGGCCGAGGCGATCGATCTCCTGATCGCTCGCCCCGAGTTGCGTAGACATCTGGCGGCTGGAGCCGCTCGGCTGGCCCCGCACTTCGACTGGGAGGAGATCGCGCGAGCCACTCTCAAGATGTACCGAGAGCTGGCCGCATCGGGATCCAGGCCGTGAGCCTGGATCACCCCCGCCGATCATCGGACGCAGTGCCGGCGACCGGGCCGGGAGAGCCGGGCAGCAGGTATAATCGCCGACGTGGCGAGAGACAGGAGATGGTTACCGATCCGGTTCCGCGCGTGAGCGAGGCGCGGCGCGATGGAAGGCCTGCCGCAGCGGGCACGACGTCAGCAGCGGAGGGCGACGCTTGCGCGCCGCGGCGTGACGCAGTGCGCGCGTTCTGGATCGCGGTCCTCCTGGTAGCGCTCGGGGATGCCGCCCGGGTCTGGCAGATCGGGGCCCAGAGCCTCTGGTTGGACGAGGCACTAAGCGTTATCTTCGCGGCGCGTCCCCTTCCCCGCCTCATCGCCACGCTGATCTATCAAGATCTGCATCCGCCTCTCTATTATCTGCTCCTCCACGGGTGGATGGCCCTTGTCGGGCAAAGCGAGTTTGCGGTCCGCTACCTGTCGCTCCTCCTCGGCATGCCCACTATTCCCGGGACGTTCGTCTTCGGTCGGGCCCTGTTCCGTCGGGATGGGACAGGCGGCCGCCTGGAAGCGGCCCGCGGCCACGCGATTGGGCTTCTGGCCGCCCTCATGGTCACCCTCTCGCCTTTTCTGGTCTACTACTCCCAGGAGGCTCGGATGTACGGCGCCCTGGCCACATTCGGGGTGCTGTCAACCTATGCTCTCTGGCGCGCGCTCAGAGGGGGAGGGCGCTGGTGGCTGCTTTACCTAGTCTGTGCTACGGCCGCGCTGTACACCCAATATTTTGGTGGTCTCGTGATCGCCTTCCAGTCCCTCTATCTGATCGGGCTGATTGTTCGGGGAGAGAAACAGGCTCAACGAGGTCTCCTCAGCATTGCCGGCGTGGGCCTGCTGTACCTGCCCTGGCTCCCCGCCGCCTATCTGCAGATGCAGCGTCTGTTCCAGGTGCCAGACTTCTGGAAGGGGGAGCTCTCGCTCTCCTACGTCGCCGAGCACGTGTTCGCGGCGTTTACCATCGGTCAATACCCTGCCCTGGCACATCACCCCTTCGTCAGTCTCGCGGCAGTGCTCCTCCTGACCGTGGGCATCGTCAGTCTCAGTCGTCAGGCGCTCCGGCGTGGGCGAGCCGCCGTTTACCTGCTAGGCTACACCGTCATTCCCTTTGTCGCTCTATACGCGATCCTTGCGCGGAATCCGAAGTTCACTGAGCGCTATCTGATCACTATCGCGCCGCCGTTCTACCTCATTCTCGCTTTCATCATCGTGGAATGGTTCCTGGCGATCCGCCGTGTTCACAGTATTCCAGCCCGGATCGCCGCGGGCGTACCGCCGACCGCGCTTGCGGTCGTCTTGCTCGCAACCTCACTCTCCCAGCTCTGGCAGGTGTACTACGGTCCTGGTTACCGCAAGGACGATAATCGTGCTGCCGTCAGCTACATCGAACAGCATTACGAGCCAGGCGATATCGTCGTCCTGATGATGGATACCTACCAGGCATTCGAATATTACGATCGAAAAGGGATTCCGTGGGCGGCGCTGCAGCCGGGGACCGATGTTCAGGGAGCGGCCCGCGCCCTGAACCAGATTCTGGCCGGGCATCGGCGCGCCTGGTTCCTCCTCTGGAATGCTGATTGGGCAGATCCGACTGGCTACGTGCGCCGGTCACTCCGGAGCGCCTACCCGCAACTTCCGGTGGGACGACAGTTCACCGGCCTGGAACTTCAGCTCTATCAGATTGATCATCCGCCACACTTCACCGTGCGCACGACGCCCGATCATCCCAGTCCGGTCGATTTTGGCGGCCGCTTGCGCCTACTCGGCTACGATTTACCACGCGCGGCATTGGCCGCCGGGACGTCCAGCGAGATCACCCTCTACTGGAACGCCCTGGAGCCTCTGACCAAAGATTACATCGTGTCACTCCGCCTGACCGATGGTCGGTTCTATTACTGGCGGCAGGACCGACGGCCGGCCGCCGATACCTATCCGACGATGAACTGGCGGGCCGGCGATGTCGTGACGGGCACTCTTGCTTTCCAGGTTCCCGCCGGTACGCCTCCCGGCACGTACCTCCTGGAGGTTGGCGTTTACGCCCAGGAGGATCACCGCGATCTCGACGTCCTCGAGCAGGGCCGCATCCCGGTTGGCACGTCGGCGCGCATCGCGACGATCACCGTCTCTCGGCCGACCACACCCGTGAACCCGGCCGATCTCAGCATTCCCCATCCCCTCGACGTAGCCGTGGCCGACGGCATCCGCCTCCTGGGAGCCTCGGTCGACACGCCGAGCGCTCCGCCCGGTGGGACTGTCGAGCTTACCCTGTGGTGGCAGGCACTGCGAGGTAGCTTGCCCGCCTACCGCGTGCGCGTTGACCTCGGCAATGGTCCATACCGGCGGACCGTGGTCGATGAGCCTCCGGCTGCGGGCACGTACTCGACCA
>DATGMJ010000184.1:0-3820 GCA_035293685.1 Chloroflexota bacterium | reverse complement strand
GGCACGCTTGTCTCTCCCCGCCGCAGGCAAGACGGCATCTCCGCCACCGCGTCCTGCCTTATCCTATCGGTCACTCCCTGCCACTCCAGATAGACCGGCAACATTCGCCGCTCACTAACTCGGCCGACCGGTCCGGGGAAGAGCCAGTCTAGGAAGAAGCGGTACGCATCGCCAGCCCTTGCCATGGACGGCAGGATGATTGACGGCTCCGGGAGCTGATTGAGGCGCGGGGGATCGGCCAGACGGTAGACCGCATCTGATCCGAAGCGCGCGAGCGGTTGGAGGACAGAACCAAATGTTGCGAGACGGCCGCGCACCTCCTGCCATCGCCCGGGATCCATCTGGGCCTCGTGGAAGATGATGTACCGAAGTCCGAGACATTGGAAGAAGTCAATCGACTCCGCAGTTGGAAAATCGCGCGCCTCGCGGATGGTGGTCCAGAATAGGGGTGGGGCGAAGCCACTGTACCCGCTGGGTGTGGGATGCCAGTGATAGATCGAGAGATACTGCTCGTGTCCCTGCCGTTCGAGCTCGCTCGGGCGATCCAGCCAGCGCGCCTCGATCGTTGGAAGCTCAAGGACGGGTGCCGTGTCCGGGAGCGAGGCCAGCCAGCGGTAGACCGGCGGGATCGCCGCCGGTGTCTCCACCGGCGTCATGCGCACCGGAATCGCGAGCGTCTCGCCGCCGACCAGCAGCGCCAGGCCCAGACTCACCCACCCACGCCAGCGCGCCGGAGCGCGAGCGAGTAGGGCAGCCGCGCCGGTGGCCGCGAGGCCGGCGAGGCCAAGTGTGGCGATCACCCCGATCCGTCCGACCACGCGAATAGATCGGAACCCTGGAACGAACGTGTAGAAGAGCAGATAGGGTAAGGGAAGGCCGGGCTGGCGGTCAGTCCAGAGACGAAACCGAGGACCGAAAGACATGATGACGCCAAAAAGGGCAAGGGCGCAAAAGAATGCGGTCCACCGACGCTGCTGACCGGCAAGCAGGCCAACCAGAGCAAGCAGGGCCGGCACGAGACCCGGGAACAAGGTCTCATCGGTCGGGAAGTGTTGAAGGATCGGGAGATCAACGCGTCCGTAAAGCCAGCTCGTAGGCGGAACGGTGAGATAGCTGCGAGGGGTCGCCGAGCCTCCGATCGCATCATCCAGTGTGCGTGACAGGCCGAACTCCCGCTCTACCCGAAAGTAGGGCCACGAGAACGGGAGGAGGACTGCCAGTGCGATGATGCCGGCGCCGGCGAGGCGCGGAGCCAGCGTCCGGAGGGGAATCCGCCGGTCGGTGAGAATGAGGAGGAGCAGGACGAACCCTAGTGTCGCGACGAGGAAGAGCCCCAGGTAGAACGACGACAGAGCCTGGATCACGACGAGCGCAGCGAGGATGAGAGACCTCTTCCACGTAGCGTGCCGCCAGAGCCGCAGGAGCATCAGAATGGCCAGAGGGATCCACTGCGCGCTGAGGATCTGGAGATGGCTGAACTCGCCAACCCGATAGAACGAATACGCGTAGACAGCCCCGGCGACCAGGCTTGGGCCGGACGGTAGCATCTCGCGGGCCAGCAGATACATCCCCAGGCCGCACAGCACATATGAGCTGATGACAATGAGGTTATAAGCAAGAATGAAGTTACCGGTCAGTGCGACGATCGGCCCGGATTGGAGCGCCTGGGCAAGCAGGAGCTCGGACAGGGCGAGGGTGTCACGCGCGGGATAGAAGATCGGGGCATCGAAGAGATGGAGGGGATCGCGACGGAGCTGGTGGAGGTCCCAGGCCATGATCCAGACATTGAGGAGGGGATCCCCCCAGTTCTCGATGTGGTCGGTCGGGGCCAGGATGAGCGGATAGGTCGCGACGAGTGACCAGACGATGTAGAACGCGAGCGCACCGACCATAGGGCGGCACACCACCCGACGGACAGCACGCCGGACCAGGCCCAGGAACAGGGAGCCGCGGCCACCGCCACAGCGCACTGTCCCAAGCCTCTCCTCACCCCTGCTCACGCGATGCGCCGCGCCCTGCACCCGTCGTCCTCCCGGTCCAGGCAGGAGGCTAGCAACATCGCAGGAACGGCGTCAATGGTTCTCCTCCCCCGGTCCCTCTGTATCTTCAAACGCGTCTCCCCATTCGATCTTGCGGGCTTGTCGGAAGCGTACGCGGTCGCTCCGGGTAATCACGGCTGACTGGATCCCACTCCGCGTGCACAGGGTAAGCTGGATTCGACCGGGTCGAATGAGCGGGTGCCGGACCACCCGTGCCGGTGGGCGCGCAGACGGACAGCGTGATATAGCCAGGTACGAGAACTTCTCATCCTCGTACCCCAGCTCGGCCTCCTTGACCAGACGATGGACCCGGCTGCGCGGAAGCCGCACCGCGAAGTGACACCAGTCGGACCCGAACATGGGGCAAGGTGCATCATGCGGGCAGGGGGCGACTACGTATCCCCCCGCGCCAATCAGCTTGTCGCGCGCCTGGATCATCCGCGCATAGCCAGCGGGCGTGCCCGGCTCGACAATCACCAGGGTATCCCGCGCCGCATCCCAAGCGCGCTGAACTGCCGTCTCGATCGCTCCAGGCTCGATTTCGCCCAGCACGTATCCCATCAGCACGAGATCACTCCGCGGGAGGGAAAGAGCGCGCGTGACATCTCCGCTGATCCATCGCGCCGCGGCAACCACGGCGTGCGATGACACGCGTGCCAGAGATCTGCCCAGATCGATCATCGAAGGGTCGGCCTCCACCGCGACTGCCTCTACGAGCGCATCCCAGGTAGCAGCAGCCGCCCAAATTCCGGCCCCCAGCCCCGCCCCAAGGTCGAGGATCGTGCGGGGGTGCCAATCCGGCCGTTCGCGGCGTACCCGGGCCAGTGCTGCTGTCAGTGCGGCATAGGTCGCCGGCAGGCGCGCGACCGCATAAGCGAGCACTTCCATCGGCGCACGCGACACGCGCGCACCGGGGCGCGCTCCGGACCGATACCGTTCGGAGAGATCTGCGACCGCGCGCGTCAGATCGCCTAATGCGATACCTTCCAAGCGTTGCTCGATCTCTGCACGCAGTTCGCTCGGGAGTTCAACGAGCATATCCCTGCACTCTCCGTCATGGGGGCGGACATGACCACATCCAGTCCCTTTAGCACTAGTTTCCGGTGCAAAATAGGCGATACAGCAGACATCCGACCAGCAAATCTGGCGGAAAATGGTTGCTACGACGCGCAGAGTTCGGCATTTCGCACCAGAGACTAGCGCTACAGCTCCGGGGAGAAGCCTGCCGGCTAGAGCCAGCGATCAACGCACAGCTCCCGCAGAGAGCACTCTCTATTCTACCGGAGGCGCCGCTGCGTGCCGCCCGGGTCGAACCAGCCCCGTCATCTAGTCTGCTCGCCCTCTCCCTATCGGGAATAAATGTCAGGAATAATGCTCCACCGCCGCTGACACGGCTCCATCTCGCGCACCCTATGCCAAGAGAAAGCCCGACAGCCCCTCCTGCCGTCGGTATTCCACAGCCTTCTTTCCCCGGTCGGTACCGTTCTTGCCAGGCTGCGTCATGCACGATTCAGCATCAACGCTCGCGTGGCGAGCAGGAGGAGTATGGATGGCTCTTACCTACACTGATCAGGAGATCCGGCAGAACGTCTGGGATGAGATCTCCCACGACGTGCGGATCGATTCCAGTGACATCACGGTGACCGTTACCAACGGGGTCGTGTACCTCAGCGGTACCGTCCCCACCTACTCCCAGAAGATCACCGCCGCCGAGGATGCCCGCCGCATCAAGGGGGTGGTGGATGTGGTCAACAACCTCACCGTCCGCCTGCCCCGGGTCT
>DATGMJ010000183.1:0-13232 GCA_035293685.1 Chloroflexota bacterium | reverse complement strand
CAGAAGCTGAGGGCGTTGAGGCGGGGGAAGGCCATATCGCGGGCGCCGATCATCAGGGGGACGAGGTAGTTGGCGAAGCCGAGGAGGAGGGGCATCACCGCCAGGAAGACCATCGTCGTCCCGTGCATCGTGAAGAACTCGGCAAACGCCTCCGGCGACAGGACTTGCGCGGCGGGGGTGATAAGCTGGAGACGGATGAAGAGGGCCTCGATGCCGCCGGTCAGGAAAAAGATCAGGCTGGTGACGAGGTAGAGGATGCCGATCCCCTTGTGATCGACCGTCGCGACCCACCCCCAGAGCCCTTCGGGCTGGCCCAGGGCCGGATAGGTCGCAATCGGCGGGGAGGTGCGCTCTGCCATGGAACCTTCCTCTAACGCAGACTGTTCATGTAGGCGGTCAGGGCGTCGAGGTCGGTCGGGGTCAGCTTGAAGTTGGGCATCAGGGCGCCGGGCTTGACCGCCTGGGGATCAGTCAGCCAGCGCCGCATCGCCTCCGGTGTATTCGGCAGGACGCCGCCGCCGATGGTTGCCCGGCTGGCCACGTGGGTCAGATCCGGTCCGGCGACCCCATTCGCGGCGGTCCCGGCGATGGTGTGACAGCTCCCGCACGCCTGCTGATCGAAGACCTGCTTCCCCCGGAGCGCCAGGCCGGTTGGCGTGGCGGCCGGCCCGCGTTCGTGCCGAACCCATGCCTGATAGGCGGTCGGCGTCTCGACCACAACCCGGATCAGCATCCAGGTGTGCTGGACGCCGCAGAACTCGGCGCACTGGCCGGCGAAGGTTCCCACTCGCGTCGGTGTAAACCAGACTAGCCGATGGTGGCCGGGGTTTGCGTCGGTCTTGCCGGCGAGCTGGGGCACCCAGAAGCTGTGGATGACATCGGCCGATTCCAGGTGGATCAGGACCGGCTCACCTACGGGTACGTGGATCTCGTTCGCGGTGCTAAAGCCCTCGGGGTAGCGGATCTCCCACCACCACTGGTGCGCCACCACGGTTATCTCCAGCGGATCGCCTGCAGGCGGCGAAGTCCGGGACATGGTCCGGATGGTCAGGATAAAGATAATGAGGAGCAGAAGGGTGGGAAGCCCTGTCCAGGTGATCTCTAGGGGGAGATTGCCGGCGAACTGCGCCGGCTGCCGACCGGGACGCTCGCGGTAGGCAAAAGACGCGTACAGCAGGACGGCCATGACGCCGATGAAGATGACCGTGGCGATCCCGATGATCAGCCAGAAGAGATCGGCGATGGCGGCCGCCTGCGGTGATGCTGGCAGAAATGGCGTCGGGACCTCGGCCCGCGCGGTTCGCGGGAGGAGCGCCGCGCCGCCCGCGAGCATCGGCCAGGGGAGGCGGCGGAGACCGCGCAGCCGCCGGCCGGATGCACGAGCCGGGCCGGGGTGGAGCGCTGGTGTAATCAGAAGGGTGGCGCGGTCTCGCGATGGGAGGGCGGCGGCTGTCCGTTGCTCACCGTCTCTCTGGAAAGGCACGGTGGGGTCATCGCCGATCGTGCTCATGGGCTTTCGACTCACCCGGCGAGTGATCGTATGAAGGGCACGGGCCCGATCCCGACCGGGGCGCGGTAGAATGAAGGCGACGAGCGACGCGCGCGTTGTTGCCCGGAATTGATCCGGGGGAGCGCGGACCCGGTGGCCCTGGCACGTTCTATCCCAGGGGCCGTCAGCACGATCTATGCCGCGGGCAGGCGTCCTGCGCGTCGGTCAGCAGGAACCACCGCATCGGCTGGGTGCGGCGTGGGGCCGCAAGCTCGTGCTCCCTGCCGCACGTCATCGCGGAGAAGTCAGGAAAGAGGGAGAATAACCGGAATGGCACAGCACGGTGATCATCCGACAGGTGGGGGTGTGTTTCCAACGACCTTTCTCTGGGGTGCGGCCACGGCCGCCTATCAAATTGAGGGCGCGGTCCGTGAGGATGGACGCGGTGAGTCAATCTGGGATCGGTTCAGTCATACCCCCGGGAAAACCCACGGGGGCGATACCGGCGATATCGCCTGCGACCATTACCATCGCTGGCCCGAAGACATCCGTCTGATGCGCGAGCTTAATTTGAAGGCCTACCGCTTTTCGATTGCCTGGCCGAGGATTCTGCCGCGCGGGCGCGGAGGGGTCAACGAGCGCGGGCTAGCTTTCTACGATCGCCTGGTGGACGGTCTACTCGCCGCCGATATCACGCCGTGGGTGACGCTCTACCACTGGGATCTTCCGCAGCCTCTCGAGGATGCGGGCGGCTGGCCCAGTCGTAGTACGGCGGATGCCTTCGTCGAGTACGTCAACATTGTTTCGCGTCGGCTCGGGGATCGGGTCAAAAACTGGATCACCCTGAACGAGCCGTGGTGCGTGGCGTTCCTCGGCTATCTGACTGGCGAGCACGCGCCCGGTCGGCGAGACCTCCGCGCCGCGCTTGCCGCAACGCGGACCCTGCTTGCGGCTCACGGTCGCGCGGTTCCGATCCTCCGCGCAAACAGTGCTGGGGCTCGCGTGGGCATTACCCTGAACCTCGCGGCGGTCTACCCTGCCTCGGACTCCCCGGCCGACCGGGAGGCCGCGCACCGCTACGATGGTTTCTTCAATCGCTGGTTCCTCGATCCACTGTACGGGCGTGGCTACCCGACGGACATGGTCGCCTTCTACGGGGATAACCTGCCCCCGGTGCCAGCTGATGATATCGAGGTGGTGGCCGCTCCAATCGATTTCCTGGGGGTCAACTACTACAGCCCGAGCGCGGTCCGGCATGAGCCGTCCAGCCCATTGCAGGTCGGGGTTGTGCCATTCCCTGACGCCGAGGTAACAGCCATGGGCTGGCCGGTCTACCCGCGGGGCCTCTTCGATCTCCTCCGCCGTCTCCAGCGAGACTATCCGATCGGGGCCCTCTACATTACCGAGAATGGCGCCGCTTACGATGACCCACCGCCGGCGAATGGACGGGTGCCCGATCCCCGACGCATTGCCTATTATGCTGGTCACCTGACCGAGGCCGCGCGGGCGATCGCTGAGGGGGTCCCGCTCCACGGCTACTTTGCTTGGTCGCTGATGGACAACTTCGAGTGGGCCCACGGCTACAGCAAGCGCTTCGGCCTGGTGTACGTGGACTATCCGACCCAGCAGCGCACGATCAAGGACAGCGGGTACTGGTATCGCGAGGTGATCACCGCCGGTCGGGTCGTATCCCCTGAGACGGTCGCCAGGTCCTGAGGGCATCGCGTCGACTTTATACGATCTGCCGGCCAGCGCGGGAACGATACGAGACGACGGAGTATCCAGAATGCCGCCGCGGAATCAGGACGTCGCTGATCTACTCCTCGCCATTGCCGACTTGCTCGAGATCCGAGGCGATAACCGCTTCCGCGTCGGCGCCTACCGCGACGCGGCGCGGCGCATCGCGGCGCTGACCGATGACCTGGCGACGATCGCCGCCGAGGGGCGTCTGCGCACGATACCGGGGATTGGCGAGGCCATTGCCGGGAAGGTGCAGGAGTTCCTGGAGACCGGCCGCCTCGCCTATTACGATCGCCTGCGTCAGGAGGTGCCGGAGACGCTCCGGGAGCTCCTCGAGATCCCCGGGCTTGGACCGCGGAAGGTGCGGCTTCTATATGAGCGCCTTGGGGTGCGCACCATCGCCGATCTGCGCCAGGCCCTCGCGGATGGCCGGGTCGCCCAGCTGCCGGGCATGGGGGAGAAGAGTGTCCAGCATCTCCAGTGGGAGCTGGAGCGGCGGGAGCGGCGCGGCCGCCGCATCGCCCTTGGAACGGCCCTCCCGCTTGCCGAGCAGATCGCTGTCGGGCTCCGCGCGGCGGCTGGCCCGGCCGGCCGGGTGGAGGTGGTGGGATCGATTCGACGGTGGTGCGAGACGGTCGGTGACCTGAATCTGCTGGCCTCGGGTGCGGAAGCGTCGGTCCTGCTGGATGCGTTCGTTCGGCTCCCATTCGTCGGGGAGGTCATTGCCCGCGCCGAGACGAGCGCGTCGGTGCTTACCGCGCAAGGCGAGAAAGCCGATCTGCGGGTGGTTCCGCCTTCTGCCTGGGGGAACGGGCTCCAGTACCTGACCGGGTCCCGGGCGCACAATGCCCGGCTGGATCAGCTGGCGGAGCAGAAAGGCCTTCGCCTGGGCGAGCGGGGGCTCATCGATGTGCGAGACGGACGGGTGCTGCCGGCGGAGACCGAGGAGGAGGTCTATCGGCGTCTCGGCCTCCTCTGGGTGCCTCCCGAGCTGCGTGAGGACAGCGGCGAGATCGAAGCCGCGCGAGACGGCTGTCTGCCTTCCCTGGTGACGGTTGCGGATATCCAGGGTGACCTCCACTGCCACTCCAACTGGAGTGATGGGACGGCCTCGATCGAGGAGATGTGGGCGGCGGCGCGGGCGCGCGGCTACGCGTACCTGGCGCTGACCGATCATTCCCAGTCGCTCGGCATCGCGCATGGTCTCACGGTCGATCGCCTGCGGGAACAGCGAGCGATTATCGAGGCGATCAATCGGCGGGGCGTTGAGCCCTACCTCCTCCACGGTGTCGAGCTGGAGATCCGGTCCGATGGCTCTCTCGACTTCCCCGATGATGTCCTGGCCGAGCTGGACATCGTCATCGCATCGGTTCACGGCGGATTCGGACAGCCTCGTGAGAAGATGACGGCCCGCCTGATCGCCGCGGCGCACAATCCGCACGTGGATATCATCGGCCATCCGACCGGCCGCCTGATCGGGCGGCGTGAGGGATATAATGTGGACCTCGATGCGCTCATGGAGGTCTGTGCGGAGACCGGGACGGCACTGGAGATTAACGCAAACCCGGCGCGGCTCGATCTGGACGGGATGCACGCCCGGCGAGCGGTGGAGAAAGGAGTGCTCCTGGTCATCAATACCGATGCCCACGCGCCGGATAACCTCGATCTGCTCCGCTTCGGCATCTTCACGGCTCGACGGGGCTGGGTCAGCGCGCGCCAGGTGCTGAATAGTCGCCCCCTTGATGAACTGCTCGGTTATCTGAAGCGGCGCGGTCGCCCCCGACCGGCTGACAGTGCGGCAGGGGAGGCCGGGAGGTGAGCGTGGCTGGACCTGACGAGCGAGCAGTGGCTGAGGTGGTACCGACCGGTGTGCCGGGGAGGACGAAGGCCGAGCGGGTCCGGGCGATGTTCGCCCGCATCGTTCCCCGGTATGACCTCATGAACGCCCTGATGAGCCTGGGGATGGATCACCGGTGGCGCCGGGCCGCGGCCCGGGCCGCCGACCCAGCCGGGCGAATCGCCCTGGATGTCGGCACCGGAACGGGCGATCTGGCCTTCGCCCTGGCTGACGCGGGAAGCAAGCTTGTCGTCGGGGTCGACTTCTGCGAGGAGATGCTTGCGGCCGCGCGGTCGAAGGCCGGGCAGGCGGGTGCAGTGGGGGTCACGTTCATCGCGGGCGATGCGCTGGCGCTTCCCTTTCCGGATGGAACGTTTGACTGCGTGGTGAGCGGCTTCGTCCTGCGCAACGTCGCGGACCTGCGCGCGGCCCTTGGCGAGATGGTGCGCGTCCTAAAGCCGGGCGGGTCATTCGTCTGCCTGGAGATCACCCATCCGCCGCCTCTGCTCGCGCCGTTCTTCAGGGTGTACTTCGGCTGGTTCGTTCCCCTGCTCGGTGCTGTCGTCGGGCACGATCGGGCGGCCTACCGCTATCTCCCGCGTTCGCTCGGGCCTCTGCCCCCGGCCGAGCGCCTGGCGGCCATGCTGACCGAGACTGGACTGACTGCTGTCCGTGTTCGACGTCTCGGGCTCGGGACGGTGGCACTGCACATCGGCCGGCGTCCTGCGGCGGTGCCGACCCGCTGAGCGTGCCGCCGATTCTCTAGCGGATTCTCCTATTCGCTCCGGGCCTGCCCGGTGGTAGACTGGACGCGGTCCGGTTAGCCGGTCCAAGCTTGCGAACTGGAGGCCCGACCCCGGCGTGTTTCGTCCTCGACAACGTGCGCGCGGGTCGGGTATCCGGAATGACCGGGTGCTTCGCTCGGCCGTGCTCGGCCTCCTGGTTTACGCGCTTGGATTGATCCCCTTCTACCTGCTCACGCCGGCCCACCTGCTTGTTCGCGATCTGGTCGCGCCGCCGCGGCCACCTGCTGGGCAGACCACCCTGGCGGCACCGACCGTTCGCCCGACAATGCCCCCGCCCGGAACGGCCGTGCCCGCGCCGGATACGGTGACCCCGGCCCCAAGTGCCTTGCCGTCAGCGGGCCCCGCTACCGACCAGCGCTATGCATTCCTTTTGCTGGGCTACGGCGGGGGGAATCACGAGGGGGCCTACCTCACCGACTCGATCATGGTGGTCATCGTGGATCCAGGGCAGAAGACCCTGACCCTGCTCTCGATCCCGCGCGATACCTGGGTCCCGCTGTCCTTCGACGGTCGGAGCGTTATCTACGACAAGATCAATACCGCTTACGCCTACGCCAGGGATCCCAGTGCCTATACCGATCGTCTGGCGATCTATACCGGCGACCACGGCGCGGGCACGTTTGCCATGGCGACGGTCCAGCATCTGCTGGGTATCCCGATCTCGTACTATCTTGCCCTGGATTTCGATGGATTTCGGCAGATGATCAATGCGGTTGGAGGGATCGACGTGGACGTGCCGGACTCGTTCACCGCCCGCTACCCGGTGAATGACGATCCGTCGGTTGATCCCCGCTGGACGGTGGTGCGATTCGTTAAGGGGCTCCAGCATATGGACGGCGAGCGCGCGATCGAGTTCGCGCGCGCCCGGGAGACGCTGGATAACCCATCCGAAGGGAGCGATTTCGCCCGCTCACGCCGTCAGCGCCTGATCATGGAGGCGTTCAAGGAGCGGTTGCTGCAGCCCGGGGCGCTTGTCCACCTGCCGGAGCTCCTCGCAATTGCCAGCCGCCACGTCGATACCAATTATGCGATCCCGGCGGTGGCCCAGATCGGTCAGCTGGTGCTTGACTGGAAGAACGTTCGGTTCTATCAGACCGCGCTGACGACCAGCAATTACCTCGAAGAGGCCACTGGGAACGTCGTCTGGGGCCCCGTTCCCTACGCGCCCTATCTGCTCGTGCCCGATTCCCCCGATCACTCCTGGGCGCGCATCCGCGCCTTCAGCCGGCGGCTCTGGGAGGATCCTGCCCTGGGCGTGGCAATGGCCTCAACGCGCCTGGTGGTCGAAAATGACTCGGGCGAGCCGGGCGTAGCCGCCCGGCTCAGCCAGGAATTAGCGGGTCTTGGCTACGTGGTTGGCCCGCCGGTGAGCGGGCCGACTCGGGCGGAATCCCGGCTGATCGATCGGACTGGCGGAGCCGTCGCGCCGCTCCTTCACCAGCTCAATCGTGATCTGGGCCTGACCTTGCCGATCGTGATGGAAGATCCGGGCCCGGACGATCCGGGCGGGTTGGTGATCGAGATCGGCGCTGATCATGCGGATCTTTCCCTGACCGTGCCGTCTGATCCAGACGCGCCGACGAGCGCTCAGGGGGTGCAGAAGTTTGGGAGCTACGTACCGTACACGCCGCCGACCCCGACGCCGGTGCATCCGCGGGGAACGCCCACGCGGGCGGCAACCCCAGCGTCTGCTCAGACGGCGCTGCCGCTTCCATCCGACACGGGGACCCCGGCTCGTAGCGCACCGCGGACTCCGACCATGACCGCTACTCCCCCGGCGATCATCACCCCGGTTCGGCCGGCCGCCCGACCGCGCCGAGGGTCGACGCCAACCCGCCGCGGGCAGACTGGTCGGTAGACGTCGTCGGCAGGCTCCTGGCCAGGGGGATCGCTTCCTGATTCTCCCGACCGGTCCGGGGGGCCTCAGAGGCGAAGTTTCTCGATCACCCGGGTGAGATCGCGCACCGCCTGCTCGTGGCCCGGCCCGAGGCGCTGGGCCAGGCGGTCATCGTCGATCAGGGCCCGAATCTGCTCGAGGGTCGTGATGCCGTGGGCCCGCAGGAGGTCGCTCACCGCAGGATCCACGCCGAAGTCATCGAGAATCGTATCGAGCGTGGATGGCCGGGCCAGCGCCTCCGGGGGGGCGGGCGGCAGATGTCCCTCCGCGGTCGGTCGACGTCTGCTCTCGCGCCGTTCGTGCTGTCGCTGGAGGCTCCGCTCGAGCTCATCCACCAGCGTATCGATCGCCACGTACGGGTCGGCGGCCCGCTCTTCCCCGCGCAGGATCAGCCGCCCTCGGGCGATCAGGTTGGCCTGACAGACGTAGTGGTCCTGGACTTCGCGCGTTGCCTGCGGCGTGAGCTCGACCGCGATCTCGTCGAGATCGGGACGATAGCGGGCGAGGCGACCGAACTTCGCCGCCATATAGCGCTCAAGCGCATCCGAGAGGACCACGTTCTTCCCGGTGCAGACGACGCGCATCATCGGCTCCAGCGTACCCGGACGAATCGCTCGCCAGGTAGGCGATGGATCTCCAGGTCGCCTTTGAAGGCCTTGTGGAAGATCTTGCCAATCCGCTCGGCGAGCCAGCGGGTCGTGGTTAGGATGTAGATCTCCTCGCCGGTCGCGACGACCGACGCAAGGCGGCTGAAGGGATTGGTCTGGCGGGCCTGGTCCTCAGCGTTGCGGATCATGCCGAGCGCCTGGGTGCGCTGCGCCCGCAGGAGTGGACTGCGCAGACGCACCTCGCCGTCGTATATCTGCCGTTCGATGCGCAGACAGCCCGGGCAGACCACGAACTGCACCCCCGGTCTCGTCTGCAGGTCCGCGTACTGGTGCTCGTCAAGGAACCAGCGCTTCTGCACGGAGATCGCATGGCAGCGGGGGCAGACGAGCGTACCGGGGCGATCCAGCCCTTTCTCATACTTGTGGGGGGGGAAGATCCAGTCGACCTTCTCCCCGATCTGTGCCCGGTAGATGTCGCGGGCGGTCGGGCGTACGCGTCCGGGCACCGGTGCTCCCTGAAGCATGGACTATCCCTCCCTGGCTGGCAGAATCACGGCGCGGTCCGCGACGGTCAGCGGCGATACGGGCGCGGTCTCCCTCGGACGCCTTTATCATCCGAGCGCGTGCTCGTCCGGTCCTGGATGACGACCTGACAGTCGACGCGGTGGACGCCGGGCACCTTCTGCACAACCGGGATGAGGGTGTTCTGGTCCTCGATGCTGTCGACTGCACCGGTCAGGGTCACGATGCCGCCCTGGACGATGACGTGGACGTCCGTCGGGCTGACTCGTCCGTCTCGCGCGATGGCGTGGACGACCCGGGCGAGAAGGGCTTCATCGGGATCGCGACTCTCCTCGGACATGCCGATCACGAGGTGATTCTTGACCGCGCGGATTCCCGCCACAGCGGCGGCCGCCAGTCCGGCGCGCTCTCGCTCCGCGGGCGTTCGCACCACTCCCTCCAGGCGGGCCACGCCGTGATCGACGCGGAGCACGCGGTTTCGAATGACGAGGCCGGAGCAATCGAGGCGCTGGGCCAGCGCGTCAAGGAGCGTGGGATCGTCCGGAGGGAGGGCGGCATCGGGTACGAGGCCGGCGATCTCAAGGGCACTCATGACCTGCTCGATGCCCGCGATACTGCCCGCGATCTGCATAGCCTTCTGCTCCTGGGCGGCATCGGTGATGTGTCCGACCAGGGTGGCAATCCCGTCATCCACGATGCACCCCACCCGGCGCAGGAGCGCCGGGTCATGCGCAAGGGCATCCTCAATCGCCGCGCGCAGCTCGCGATCGGTGATCTCACCCTCGGTGGCGACGGTGAGATCGTTTTCGACGCTCATCACGCCCGGTATGGCACGAGCGATGGTGGCGGCGAGATCCTTCTCGCCCGCCGAGCGGACGGTGCCGCTGAGGCGAACGATCCCATTCTCCGCCCCGATGTGGACGATATCCGCCAGATTGATCCGGCCGTCCCGGACCAGCGCCGCCGTGACGGTGCCGATAATCTCCTGATCGGTGCGGCTGGACATCGCATTCCCTTCTCGCTCGACAGTTCGGCGGCCGAAGACGCGAGCGCCCAGACGCTATTTGGTTAGCCCGGTCGGGGCTCCGGGAAGAAGTGCCCGGGATGCCCGGGCCGCTCGCACCCGGGCCGGCGCACGCAGCCGGCCGTGATCACCTGTCGCCGCAAGATCCGGGCCGGTCGACCTGATCAGGACTGGTGCGCCACCCGCTGGCGGGTCGTCTTCCCGCCGCGGCCGTGACCGGGCGGATGTCCGGTCCCTTCGCCGTGGTGGAGCGAGGCCAGCGCAGTGCCCTTATCCTCGCGTCGGGACTGCTTGCCGGTGCCGCGGACGCCGGGGTTGAGCGGCATCTTCATGCGGTGAGTGAGGCCGGTGCCTATCTGTCTCAGCCGTTGGGCCATGATCGATCTCCAGGAAAGTGCTCGTATCTGGTGCGGAGGCGGCGCGGCCGATCTGACCAGCCAGACCGGCCGCACTGCCTCTCGCGTTCGTGGTGTTGGAGGCGGCCGTGCCTGACCAGGGGGACGGTGCAAAGCCAGTGCCGTGCGGTCAGTCCTCGATCAACATCGCGTCGCCGAAGCTGTAAAAGCGGTATCGGAGAGCAATCGCCTCGCGGTAGGCCGCCAGGATCCGCTCGCGTCCGGCGAATGCGGCGACGAGCATGATGAGGGTCGAGCGCGGGAGATGGAAGTTCGTGATCATCGCATCCACGCATCGGAACGCGTGCCCGGGCAGGATGAACAGCGCGGTCTCGCCCTCAGTAGGCGCGACGTGTCCCCGGTCATCGGCGAGGCTCTCGAGGGTACGCACGACGGTCGTGCCGACAGCAATGATTCGCCGCCCCTCATCGCGCGCGCGGTTGATCCGGTCCGCGGCCTCGGGGCCCAGGCGATACCACTCCGCATCCAGGTGGTGCTGGGATGGATCAGGGGTCTTGACCGGGCGGAAGGTCCCCGGCCCCACGTGCAGGGTCAGGAATACCAACTCGATGCCAGCCCCGGCGAGCCGATCGAGGAGGGTTGGGGTGAAGTGGAGGCCCGCGGTCGGGGCGGCGACAGACCCCTCTTCGCGCGCATAAACGGTCTGGTAGGCGGAGGGATCGGCGAGTGGCTCCCGGATGTACGGCGGGATCGGCATCGTGCCGATGCGGTGGATGGCCGCGTCGAGCTCTGCGCCGGAACGATCGAAGCGCAGGAGACGCTGGCCGTCTTCGCGGACCTCCTCGACCGTGGCTACGAGATCCTCGGCGAAGCGAATGCCCTGGCCGGGGCGAAGCCCTGGCCGCACCAGGGCGAGCCAGGCATCGGGGCGCTGTCGCCGGGTGAGGAGAATCTCGACCCGTCCTCCGGTGGGCTTCTGGCCGAAGAGACGGGCCGGGAGGACCCGCGAGTCGTTCATGACGAGGACGTCGCCCGGCCGCAGGAGGCCGGGCAGGTCGTCAAACCGGTGGTGCTCGACTGTGCCAGACTGGCGGTGCAAGACGAGGAGCCGGCACCGATCCCGGTCGGGCAAAGGGGTTTGAGCGATCAGCTCCGGCGGGAGATCGTAGTCAAAGTCGGCGAGTTGCATTGCTGGATCCCGATGTCTCTGCGCAGAGTGCACAAAAGTCGATATTGACGACCCACGAATGATTATGCTAAAATGGCAATACCGGTGCGGTTGATCCAGGAATCCAATGGCGAGAGGAGGGCGATGGTGCAAAATCGCGCTCCTCTTCTTTTGTGCCCCTCGGTCATATACGCGTGGATGTTGGCTGGAAGGAGAGAGTGATGTCGCAGGCTACTCAGGCTCCGGTCTGTCCTCCGCACCACTGGGAGGTGACGTCGGTGCGGATTGACGGTGTTTGTCATTATCACCACCGATGTATCAAGTGTCAGGCGGAAAAGGACATCCCTCTCAGCGCCAGCACGACGAGCAAATGGGTGAGCCGCCACTCCAAGACCAAGCAGTAGGCGGCATGCGACAGTCTCTGGGGGCATCCGCGAGACCCCGCGGATGCCCCCTACCTGTATATGCAAGGTACAGCCGCGGGGTTATCGCGTCGGTTCCTCGGTGAACTCGGTTAGCCGTCCACTGGCGATGAGGTAGCGTACGAAGCGCGCGTAGTTCCGCTGGCGCTCATCCAGACCCTCTTCGGGAATCCAGCGGAGCCGGTAGACCGGCCGATCGCCGGCCGCCGGGTCACGTTCGAAGAACCCTCGGCGCATTCCCCTTTGCCTCCCGGGCAGTTCCCATCAGCGCGCCCGCGCTGGTGGTCCACCTTCCCCCTTTACGATCGAGCCTTATGATAGCGCATGTCCGCGCGCGGCGCACGTTCCACGACGTTATGCGCGGAGCACCTCTTGCCCGGCGCTCGGGGACGGCGTCAGCGCCTTGACGCTCCGGTGCCGGGCGTAGTATCGTTCGCTGAGGAGGGATGCCGGCGCGGCGAGCATCCCTCTTGCAGTCAAGGATATTGATGGCCTCCTTTGCGCATGTCTCGAGCGGTGATCCTGGCCAGAAGCAGCCGGGGATGCTGGTGCTTACCGGTCTCAGCTTTCGGAGCGCCCCGATCGAACTGCGGGAGAAAGTCGCCTTTGGCGCTGACGAGCTGGCCCCGGCCCTGCGGGCGCTCGGTAGCGGGGTTATTCTCTCCACCTGCAATCGCACCGAGATCTATCAGGAGGCCGGGGCTCCGGTCGGGGAGCTGACCCCGGTTCAGCTCCTCGATCACCGCGCCGGGGATGCCCGTAGCGAAGTGCGGCGCCACCTGTATCGCCTCGACGGGGAGAACGCGATCCGCCACCTGTTCGCCGTGGCCGCGGGGCTCGACTCGATGGTGCTGGGCGAGCCGCAGATCCTCGGGCAGGTCCGTGCCGCGCTGAACGCCGCCGAAGCGGCGGGAACGGCGGGCCCTGTCCTGGCCCACGTCTTCCGGCAGGCGATTCGGGTTGGCCGCCGCGCGCGAGACGAGACCTTCATCGGCCGTCATGCGGTCTCGGTGAGCTCGGCCGCCGTGGAGCTCGCCCGGAGGGTCTTCGGACGGCTCGAGGGGTGTCGGGCGCTGGTCATCGGGGCCGGTGAGATGGGCGAACTCACCGTTCGCACGCTCGCCGATCACGGCGTTGGGGTAGTGGCAGTGGCCAACCGCACGCTGGACCGGGCCCGGGCGCTGGCCGGGCGGTTCGGCGGCGAGGCGCTCGCGCTCGATGATCTCGCGGACGCGCTGGCCGCCGCAGATATCGTGATCAGCTCCACCGACGCCGCGCGCTTCGTTATTCAGGTGGACGACGTCCGCCGCGCGCTTGCCGAGCGCGGCGGTCGCCCGCTGTTCATTATCGATATCGCCGTGCC
>DATGMJ010000182.1:0-3222 GCA_035293685.1 Chloroflexota bacterium | reverse complement strand
GGGAAGAAGCGCCGCACCAGATCCGAACTCACCGACCAGTACACGGCCTTGTCAACCAGGAGGAACTCGTTGTCATGGAGCGTCGGCTCCATGCTGGTGCCCTCGACCCGGAAGTTCTTCACGACCGACTGGACGACGAGGAAGATCAGAGCGGTGAGGATCACCGTCTCGAGGATGTCACGGAGCGCTGCCTTCATCGCACTGCGGTGGAACTCCCGTTTTTCATACTGCGAGTCGAGCGAGCGCAATCACTGAATGGCCGTCGTGATTGCATTATATTATAGGAGTCCGGGCTTTGCCAACAGGGACGACCGTGCCATAACCGCTCAGGCATCCCTGCCGCTGGCGCCCGGCTCGGTTCTTGTGATAGGAAGATCGACAGTGACGTGAGGAGGCGGCAGTATGGAGGAGGAGAAGCCTCGCTACTTCATTGATGAGCGCTGGTATACCGAGCACAACAAGTCGTTCCGGGCGATGGCGATCACGCGCATGTGCCCGGCGTGCCGACGCAAGCTGGGAACAGAGGTCCAGGAGCGCGTTCCAACCGTGGACGCGCGGGGACGCGTGGTCTTCGAGATGCGGTCAGTGCCGTTTGCCAGCAATCCCCTATCGGTGATCCGAAGCGACTGCTCGAAGCAGCGCGACTACATTACGCCGGAGACGCCGCTTGCTGAGGCGATCTTCCGGGTCTTCCTGGCGAATGGCAATCAGCCGACCGACATTGACGGCATCCGGGAGCAGCTCTCGGCGTACATCTCGCTGGCGTCGCGCCCGCACGGCTATGCGCCGGAGCTCATCCGAGCCATCCTGGAGAACGACCACCTGTACGGCTTCCGCCGATTTGAGCTCGTGACGGCGTGATCGAGAGATGGTCGAGATTCAGCTTGTCCAGGGTGATATTACCGAATCTGACTGCGACGCGATTGTGAACGCGGCCAATAATCGTCTCTGGATGGGAGCTGGGGTCGCGGGCGCGATCAAGCGCCGAGGAGGCGCGGAGATCGAAACCGAGGCAGTGGCGAAAGGGCCGATCCCGGTCGGGAGCGCCGTCGCGACCGGCGCCGGGAGGTTGCGAGCGCGTTACGTGATCCACGCGGCGGTAATGGGGCAGGATCTCCAGACTGACGCCGAGAAGATTCGCCAAGCGACGACCAGCGCACTCGCGGTGGCGGAGCAGCTCGGTGTCCGGAGCATCGCCTTCCCTGCCCTGGGGACTGGCGTGGGAGGCTTTCCACCGGCAGAGTGCGCGCGCATCATGATCAGCGCCGCGCGTCAGCACCAGGGACCATCTGTCCAGCGGGTGGTCTTCGTCCTCTTTGGGGCGGATGTCTTCCGTGCCTTCGAGCAGGCGCTTGCGGAGGCGGCGTCGTAGGAGCGTCGGATGAGGCAGACCCTTTCCCGGCTGGTCCTGCCCATCCATGCGGAACGAATGAGAAACACGTCCTCGCGGTAAAGGGACGATCGGGCTATAGCACGCTATTCTCTGAGCAAGGTATACTGCGGCTAATCATCCGCCGGGGTAAGGGAATTCCTGACAGTGGAAGAGCGGGAAGCGCCGGAGTGGCTGCTAGTTCGAAGAGTGCAGAGAGCGATACAGGCCAGCGGCCTAGGCGAGGGAGCGGCGCTTTTCCTGTGGTGCCACTGGCCGGCACGGCGAATCATTGCCAGTCTGCTCGCGGTGGGTGACCTCCTGGGACCGGGCGTGCGGCCGTGGCAGGATATTCTGGCAGACGATCGGGCTGTCCGTCAGCTTGCCGAAGGCCTGTTGGAACCGGCGCCGTCGCCCAAGAGGCGGCCGCGATGATCGCATCCGTGCCCTTTCTATCTGCTTTATCCCCCCTATCCCTCACATCGGGGGCGGTGATGATTGCCCTGGGCTTGCTGAGTGTCGTTGCCTGGCTGGAACGGGACGACGGGCGGGCTTGTCGGTCTGTCCCCGCATGCGCGGCGCTGGCCGACCTGGCCGCGCGGGGTGATGGTGCGGTGCACGTATCGCCGGGGACGGCCAGCCTGGGACGATCAGATACTTTGGCCATCCTAACCGGCCTGCTCGGCCTCCGCGCATCCGCGGATCCCGCCGTGCGGGCACGTGGATCGGCCCGTCTGACGACCGGCGATGCCCTGACGTACTTCCTGGCCGGGTTGGTTGTTGATGCACGGGCCGAATTGATCGCTCTGGATCCCACTGCCTATATCGCTGCGGTGACCGACCTGCTCCGGCGGGAGCCCCCGGCCGCGAATATCATGCTCGGTCCACTTGATGACACCTATCTGATGCCCATCCTGGCCGCTCGCTCGCGGGGTATCGTACAGATCGCCGGAAGTACCCGTCTCCCTGGGATGCCAATCGCGCCCCTGGCAAGCGACCGCGGCGCGATTGGAGAAGAATCGGTCGTGATCGGATTCCTCGCCGGCGGCGACACGTCGACGGCCCGGGCGGTGGACCTGGCCCGGCTGGTCGTGACTATCGTCACCGCCGTCATGGTCGCCGCGCGGTTCGTTGGGGCTGGCTGACTCGTGAAGACCAGTGATCCCCGCCGGGTCCTGCCGCTGTTCCTTGGCATCGGGACAGCGCTACTCACTATTGGCGGCTACTATGCCCCCGACTCGCCGCTCGCGCGCGGAGCACTGGTTCTGACTGCCTGGGTCGAGGTTATCGCTGCGTGTGCGATCGTGGCGGGCCTTGCCCTACTTGGAAGTCAGCACCTTCGAAGGGTCTGGTACGCGCGCGATGGGTGGTGGTGCAGTGCAATCCTGCTGATTGGTGCGCTCTCCGTTCTGGTCAACGGGCTGGCCCCCGGATCAGCCGGACCGAATGATGGCTTCGTCCGATGGGCCGTCGACTACGTCTACCTGCCGATCGGATCGAGCCTTTTTGCCTTGCTCGGCGTGTACGCGGCGGTTGCTGCTTACCGGATCCTTCGCGTCCGATCGAGCGGCGTCGCGGCGATGACCTTGGGGGCAGTCTCGGTGTTCGTTCTCCGCTCGCCACTCTCAGCAGTGATACTGCCAGCGATCTCCGGCATCGGCGACTGGTTGCTCCGCTACCCAATCACCGGGGCGAAGCGAGCCATCGTTATAGGCACTGCACTCGGGCTCGCTATGGCGGCGATTCGCTTTCTGCTGGCGCGTGAGCGCCGTTTGCTCGGTTGAGGAGAGGGCTCGTGAATCCTTGCCCGCATTGCGGCGCGGTGAACCCGTCCGAAAGCCAGCAGTGCGCAA
>DATGMJ010000181.1:0-11074 GCA_035293685.1 Chloroflexota bacterium | reverse complement strand
GGAGCTGATTCCACTCCTTGCAGGCAACCTCGCACGCCTTACAGCCGATGCAGAGCGTCGTATCAGTGAAAAAGCCCTTGGCAGAACGGGGAGCCGGCGGCTCGAACTTCCGGAGGGATGACAGAGCCGCCACGGCAGCGCGGAGGCGGTGCCAGGAACCGTGCAACGTTCCGTCGGTTGTGCGTACGCCTGCGTTGGACACCCGTCGTTCGGACACCGTTGCTCACCCTTCTTCCCGATGGCTGGCCGGCGGCGAATCCGGAGCGTCCGGCACTGTACCGATGATCTTGCCTGCCTGGAGCGGCGGCTGCACCGCCGGCGGCTGATCAGCCAGGCGGCCCGGACGTAGATCCACCATCAAGGCCTTGACCTCGTAAATGCTAACGTTCGGCTCCAGCACGAGGTGAGTCAGATCGTTGGCAATCGCCCCGGTTGCCAGTCCCTGGTATCCCCAGTGGAAGGGAAGGCCAACCTGATGGACGACCTGGCCGCCGATCCGGAGCGGACGGAGACGCCGGGTGACCATCGCCCGGGCCTCGATCGCCCCCCGCGCACTCACGATCGTCACCCAGTCGCCGTGGCGGATCCGCCGCTCGGCCGCGAGTTCCGGGCTCATCTCCACGAACAACTCCGGCTGGAGTTCGGTCAGCCAGGGGAGCCATCGCGTCATCTGGCCGCTGACGTGATGCTCGGTCAGGCGATATGTCGTGAGAACAATCGGGAAGCGTGGATCACCGGCCGGGGCCAGGGGGTTATCGGCGCGGTGACGGTAAGACCGGGCGACCGGACTGCTCCGCTGTTCCCGGTAGAGCAGGTTCTGGCCCGGCGACTCGGCCGGCTCATAGTGGGTGGGAAGGGGACCATCCTTCAGACCGGACGGGGCGAACAGCCAGCCCTTCCCGTCAGGCCGCATGATGAAAGGATCGGCTCCACCCAGCGCATCCACGCCGACCGCGCCCGGCCGTCCCGGATCGGTTGGCGGCTTGGTAAGGGGGAAATCTGGCACATCCAGGCCGGTCCAGACCTGCTGCGCCTCATCCCACCAGACATAACGCTTCCGCTCCGACCACGGCCGTCCGGTCGGATCGGCCGAGGCGCGATTGTACAGGATGCGGCGATTGGACGGCCAGGCAAACCCCCAGTTCGGCGAAACGCCATCATCGGGAATCCGCGACGCCGCACGGTTCACCCCCTCGGCCGGGTAGACGCCGCAGTAGATCCACGATCCGCACGCCGTCGTTCCATCGTCTCTGAGTTCAGAGGCATCCGTGAGCTGACGCCGGTCGGGCCAGGTGAAACCATTGATCTCCTTCAGCACCTTCTCGATGTCAGGCTCATCGGGGATCCGCGAGCCGGGCTCTGGCTCGACGCGGTCGAAGTCCCAGAACAGATCCTGGATCGGCCGATCGCGCGGGTCAGTACTGCTCGCGTAGAGCGCTTTCAGCCGCCGGGCAAGCTGATGAATAAACCAGGCGTCCGAACGGGCATCGCCGGGCGGGTCAACCGCCTTCTCCTTCCACTGGATCAGGCGCTGGGTGTTGGTGAAACAACCGGCCTTCTCCCCGGGACCCGCCGCCGGCAGGAAAAAGACCTCGGTCCGGATCGTTGATGGATCAACGCCATCCACCGGTGCCTTCCAGAAGGCGGCCGTCTCGGTCTCGTATAGATCACGCACGACCAGCCAGTCGAGATTCGCGAGGGCCCGGCGCTGAAGGCGCGCGTGCGAACTGCCCGCGGCCGGATTCTGCCCCAGCACGAGGAAGCCTTTGATCTTCCCATCGATCATCTCGAAGGTTGTCGCAAGGTGCGAATGATCACCAACGGTCTTGGGCACGTGAGAGTAGCAGAAGTCATTCTCCGGTCGGGCGGCATCGCCGTACCAGGCCTTGAGGAAGCTGACGATGAAGCGGGGCAGATGCCCCCAGACGCCGGACCGGGAGCCGACAGTCTCGATGTAGCCGGCCAGGGTCTGCTGGCGTGGATCGGCCGTCGGCTGGGGCATGTACCCCGAGAGCAGATCATATAAGGTGGGCACATCGGTCGAGCCCTGAATCGAGGCGTGGCCCCGCAGCGCAAGGATGCCGCCGCCAGGCCGGCCGATATTCCCGAGCAAGAGCTGGAGAATCGCCGCGGCACGAATCGTCTGGGCTCCCTTGCTGTGCTGGGTCCATCCCAGGGCATAGCAGATGGCACTGGTCCGCTCGCGGCCGGAGTTGGCGACTAGCGCGCTCGCAACCCGTAGGAAAAGCTCTCGCGGTGTACCGCAGACCGCCTCGACCATCTCCGGAGTGTACCGCGCAAAATGGCGGCGCAGGATCTGGAAGACACAGCGCGGGTGTTGCAGGGTTGGATCCGTCTTTGGACGTACCACGCCGTCCACTGTCTCCATCTCGTAGGCCCAGGATGACGGATCGTACGCACGGGCATCGGGATCGTAGCCGGAAAAGACCCCTCCCAGGTCCTCGGTATCACGGAACCGTTCGGAGATGATCGTGGCCGCATTGGTATAAGCGACGACATACTCCCGGAAGTACTGATCGCTGGTCAGGACGTAATTAATCAGTCCCCCGAGGAAGACGATATCACTGCCAGAGCGGATCGGCACGTACAGCGAGCAGAGGGCCGAGGTCCGGGAGAAGCGCGGATCAACGTGGATGAGCACCGCCCCGCGCTCCTTCGCCCGCAGTGCCCAGCTGAAGGCGATCGGATGCGCCTCGGCCATGTTGCTCCCCATGATCAGGATGCAATCGCTGTTGATCAGATCCTGCTGGAAGGTCGTGGCGCCCCCGCGCCCGAACGAGGTGCCCAGACCGGGCACCGTGGAGGAGTGTCAGATGCGGGCCTGATTCTCGATGGACAGGATGCCCAGTCCACCATTCAGGAGCTTCTTGATCAGGTAGTTTTCCTCGACCTCGAGCGTGGCTCCGCCCAGCGACGCGATCGCCAGACAGTGGTTGACCACCCGCCCATCCGGAAGACGGTCAACGAAGGTTGCATCGCGGGTCTCTTTGATGCGCCGGGCGATTTGATCCATTGCCCAGTCAAGAGAGACCTCTTCCCAGTGATCGGAGTACGGGCGGCGATAGAGACAGCGGGTCAGGCGCGCCGGATTGACGACATACTGGTAGGTGGCCGCCCCCTTCGGGCAGAGCGTGCCGCGATTGATCGGGCTCTCCGGATCGCCCTCGATATGCACGATCTTTCCCTCGCGCACGTGGATCAACTGCCCGCAGCCAACCCCGCAGTACGGACACACACTCCGAAAGACGCGAGCCCCAGCCGTCCGGGGCATCTTCTCGATACTCTCGCGGCTGAACGGCTGGGCCCCGCCGGGCCGCGCGATGAAGTTCTTGAAAAAGCCAGCTGACAGCGCCTGCGCACTCATCGAAGCCCCCTCACCCCGCGGTCGGTCAAGCCCAGTATATGAATATCACCCCCTCTGGTCAAACAGAATTTGCACGGCATCGCTCGCGAGAGAGCACATCTCCATCTGCTGGTATAGTCCGTGCTCCAGGCGCCTCGAGAGACCCAATCGACGCCATTGGTCAGATGACGAGCGTGGAGAGAACCGACCGCGCGGAAGCCTCGAGGAGAACCATGCGTGCGTTTGCCATTTTAGCTGCCCTGCTTCTCGGCATCATTATCACCGCCTGCGCTCCGCGCACCGTGCCGAACAGGACGCCCCCTCCACCATCGGAGACGCTGGCACCCGCGACGGTCACCCGGTCCGCATCAACGGCCACGACTGGCCAAACCCCGGTGGCCCGCGCCCTGACAGCAGCCGCGACGGCGATCACGGCCAGTCCGACCGAGACGACGACGCCCACGATCACCCCCACGCCCGGTCCGCCGACCGCTACTCCAACACCCGCCCCGGGCGAGGCGACCCTCGAAGCGGCCCAGAACGTTGACCAGGCGCTGATCGCCTTCGCTCAGGCCGCGGCCACCGGCGACACCCGCGCAATCCTCCAGGCACAGCAGAAGCTCCTCGATGCCGCAACCAATGCCGAGACGGTCGCCGGGGTCGATCAGACCCAATACGGCCAGGCCCTGCGTTCGGCCCTCGACGCGGTACAGGCCGCGGCAGGCGGAGACTACGACAAGCTCAATGAGGCCCATCGCGCGCTCGCGCAGATCGCGGGAGCGAACGCCACCCCGATCGCGGTCATCCCGCGCCCGGCAGGGGGGAATCAGCAGAGCCTGACCGATATCGCCCGAAGCCTCGCCGGCGCAGTTGACGCCTACGTCAAGGCAAATGACAGCGGAACGCGGGACGATCTCCTGCGGGCCCAGCGTGATCTGCTTGCAGCAGCTGCCAACGCCGAAGCGGCAACCCGGAATGTTCACTCGGCGACGGCTGACCAGATCCAGAAAGCGCTCACGGCCATCCATGATGGACTCAGCGGCGATACGGGCAAGTTCCGCGATGCGGCAGTGGCTCTGGGGGCTGTCACCTCCGCGAACGGCGCGCCGTCGGCCGTCGCCGCCCAACCGGTGGATCTGCAGCCGTTGCAGAACGACCTCGATAACCGTCTCCAGGCGCTCCAGAATGAGCTGGGCGACCAGAACAAGGACAATCTCACCCGCGCCCAGAGTGATCTCCGCGACGCGGTGCAGAAGGCGTCGGATGCGATCGCCAATGATCATTCCCCGCGTGCCGATCGCTTCCGCGACGCGCTCGGGACCGTCCAGACGGTCGCCGGCGGTGATTTCACCAAGATTCAGGAAGCGCGTGATAAGCTTCGGGCGGCCCTAAGCGCACCTTGAGCGGCACTCCGCTCCCGCTGACCATATTCCCCCGCGCCGCCAGCCAACAACGCCCGCGACACCCCACGACAGGCGCGGCTGCGCTATAGTTCCAGGAAGAAGATTTCACCGGCAGTCGACCGATTCCCGGCGTCAGCCGCCCCGCGCCCGGAGCGAGACGAGATGATCTATCTGGTTGCCACGCCCATTGGCAACCTCGCCGATATCTCCCTGCGCGCACTGGAGACACTGCGCGCTGTGGACGTTATTGCCTGCGAAGACACGCGTCAGACGATCAAGCTCCTCAATCACTATCAGATCAGCAAGCCGCTGATCTCCTTTCACGCTTACAACGAGGCGCGCGCCCTGGAGCAGCTCGTCCGCCTTCACCAGGAGGGGAAAGAGATCGCCGTGGTAACCGACGCAGGCACCCCCGGCATCTCCGATCCAGGCTACAGCGTCGTCCAGCGTGCTATTAGCGACGGAATTCCGCTGACGATGATCCCCGGCCCGTCCGCCTTCGTCATGGCGCTTGTTCTATCCGGCTTGCCCTCCCACTCGTTCACCTTTCGTGGATTCCCGCCCCGAAAACGCGGCCAGCGGCTGCGGTTTCTCGCCGCCGACCGCGAGGCACCATACACATTGATCTACTATGAGAGCCCCTATCGCCTTCTCGCCCTCCTGGAGGATGCCTTGACGGTCTTTGGAGACCGGCGGGCGGCGGTAGCGAATGAGCTGACCAAGCGGTTCGAGAAGATCTACCGCGGCCGGCTCTCGACCCTCCTGGATAGGCTCCGGACGGAGCCGGCGCGCGGCGAATACACCATCGTCATCGACGGTGCAGAGAATAGGGCCGCCGGAGAGGCCGAGCAGGACCGCTCCCACCTGTATGGAGCCGAAGATGCCTGATCGGTCGCTCGTCCTGAGACGCGGCAAGATACGTTTTCCCGCCTTCCTTCCCGATGCAACCGCGGGCGTCGTGCGCGGCGTTGACGCGGCCGATCTCGAGCGCGCCGGCGTTGACGCCGTGGTCATGAATATCTTCCACCTCATGCAGCGGCCGGGCATCACAACGATTCGCGCCCTGGGGGGCCTCCATCGTATGTCCGGCTGGCACCACCCGATCATGACCGATTCAGGCGGCTTCCAGGCATATTCCCTGATTCGTCAGGACCGCCGTCGAGGACGTCTCACCGATGACGGTCTTATCATCCAGCCCGAGGGGACCAATCGCAGGTTCCAACTGACGCCGGAAAAGTGCATCGAACTCCAGGTTCGCGCAGGCGCTGATATCGTTGTCTGCCTGGATGACTGCACCCACCCGGACGCTCCGATTGAGACGCAGCGCGAGGCTGTCCGCCGAACCATCGCCTGGGCCAGGCGCGGCCGCCAGACATTCGACCGTTTGATGGATGAGAAAGAGATGCCGCCGGCCGAGCGTCCGCTCCTCTTTGCGGTAATCCAGGGGGGCCAGTCGCGGGAACTGCGCCGGGCGTGTGCCGATGAGCTCCTCGCCCTCGGCTTCGACGGATACGGCTTCGGGGGGTGGCCACTCGACGACCGGGGAAACCTCTTGTTCGACCTGATCGCCTATACCCGCGAGCTGGTCGGACCGCGCTTCCCGATGCACGCCCTGGGGATCGGGAGCCCGACGAACATCGTACGGTGCGCCCGCGCGGGTTACGAGATGTTCGATAGTGCGCTTCCAACCCGTGATGCGCGCCAGGGGCGCCTATACACCTGGAACACTTCCCCCTCCGACCTTGCTGACAGTCAGGACGAGCGATGGTTTTCCTACCTCTACATCGCAGACGATATCCACTGGAAGAACCCGCGCCCGATCTCGCCCGACTGCGACTGCTGGTGCTGTGAGCGATACTCGGTTGGCTATCTCCACCACCTGCACGCCCTGGGCGATGCCCTGTACATCCGCCTCGCAACTATCCACAACCTGCGCTTCGTGACCCGGCTGACTGAGATCCTGCGGACGGGCGGAGGCGAAGCGTGAGCGATCCCCTCGATGCCCTGGTCGCACGCATCCGTTCCCGCCCGAAGTACCACGCGATCACGCCAGCGGTGATCCGTGGGATCGGCGCGGTCGAGCTGGCCCGACGACGCGGGTTTCAGGAGGCAGTGAGGGCAACCCGGTCCCGACTCCACCAGATCGCGGGCGTGTATATGGATTATCCGATCGACTATGCGCGATATGCGCGGGAGCTCGCGGCAAGCACCGCTGCTGGCGATTCGGAGAGGGTGCGGGACATCTGCCGGGCGGTCATGGCCTGCCACGCATCGAGCCGCGAGCGCCTGCCCATTTTGGAAGAGTTCTTCTCGACTATTTTCGCAGTCACCGGACCGGTCCGTCGGATCATAGACCTGGCCTGCGGGCTCGGCCCCCTTGCTATCCCATGGATGCGGCTCAGCCCTGATGTAGAGTACTGCGCCTACGACATCTACGAAGATCTGGTCAGCTTTCTCGATCGCGTTCTCCCTCTACTGGGAGTCCGCGGCCGTGCGGCGGCGTGCGACCTGACCACAGCCGTGCCGGGGGATGCCGGTGACGTCGCCTTTCTCCTCAAATCCCTTCCATGCCTGGAGCATCTGGATCGCTCGATCGGGCACCGGCTTCTGCGCGCGATCAACGCACGCCACCTGGTCATTTCATTCCCGGTGCGCAGTCTAGGAGGCTACGCTAAGGGGATGATTCGGACGTACGATGCTCACTTTCGAGATCTCACTGCAGGCGAAAGCTGGACAATCCGGCGGTTTGAGTTCGCGACTGAGCTTGTGTTTGTCATAACCAAGCCCGCATGACCACTGATCACCTTCGGAGCGCCAATCCGAGCGCGCAGTCTATGGGGAACGGGCCCGGAGGTGATAACGTGCAGAGCAGGGAGCGCGGGCGGAGAACGCTCCGGTGCGGGGCTCTCAAGCACCCGCGCAGGCATGCATCGCCGCCAGCGCGCTCGCGTACCCCGAACGTGCCGCCACCACCCGCACGATCGCCAGGTCGAGCCCGGCGGCGAGCGTCCGGAAAGCCTCACGCGCACCAGCAGCGGGTCCGTAATAACCGATCTGCCGCAGAAGCTCTGGCGGAAAGGCCTCGATCAGCTCGGCTTCGCTCGCACCGCGGTCGCGTCGCTCCTCAAGGTCGCGGAGGACCTGATCGAAGCCCATGCGGGCGAAATGCCCGCGATAGCCGAGCCGCTTATCGGTTCCCGGGCGCGCAAGGGCATAGCCGAGGACTGCCCGGGTCAGGGCCCGGCGGGCGGCTTCGACATCCTCATCCACACAGACCCGGATATACTCGGCGATCCGCACTGCCGATGGATCGCGCCCGGCCCGGCGCGCCCCCTCTGCTACGATCTGGCGACTCCATGCGACCTGACTTGGCGAGCACCAGTTCAGGAGCACCCCATCCGCCGCTTCGCCCGCCAGGTCCAGCATCCGGGGCCCGAGCGCGCCGAGATAGACCGGCACCGGCGGGGGCTGAAATCCCAGCCGTGCGCCGTGAAGCGTCACCGCGGCACCGACGTAATCAACAGCTTCCCCGGCTAACAGACGACGAACGGTCAGGAGATAGTCACGCATCAGCGGAAGCGGTGCAATGTCAGGCAGACCTAACCGGCGGCGATAGCCCGGCTCGTGGACTCCTCCGGAGCCAATGCCGAGGATGAAGCGGCCGCCCGTCAGCTCGCCCACTGTGCCGGCGCTTGCTGCCAGCTGGACCGGTGTCCAGAGGGGAACGGGAACCACGCTGATGCCCGTGAACAAACCGCCGGGCACGATCTCTCGGCTCGCCATCCACCACTGGGCGCAGATCTGGAAGGCATCCTGGGCGAGACCAGCCGGCGTCCAGAGGCTGGTATAGCCGAGACGGGCCGCCTCCCGCGCGAGCGCACGATGCTGATCGAAACTGAGGCCGAGGGTCGCGTCCAGGCCAACTCCGACATCCATAGTATCCTGCCGTTCCCCGGGTGGTATCCGGGGCCATCTTAGCGGATGAACCACCTCCTGTACAGATACAGGGCAATTGAACCGGCACGGAAACGGCCCGATAGATAGCTTGTCCCGGGAACAAAAGGGTGGCTCGCGTATAATTGAGAACCAGGAAGCGGCTGGAGGGATCTGGTCCGGCACGGGATGCTCGTCACGCCAGCCGACACGCAGTCAAAAGCAGTCCTGAGACGCAAAATCGGTCCTTCACGGGAGAGCGCCTCGTGCTACCGCTGCAAGACAGCCCGCGAACCCGGCTGTCCCCAACCGTTAATCTCACGTTGATCGGCGTCAATGTCCTCGTCTTCCTCTACGAGCTGGGTCTCGGACGGGACCTCGACCCGTTCATCGAGCGCTGGGGGGTTGTTCCGGCGCGCATATCTGCCGCCCTGGCTGGCGCGCCGGGAGCAACACCCGCACTGATCACGCTGGTCACGGCAATGTTCCTCCACGGCGGCTGGCTCCACCTCGGCGGCAACATGCTCTTTCTGTGGATCTTCGGTGACAACGTTGAGGACCGTCTCGGCCACCTGCGGTACGTGCTCTTCTACCTGGCGTGCGGCGTCATCGCTAACCTTGCCCAGGTCCTGGTCGCACCCGACTCGACCGTTCCGGCCATTGGTGCGAGCGGGGCGATCGCAGGCGTCCTCGGCGCATACGTGATCACCTACCCCGGCGCCACTGTCTCGGTTGTTCTTCCCCTCTTCTTCCTCTTCACGATCATTGACGTACCTGCGCTGATCGTGATCGGTCTCTGGTTCATCAGCCAATTTTTCAACGGCATCGCCTCGCTCGGTGCCCCAAGCCTGGAAGCGGGAGGGGTCGCCTGGTGGGCCCACATCGGTGGATTTATCGCAGGCATGGTGCTGATGACCCTGATGCCCAAGCCAGTCCGGGCCCCACGCGACCTGTGGTCGGTCAGCCTTGAACGACGGGCGAAAGAAGAGACCGGTCTGATCGGGGTTGCCATGGGGGTTGTCTCGACGATCAGCGATCTCGTGCAGGTAGTAATCGTACTGCGGATGATCATCGTCTTCGTAGGCTATCGCCTCATGAGCCAGCTCATTCCGTTGGTGAATGACCTCCTGATCGTCACAACTCCCCTGGTACGCCCATTCGCCAGGTTCGTTGGAGTACTCCGGATCGGCGGACATCCAATCGAGCTTTACAGTCTCCTTGCCCTATGTGCCTACTACCTGATCGGCGCTGCCCTAGTGTGGATGATCGCCGCGCTCGCCTACCGTCCGTCGCGGCGGTACGGGCGCCGGTATGATCCGCTGGATTTCTATTGAAAAGGCCTCTCCGATACTGATCTGGCAGGACGCTTTATCACAGGCGGAAGACGGGACGTCAGAGGAGCGGATTGAAGACTAAATAAGGGCACACCCCGGGCAAAGACGGAGAAGAAAGTACTACCCTGGCGCTGTGGACTTAGCCCCAAGGCAGCAACCTGACGGGATCGAGGATAGCACACTCGATCCCGTCAGTCAGCAGACTGGCGGGTCTCTGCGTTCGGTGGGCTGACAGCATCATGACAGCATCGCCCGGACCGACCGTCGCCGAGAATTCTGGTCGGGGTGGTGCGATTCGAACGCACGACCACCTGCACCCCATACAGGTGCGCTACCAGGCTGCGCCACACCCCGATGTGCTTTCAATTCTAGCATACTTGTGCATCCCGAGCAAACGCTTGCACTGAACCGCCACGGGGAATCTCTGGATACCCAACAGCGTAGATCAGTCGGCACATGGCCAGGGACGGCACCAGACCGGCCGATGGAAAGGTAGTTAGCCCGCCCAGAGTACCGATTCTACCGCCTCAGCGGCTATAATGATGAATGCAAGACACACCCTACCGTGAATCGCGGATGATCTCACCGTCACTGGATGGAACCCGCAATTCAGATCTGCCGCCGCTTATCGGAATCGTCGGGCCAACGGCGGTCGGAAAAAGCGAGATGGCCGTGCGCCTGGCCGATATCTTCCCTGTCGAGATCGTCTCAGCCGACTCGCGCCAGGTGTATCGCGGACTGGACATCGGCACCGCGAAGCCCACGCATGAGGAACGGCGACGCGTTCCCCATCACCTGATCGACCTGGTTGACCCAGAGGATGATTTCTCAGTAGTGGAGTTCCAGGATCTGGCATACGCGGCCATTGATGCAATCCTGAAGCGCGGCCACCTCCCACTGCTCGTTGGGGGTACTGGTTTGTACATTCGGGCGGTTGTGGAAGGAGTACGGTTTCCGCGGGTGGAACCAGATCCTGCCCTCCGACAGGAACTCGAGCACCGCGCACGTCAGGATGGCGCGGCCGTCCTCCACCGCCGTCT
>DATGMJ010000180.1:0-2667 GCA_035293685.1 Chloroflexota bacterium | reverse complement strand
ATCTTCCTCTGGATCGACAGCTTCGATCCCCACGAGCCGTGGGATCCCCCGCCGCGCTTCGATACCTATGGAGATCCGGCCTACCGCGGGCCCCGCCTGATCCTTCCAATGGGGGGACGGGCGGATGACTGGGCCACGCCGGAAGAGCAGCGTGCGATCCGGGGCCTGTACAGCGGCGAGGTTGCGGCGGTCGATGCGGCGCTGGGGCCCCTTTTCACAGCGTTGGGCGAGTACGGCTACCTCGATGATTCGATCATCCTGTTCCTGAGCGATCATGGTCATCCACTGGGCGATCACGGCAAGTTTCTGAAAGGGGCGGATCGGCTCTACAACGAGTTGCTGAAGGTCCCCTTCATGGTCCGTCTGCCTGGAGGCCGACACGGTGGACGCCGCACCCGGGCACTGGTCGAGTTCGATGATGTCGCACCAACCCTGCTGGATCTGCTCGGCCTCTCGAGTAATGCGCACGCGATGCATGGGCGGAGCTTCCGCCCGGTCCTGGAAGGGGATACCGATGAGCATCGGCCGCACATCATCACTGGCTACCACGATGGCGTGGATCGTTGCATTCGTGATCAGCGCTGGAGCCTGATCCTGCGGCCGGAGCAGGAGCCGGATGAGCTGTATGATCTGCTGGAAGATCCTCGCGAACGGCAGAATCTGATTGACCGGTATCCCGAGGAGGCGCGGCGACTGGCCTCGGCCTACGGGCGGACCTTCTTCCGGCGCGGTCGGCCGACGGTGATCAAGGGCATCCAGGGACAGTACGAGATGTCCTCCGGGAGTGTTGCCTGAGGGGTGCGTGCGGCTCAGGCCCGCTGACGAGCCGCACGGATCGCACGCCAGACACGCTCCGGCGTGAACGGCATATCCAGGGCGGCCACGCCGAGCGGCCGGAGCGCGGCCAGGACGGCGCTGGCAATCGCGGCCGGGGCGGCGATCGTGCCCGCTTCCCCGACGCCTTTGATGCCGAGCGGGTTGAGTGGGGAAGGGGTCACGGTGCTTGCCAGCTCGAAGGACGGCAAGTCATCTGCCCGCGGGATCCAGTAGTCGAGGAGCGAGCCGGTCAGGAGCTGCCCGCCGTCGTCGTAGCGGATCCACTCGCCAAGTGCCTCACCTGCTCCCTGGGCAAGGCCGCCGTGGAGTTGCGCAGCCACGAGGCGAGGGTTGATGACCCGGCCGCAGTCGTGAACGATCGCGAGTCGGCGCAGGCGCACCTGACCGGTGGCGGGATCGATGCCGACGACGGCAACACACGTGCCGAAAGCGAACGCTTCGCCGTTCAGCTCAAAGCGGATCTGTGCATCGAGCTGAGAGCTGGCTCCCCGGGCGTAGAAGGAGCGCACGACCTCATTCCAGCTTACCGAGCGCTCTGTGGGCGAGACCCCGACGATATGGAATCGCCCGTCGTGCGCGGTCACGTCCTCCGGCCTGGCCTCCAGGAGCCGTGCCGCTTCCTCGCGTGCTCGGGCGAAGATCTCTTCACTCGCCGCGGCAATGGCTCCGCCTCCGAGCACGGCACTGCGACTGCCGAAAGTGCCAACGCCCGGCAGGGCGTCGGCCGTATCTCCTTCCCGGACTTCGATCATCTCGGGAGGAATGCTCAGGCGGCTGGCGGCGATCTGCGCGAAGGCGGTGTGATGCCCCTGCCCGTGGGCAACTGAGCCGCTGATGACGGTAACCCGCCCGTCGGCCTCGACCCGGACGCGGCCGCTCTCCCATCCTCCCCCGGTGGGTTCGATGTAGCTGATCACGCCGGTTCCGACCAGCTCCGCCTCGCCCATGTCGGGGGATGGCGCTTCGCCTGACGGCTCCTGAACCAGAGCCAGGGCGCGATCCAGCGCCTCGGCGTAATTGCCGGAATCGAAGGTTGTCCCGAGGGGCGTCCGATACGGGAAAGCTTCAGGCGGGATGAAGTTTCGGCGGCGAAGGGCGATCGGATCCATACCGAGGGCGGCGGCCATACGCTCAACCAGCTGTTCGATGACGAACGCCGCCTCGGGCCGACCAGCCCCTCGGTATGCGCCGGTCGGCCCGGTGTTCGTATAGACCCCGGATACCTCGACCCGCGCGGCCGGGATGTCATAGGCGCCGGTCAGGAGCCCCACGATCCGATGGGCTGGGCCGAAGGATGAGGAGTAGGCGCCGAGGTTCGTCAGAACGTGCGCTCGAAATCCGAGGAAGCGCCCCTCGCGGTTCGCCGCCAGTTCAGCGGTGGCGATCATCTCCCGGCTGGCCTGGGTGACCAGGAAGTCCTCGCGCCGGGTCGCGATCCAGCGGACCGGCCGCCCGAGGCGCCGCGTGGCAATCGCCGCGACCAGATACTCCCCGTAGACTGGTCCCCGGACGCCGAAGCCGCCGCCGACGTCAGGAATGATAACGCGCACCCGCTCTGGTGCCAGCTGAAGCGCTGCGGTCACGGCCCCGTGGACCCGCCAGGGGGCCTGGCTGGTGCACCAGATAGTCAGAGTTCCAGCGGACTCATCCCAAGAGGCCAGAATCCCGAGCGGTTCCATGGGAACCCCGGCCAGGCGCGGGATCGCGATGCGGGCCGAGACAGTCACGTCGGCCGCCCGGAACGCCGCGTCGACGTCGCCCTCCCCCCTCTGCAGGGTGAAGGCGACGTTCGTCCCGAGCTCCGGATGGACCAGAGGAGATCGGGGATCG
>DATGMJ010000179.1:0-3652 GCA_035293685.1 Chloroflexota bacterium | reverse complement strand
TGGCGGCCCGACCGGACTGCCGCCAGCAAGGGAGGGCAGGGACGGGAGATACTGTTTCGCTCATCACCCAGGTTATTCTGCTGGCGATCGCCATTCTGACGGTCGTCGACTATGTCCGGCACCGGGATGCGGTCCGCCGCGATATCGCGGTGATGCTGGCATGTCTGGCGGTGGCCGGTTCGTCCCAGATAGTGGCCTTCGTGTTCCCCGGCACCGGGCAGGTGGTGCTCGGGCTCGGGGGACTCCTCCTTCTTGCCCAGCCGTACCTCCTGCTTCGCCTGGTCCACCGCTTTCGGCCGGTGCAGCGGCTCGTTCGGGTCAGCGCCCTGGCCGGTGTCATCGGCTCGTGGGCGGTTCTCATCGCTTCGCCGCGGCTCTCGCCGCTGGTATCCGCAGCGATCGTGGTGGTGGTATTCGTTGTAGTCGAGGGATACGGGATCGCGGCCTTCCTGCGCCAGGCGGGTGCCGCTACTGGCGTTATCCGGCGGCGGATGCTCCTGGTCGCGCTCGGGGCAGGGCTGGTCTGTCTTGAGCTGGTCCTGGCTGGCGTCACGCGCATCCTCCCTGGCGTCCAGCCTGGCGCTCTCCCGATCATGCGTCTCATCGGTCTGGCCACGGCCTTGAGCTTTTACCTCGGTTTCGTTCCGCCGACGCCGCTCCGTGATGCCTGGCAGCTTCCGGAGCTGAAGCGATTCCTGGATAGCATATGGGGGCTGGTAGCCCCGCGCCGGGCGACCGAGGCGATTGCCCAACTTGCGCCGGCGGCGGTCCGGATCACCGGCGCGCGCGGTGCCGTGGTCGCGCTCTGGGAAGGAGAGCCCCCGCGCCTCGTCGTTCGCGCACGACACGGGACCGCGGTGCCGCCCGAGGGAACAGTCATCGACGACCCGACGGTCGTGGAGGTCGCGCGGGGAGGGCCAGCGCGCGTGACCGGGCCGGTTGGTCCGTTTGCCGCACCCACTGATGGGCCAGCGGAGATTGGAACGGTGTACCTTGTCCCGATCAGCACCCAGGAGCGCCGGTGGGGCATCTTGGCCGTTGCGCTGGCGAATGAGCCCCTCTTTTCATCGGACAACCTGCGATTGCTCTCCCTCCTCGCGGATCAGACCGCGCTGGCGCTTCACCAGGCTTCGCTCTTCGAGCAAGAGCGGGAACTGGTGGAGCAACTGCGCGCGAGCAACCGCGAGCTGGAACGTGCCAATCGTGCCAAGAGCGAGTTCCTCGCGAGTATGAGCCACGAGCTCCGGACCCCGCTGAACGCGATCATCGGTTTTTCGGAGTTGCTTCTTGATGATCCTGAGGAGGATCCGGAGACCCGACGGGCCTACTTGCAGACGATCCATGAGAGCGGACAGCATCTGCTGGCGCTCATCAATGATATCCTCGACCTTTCCAAGGTCGAGGCAGGCCGGATGGAGCTGCAGCTCGACGACTTTGACGTAGCCGATCTTATCGAGGCTGTCCTGAACACCAGTTCGGCGCTTGCTGCCCGTAAGGGCATTGATCTGGCGGCAGACGTGGCGGATGTCGGACGGCTGGTCGCCGATGAGGGAAAGGTGAAGCAAATCCTGTATAACTTGATCTCCAATGCGGTGAAGTTCACACCAGCGGGGGGACGGGTGCGCGTGGTCGCGCGCCGCCAGGCCGGCGCCGTGGCATTGTCGGTCATTGATACTGGCATTGGCATCGCCCCGGAGGATCAGCCCTTGATCTTCGAGGAGTTTCACCAGGTGAGCCACGGGTCGGATCGCCACTTTGGTGGAACAGGATTGGGGCTTGCCCTGACCAAGCGCTTTGTTGAGCTCCATGGCGGCCGCATCTGGGTGGAGAGCACGCCGGGGCAGGGTAGCGCATTCCACGTGCTCCTGCCCCTCCGCGATCTGCCACCGACTGAGGAGGGGGTGCTGGCCCCTCATTCCGAGGTGATGGCGGGTGTAGATGCCGATCGACCGCTTGTCCTGGTCGTTGAGGATGATCCAGCAGCTGCCAATCTCCTCGGCGTCTACCTGGTTCGCGGCGGTTACCGTGCCGAGGTGGCAACGAATGGGCCGGAGGCCCTGGAGAAGGCGCGCCATCTCTCCCCACTGGCGATTACACTTGACATTTTGCTTCCTGGAATGGATGGCTGGGAGGTCCTTCGTGAGCTCAAGAGCGATCCCGCCACCCGGGACATTCCGGTCGTCGTCGTCTCCGTTGTGAGCAATCGGGACCTGGGCTACGCGCTCGGGGCTGTCGATTACTTCGTCAAGCCCGTGGACCGCCAGGCCCTACTCGATCGCCTGGCCCGGTACACCTTCACGTCAAAGGTGCAGGAGCGGGAGGTTCGGGTCCTGGTGGTAGATGATGATCCGAGCGCCCGGGAGATTCTCTCCTCGATCCTGGCACCAGCCGGATTTCACGTCGAGATGGCCGCAGACGGGGCAGAGGGCATTCGCCTGGCGCGAGAGCATCCTCCCGATCTCATCCTCCTTGACCTGATGATGCCGGGGATCAGCGGATTCGATGCGATTGAGATCCTCAAGGCTGATCCGCGCACGCGTGACATTCCGATCCTGGTCGTTACCGCAAAGGACCTCACCGAGGACGACAAGAAGGTCCTCAATGGACACGTCATGGCAGTATTGCAGAAAGAGGCAATGGCGAGCGTAGAGTTGCTGTCCTGGCTGGATGATGTCGCGCGTCGGCTCGGCATCATGCACAACAAAGGGGGGCGAGCGTGAACGAAACGCGGTCGCCTCTGGTGCTTATCGTGGAGGACAATCCGACGAATCTCATGCTTATCGTCGCCGTGCTGCGTCGCGCTGGCTACCGTACGGTGACGGCGGTAGATGCGGCTACAGCAGCTGCGCGCCTGGCGGAGGAGCGGCCGGACGCGATCATCATGGACATTCAGCTACCGGGCGAGGATGGGTTAACGTTCACCGGCCGCCTGCGGGCTGACCCGGCGACCGCCGCGATTCCGATCGTTGCACTTACGGCGCACGCCATGAAGGGGGATCGAGAGCGCGCTCTCGCGGCCGGCTGCGACGGATTTTTCACCAAGCCGATCAACACCCGCACCTTCGCCAGGGAGCTCGCCGAGGTGCTCAGTCGCCACCCGGGTGATCTGAGCCGTTCTGTCACGACCGAGAGGGGGAGGGGGGCGTGATGCTGGATGATCGACCGCCGCACGTTCTCATCATCGATGATAATGCTCAGAACGTCGCTCTTATCACAGCGCAGTTGCGCCGCGCCGGGTACACGGTGAGCGCGGCGGCCACGGGGCGTCTTGGTCTGGAAGCGGCTCGGCAGGGACCGGACGTCATCCTCCTGGATGTGCTCATGCCCGGTCTGGATGGCTACGAGGTCTGTCGTCACCTCAAAGCCGATGAAGCGACCCGGCCGATCCCGGTGATCATGCTCACCTCGCTCCGGGACCGTTCCGATAAGATCCGCGCTCTCGAGGCAGGCGCGGACGATTTCCTCTCCAAACCCGTTGATCGGGCCGAACTGCTTGCCCGGGTCCGTTCACTCGTGCGCTCCAAGCGCCTGTTCGACGAGCTGGCGCGAAGCCGGGACGAGATCGCCCGTCAGGCCGAGCAACTCGGCGCCGAGAAGAGCCGGGCGGAAGCGATTCTCTACAGCATAAGCGATGGTGTCTTTACCACCGATC
>DATGMJ010000178.1:0-4227 GCA_035293685.1 Chloroflexota bacterium | reverse complement strand
CTCGGTCTACGAGGGCGCCTTCGAGCGGGTCCGGACGGAGATTCTGGCCGCCTTCGGCTACTTCCACACCGAGTCCAGCCACCACGCCTCAGAGTACGTGCCCTACTTTCGCAAGTCACCGGAGCTGATCACCTCGTTCATCCCGCACCGCTGGGATTACTACGAGATCTGTGCGGCACACGATGAGACCGGGCGAACCAGCGATCTACTGGCCCGGCTCAAGGCCGAGCTGACCCCATCCCTCGAGTACGGCGCCCTGATCATCGAGAGTATGGTGACCGGGACCCCGCGGGTCATCTACGGCAACGTCGAGAACCGCCACCTCATCCCGAATCTGCCCGAAGGCTGCTGTGTGGAGGTCCCTTGCCTGGTGGACGGCAACGGTGTCCAGCCCGTTGCCGTCGGGCCGCTTCCCCCGCAGTGCGCGGCGATCAACCGCACGAACATCAACGTGCAGGAGCTGGCAGTCGCGGCGGTGCTCTCCGAGCAGCGCGAGCACGTCTACCACGCGGTGATGCTGGATCCCCTGACCGGCGCCCTGCTCACCCTCGAGCAGATCCGCGCTATGGTGGACGAGCTGATCACCGCCGAGGCGGCCTGGCTCCCGCGGTTCATTCCAACTGCGCGGCTGTGAACGACGCCGGGGGCATTGTCTTCCACGGGGCGCGGCGCTACTATCAGCAGGGATTGGTCATTACCGGTACCGGTGTGACAGGCCAGGCAGTACAGGAGGAACGATGGCGGATGTCGTGCGCATGGGGGTGGTTGGCGCAGGGAGCATCGCGATCCGGGGGATCCTGCCCCATCTGAGCCAGGAGGATGTCCAGGATCGGGTGCGCCTCGCCGCGGTGTGCGACCCGGTGCCCGGTCGGGCCGAGGCGGCCCGCCAGCGGTTCGGCGTCGAGAAGGCCTTCACGAGCTATGAGGAACTTCTCGAGAAGGGCGACGTCGATGCCGTGACGATCGCCTCGCCGATCGGCCTCCATTACGAGCAGGGTCGCCTGGCGCTGGATGCGGGCAAGCACGTCCACTTCAATAAGACGATGACAACCACCGTGGCCGAGGCAACCGATCTGATCGAGCGCGCCCGGGCCAAGGGCCTGAAGATCGTCGCCTCGCCGGGCGAGATGCTCCGCCCGCACAATCAGCAGATCAAGAAGCTCATCGCCGAGGGCGCGATCGGCACGGTCTGCTGGGCAGCCTGCGGCGCCGCGTTCGGCACCTACCACGAGCAGGAGCGCGTCCGGCAGGGCGATGATGTCCTCTCCAACATCGATCCTTCCTGGTACTTCCGCAAGCCCGGGGGCGGACCGCTCTACGATATGACCGTCTATGCCCTGCACGCGCTGACCGGCATCCTCGGCCCGGCCCGCCGGGTCACGGCCCTCTCCGGCGTGCGGATTCGCGAGCGTGAGTTTCGCGGCCGCATGGTGCCCTGCGATGCCGACGATAATACGCTTATGCTGCTTGATTTCGGCGACAACCTCTTCGCCCTGGCCTACGGAACCGCCGCCGGCCGGATCACCGAGGGGTTCAGCGGCAGTTACTTCGGAACAAAGGGCTCGATCATCGGCTTGAAGCTGAATGGCGAGCCGTTCGATTACCCAGGCCGCGAGATCGCGATGCAGGCCCCGAATAACCGCGGCAATCAGTGGCTCCTGCCCCACGTCGTCGGTCCCCACCGCGAGATCGAAGAGCAGCATGTCTTCGAGGACATCATGCAGCTCGTCGACTGGATTCGCGAGGACAAGCCGACGATCGTAACCGCCGAGCACGCTCGCCACGTCATCGATATCATCGAGTCGGCTTACCGCTCTGCCGAGACGGGGCAGACCCAGGAGCTGTCCACGACATTCTGACAGTACGGCCGGCAGGCTAACGCTGTCCCTCTGACGCCGCGTCCGGCGCCCCCGGCCGTGGGAGACGCCGGACGCCGCATCTAGACACCCGGCGCGCCGCTCCAGCGGCCCGCTGTTCGGCTAGAGCCGGAGGTGCTCGGTGTGGCCGCTCCGGATCAGCCAGTCCTTGAGATACGTGTAGCTGTCGCGGGCGCACTGGTCCTCATCCCGGTCGTCGGTATCCACCTCCATCGAGAAGATGATGTCTTCCTTTTCGCCCGCCTGGGCGAGGAGGGGCAGAACCCTTTCAAAATCGACCAGGCCGGCCCCGACGGCGACGCCGTTGTAGGTATCGTTTTCCAGGACGTAGTCGCGGACGTGCGCGTGAAAGGTGTAAGGCAGACACTTACGCGTCGCCTCGACCGGATCCTCGCCGAGGATGAGCCAGTTGCCGGTGTCGCTCTGGATGCCTACGTTGTCCAGGCCGGTCTCGCGGCAGATCCGGATGAGCTCGTCGGAGGTCCAGTGATCATAGTTCTCCTGGCAGATCCGGATCCCGTACTCCTGCGCGATCCGCCCGATTTCCCTCAGCATCTGGATCGCGATCTTGATCTGTCCCTCATGGGTCACCCGCCCGTTGCGGGCACAGGCGAAGTTGGAGGTTCGGGCGCCGAGGTAAGCCGCAATCTCGAGGTTGCGCCGCGCCTCGGCAATCGAGGCGGCCCGAACCTCGGCATCATTCGAGACCGCCACGCTGCCAAAGCCAACCATGGCGATCATGTCGTTTTCACGCAGCCGCGCCTTGAGCTCGTCAAGGTAGCTCCGGCTGGTGTCCGGCAGCGAGCGCACGCCGAAGTCGATCGCCATGGGGCTGAAGCCGAACTCCCGCCCGATGGCGGCCGTCTTCTCAAAGACGTAATCGAACGCCTCGGCCGGCGTCAGCTTCCGCTGGCGCACCTGGCGGTGCCAGTTCTGCGCGGCGAGCGAGCCGATGATGATGCCCATTCCGGTCCTCCTCTTTTTTGTCTTTGCGGGTGTCGCACGGATGCTCGTCCTCTGCGTCCGCCTGGATCAAAACGTCGTGGTCAGCTCAAGCGCGCGGCCCTGGCGCGCCGATTCCGGGGCAAGCGTCATAATCTCCAGGAGGTGCCGCCCGCGCGTGCCGTCGAGGACGAGCGGCGTCCCGTTGCGCAGGCAGTCCACCATGTGCAGGAGGCCCAGATCCCGGATCGCCGGCGGAGGCGGCACTGCCACGGGCTCCCAGGCGTTCGTGCTGACCCGGAACTGCTGGACCTCCACCTCGCGGCCGCGCGTCGTCACAGCGATGGTCCCCTCGCTCCCGAAGATCTCCAGCGCCGGACCCAGGGCGGCCTTCACGCAGTAGGTCGCATCGAGGAAAGCGAAGGTCGCCTCCCCGAAGTCCAGCATGAGCAGGGAGTTATCATCGATCTCGACCTCGATCACCTTGCCCTTGTACGGCCCGGCAGTCGTAACGCGCACCGGCAGCGATCGACCGGAAAAGCAGCTCAGCCGCTTCACCGGGCCAAGGATGCTGGTGATCTGGCTCAGCCCATGGACGCCCATATCCAGGATCGGGCTCGAACCGGGCTTATAGAACCAGGTCGAATCGCGTGGGACATCGTGCGTCTCCGGGCCGCCGTGCGAGCTGCGGACCCGGGCAAAGGCCACCTTCCCGATCGCTCCCTCGGCCACCAGCTGGCGGATCGTCTGGATGTGCGGGCGAACCGGATGCTCCGGTGCACAGCCGAGGAGCAGGCCTCGCCGTTCGGCCTCCTCGATGAGGATAGTCGCCTCTTCGATCGTCGTTGCCATCGGCTTCTGGGTGTAGACGTGGCGCCCGGCGCGCAGGGCGGCCAGTGAGATAGCGAAGTGCTGGGGAATCGGGGTCGTATTGACCAGGAGATCGAACTCGGCGCGCTCGAGCAGTGCCGTGACCGAGGTGAAGCCGGTCGGGATCTCAAACATCTGACGGACCGTCTCCAGCGCCTCCCCAGACGAGTCGCAGACCGCCACGACCTCCACCGCGCCCTGTGCCTCCATCGCCTTCAGCCCGGGCAGGTGCATGACCCGAGCGATCGTGCCGCATCCGACCAGCGCCGCCCTGATCTTTCGCATGGTCCTCGGCTATTCCTCCTTTGCTGGTGTCACCTTTACTGGCATCGCCGGATCTGCCGGTGTCACCGTCATGCCGTGCACGCCGGCCTCAGGGGATGACCAGCACCTTGATCGCCGCCGATGACCGCTTGTCGTTCGCCCAGGCGAATCCCTCGGCGATCTGGTCCAGCGGCACCCGGTGAGTGATGAGCGGCGCCGCGCGAACCCGGCCGGCGGCGAGCAGATCGAGGGCGATCTGGAACTCGCGCACCCC
>DATGMJ010000177.1:0-19795 GCA_035293685.1 Chloroflexota bacterium | reverse complement strand
ATAGACCTCGCGCTCCTGCAGACTGGCGCCGGGCCAGAGCGGCGTCAGCGAGGGGACAGATGGATCGTCCTTGCTTGCCCCGACCTTCATGGTGAGCGGCGGACCGGAGCGATCGATCCCGTAGAGGTGGTAGACCACCTCAAAGCGGTCAGGATAGTCAACGCTGGTGATGTTCGAGAGATAGTTCCATCCCAGCTCATCCCGGAGGAACCGGGCCGCGGCGGGAAGCCAATCGCCGGGTAATGTGACATAATGATCAGCCGCCTGAGCGATCGCGGCAAATGACCCGCGCAGGCGCTGGAGCGTATCCGCGTCGCCAAAGATGCGGAGTTCCCCGGGCCTGAGAGCGGGAGGCTCGGCCTCGGTGCCTCCGCGAGGGCGGTGGCGCGGGGCCTCGACGACCGGTGCCGCCGCGACCTGCTCCGGACCGTTCCCCGTGGCCGCGCGCGCCCGTATCTCCGGGATCTGGCGGACGTCAACCAGGTCCGGACCGAGGAGCGGGATCGGATAGCGCTCGAGCAGGCGCTCGCCCCGCCGCCGCACGGCGCCGCGCGTCTCGCGGTCGATCAGTTGCTGGAGTTGCATCAGCCCGTACAGTAAGGCCTCTGGTCGGGGCGGGCATCCCGGGACGTAGATATCGACCGGAATGAACTCGTCCACGCCAGAGACGACATTGTATCCCTCTTTAAAGGGCCCTCCGGAGATGGCGCAGGCGCCCATGGCGATGACGTACTTAGGATCGGGCATCTGATGATACAGGCGCACGATCTGGGGGATCATCTTCTTGGTCACGGTGCCGGGGACGATCATGAGGTCGGCCTGGCGTGGGGAAGCGCGCATCACCTCGGCGCCGAAGCGTGCCAGGTCATAGCGGGAGGCCGCTGTTGCGGCCATCTCGATAAAGCAACAGGCAGTGCCGAACATCAGGGGCCACAGGGATGACCGCCGTCCCCAGTTCGTCACCTTCCCGAGCACCCGATCCAGAATGCCTTCCCGGGCCAGCTCGCGGACCTTCTCGGTCGAGGTCAGGATGACGGTCTGGTTGATCTCCTCCTGATCGGTTCCCCCCGATCCGCCGTCGGTAGGACCCCTGTCTACCGGGCGTGCCTGCTCGTCCATGATTCACGACCTTATCGCTTGGTGCCTTCCGTCTCCCATTATACCACCCTGCCTGGTGCGCGGCGTGGAGAGCGATCGACCGATCTCACGACATCATGCTCTTCTGTCAGCGCGAACCCGCGGCTCGGTGGGCCTGCCGCTGGGGATCGGGGAGGCGAAAGCCGCGACAGCAGTTCAGGACCCAGCGAATCGCCGCCTCCAGCCCGATCCGATGCCCAATCGAGACGTAGACGGGGCGCGTTCCGCGCCGGGTGCGCACGGCGGCGCCGATGACCTCGCCGCGGTCGACAATCGGTGACCAGCTACCGACCTCCTCGCCAACGGGCCCGTGGTGGCCGACCAGGAGAGACTTAGCGCAGCCGATCGTCGGAAGATCGAGGATCAGGCCGATGTGACTGGCGATGCCGAGGCGCCGGGGATGCGCCCGCCCCTGGCCGTCAACGATCAGGAGGTCCGGGCGCCGCTCGAGCTGTGCACACGCGGCCAGGATCGCCGGGGCCTCGCGGAAAGACAGGAGCCCCGGGATGTATGGGAACGAGATGGGGAGGGTCGCCGTGCGGATCTCGATCGGGGTGAGTTCGGGGTAGGCATCGACGACCACCGCCGCGGTTGCCTGACCGGCGGGCAGGGCGACATCAATGCCCGCCACGAGGTGGACGTCCGCTGGTTCGCCCGTGGTGACAACCAGCGGAGCCAGCTCAACCTGGAGGGCCTGGGCTTCTGCGGGCGAGATATCCCATGGGTGGATCTGGCGGATTCTCACCCGGTGATTTTACTCCATACCCGGGCTGCCGGTGTCCTGGCCGGTCGGCGGACAGGGCCGGTACGCACCGGCACCATCCAGAAGCGCGCCAGGCGCCGGAGGGGAGTCGCATGGAGTGCTGTGAGCCACGGGAAGATGACCTGAAGCAGGAACTCGTCGAAGATCGTCTCACGCTGGCGGTAGATCACCGCGGGATCCTCCCAACCGCCTCGGGCACCGGAACGATCGAACCGACCGGATCGTGGACGGGCCCGATCAGCACGCCTGTCGCAACTCTTGTGCCGTTCTTCTCCCTCTTGTATTGCCTGGGCTGTGCCGAGTACTATGTTTAGTAATGAGGGGGAGGACGCGATGCGACCTCGATGGCGGTGCCGACCAGTCTGGCCGGCCGCACGCCCGGCAGTCGTCGCCCTGCTCGTTCTCCTCGTGACCTTCGGTGTTCCCTCCGGACTTCCGCCGGCGACCCTCGACTGGCGTCTGGCCCAGATTACCCGTGCCCAGAGCTTTGACCTCTGGAGCTGGGAGATCAGTACACTTTTCCGACGCTCGGCCGGGGCGGTGATCGCGCCTCCATCGGCCGCGAACGGACCAGCGCTCGCGCGCGTCTATGTCCAGCTCAGCCAGCGAGCCGCCCGGGAGCGGGCCGAGCGGGATGACATCTGGACGCGTGCCACGATCGATGGCGCTGCGGGCGGTGAGAACCCCCAGCTCGTCCGTGCCGAGCAGATGCTCGATCGAACCGAAGCCGAGCTGAACCATCTGCGGCCCGGTGTCGAGGGCGTCCTGAGCGCGGAGATCGAAGACGAGCTGCGGCGCCAGCAGATCTGGCCCGGCCTGACGATCGCGGGGCTATCCGGAGCGCCCCCCTTCCTCCGTCTCTCGATCGTTCCGGGGGTTTTCTTCCAGCTTGGGCCACTGCCGGATCTGCTGGTGATCGCGCCGCGCGATCGCATTGCGCTCATTGGGAGCGTGCTGATCCGTCCCGGCCTGCCGCCCGCCCAGATCGATCGGATCGAGCGACAGGCTGATGCGCTTGATGTGTCCTCAGTCGTCACGGGTATTGGGGGACTGGCCGCCTATCCGAGCCTCGTGCCCGACGAGGGGTCGGTCCGCGATCTTCTGGTGACCGTTGCCCACGAATGGACCCACCACTACCTCGCTCTGCGGCCGCTGGGTCAGGCGTATTTCGACAGCTACGACATGCGTGAGATCAACGAGACCGTCGCCGATATCGTCGGGGAGGAGGTTGGCACCGCCGTTTACCGCCGCTTTTACGAGCGCGAGGATCGCCAGGAGGTATCGGCTGTCACATCTGTCCAGCCGGCGGATCCCGGTCGTCCGGATTTCTGGACCCTGATGCGGCGGGTCCGACGGGCCGTGGAAGGGTATCTTGCGCGCGGAGACGTTTCGGGGGCCGAGGCGTACATGGCGAACGCTCAACGCGAGCTTGCCCGGCAGGGATACTTTATTCGGCGGCTGAACACAGCGTACCTGGCCTTCTTTGGAAGCTACGCCGCGATGGCGAATCCATTCGAGGCGAAGCTCCGGCAGCTTCGTGCCCAGACCGGCTCGCTGGCCGCCTTCCTCGATACTGTCTCCCAGGTGCGGCGCCCGGAGGACCTGGATCGCCTGCTGAGCGAGACGCGCGGACGTCCCTCCTAATCGGCGCCGGCTGGGTGGGGATGCTCGTTTGATCGAGCGCGTTGACAGGCGCCGGGTGCGTCCATATAATCCGGCCAAGTGGTGGGTAACGGTGGACGAGCAGGCGCGGCGAGTCGGGGCTCGGCGGAGAGCGGTCCGGCGCTTGCCGGAGCCGTGGCCGCTTGTCGTTTTTGGGATCCTTTTCGGCCTGTTCCTCTTGATCGTCCTCGCCTTTCAATTCCTTCCCGGCCGCTATGCACTGCGTGAGGGCGATGTCAGCGCCTACGACATCAAGTCACCGGTAAAGGTCAGCTTCGTCAGCCAGTATCGAACCTCTCTTGCCCGGGAGCAGGCCGCGGCGGCCGTGCCGCCGGTCTATCGGACGATCCCGGATGCGCCTGCACAGGCTCACGGGCTGCTGGCCTCAGCCATCGACCAGATTCGGTCTATCCGGCAGAGTACAGCGGCGCCGGGCGTGAAGCTTGATCAGCTCGAACACCTATCTGGCCTCGTCCTCAATGCGACGGTTGCCGCCCAGCTGCTGGCACTGGATGACTCGGAATGGGAGCGGGTCGCGGCGGAATCCCTCGGCGTGCTCGATCGGGTGATGCAGGGGAGAATCACCGCCGATCAGCTCGGTGATGTGCGCTCATTCCTTCCTTCGCTGGTCGATCCGTCCCTGGACAGTCGGGGACGCGCAATCGCCGTTGCCCTGGCTAGCGCCGCTATCCGTCCAACCGAGGAGGTCGACCAGGCGGCGACGGACGCCGCCCGCCGGCGGGCGGCGGATGCAGTCCAGCCGGTCGTGGTCACCCTTGAGAAAGGGGAGACGATCCTCCGAAACGGCGACGTTGTCGGGCCGGTCGAGGTGGAAAAGCTCGTGGCGGCAGGACTGCGCAATCCGGTGCTCCGCTGGCGCGACCTCCTAGCCATGCTCCTCATTGCGGCCGGGCTTGGCTTGTTCCTCTGCCTCTATCTTCAGCGGTTCCAGCCGGCGGTTGTGGCGAGCCCCCAGCGAATGCTCCTCCTTGGCGCTCTGCTGGTGATTGCGACCCTCGCCGCGAAGCTGACCGTTCCAGGGCGGCCGTATTACGGCTACCTCTTTCCTGGCGCCGCGGTCCCGATGTTGCTGGCCATCCTTCTTGACACCCAGCTCGGCATCCTGGGGGCGGCAGTTCTTGCGGTCACGATCGGCCTGAGTACCGGCGCCGGGCTGGATCTGGTCGTGGCGGTGCTGGTCGGCGGAGGACTGGGAGCAATGTGCGTCCACCGCATGGAGCGCATGAACGCCCTGAGCGTCGCGGCGCTGGTTGTGGCACTGGGGCAGTGCGGTGTGACGACGGCCTTCCAGCTCATGAACGGCGAGACGGATCTGCGCGTCTTCGCCCTCGGGGCAGCCCTCGCACTGGTCAGCGGAGCGCTCTCGGCGGCGCTCACCCTGGGCACGGTCTCCTTCCTCGGTCACATCTGCGGCATCGCGACAACCCTCAACCTACTGGAGCTCGCCCATCCGAGCCAGCCCCTCTTCCGGCGCCTGCTGACCGAGGCTCCGGGAACCTACCACCACAGCGTGGTTGTGGCCAACCTGGCCGAACGTGCCGCCGCGGCGATCGGCGCTGATACCCTCCTGTGCCGGATCGGCGGCTACTACCACGACATCGGGAAGCTCATGCGGCCCTATGCGTTCGTCGAGAATCAGGTTGATGGGCAGAACGTTCACGATCAGCTTGATGCTTACACCAGCGCTCGGGTCATCCTGGCGCACGTTCCCGACGGCCTCGCGCTTGCCGCGAAGCATCGTATCCCCGCGCGCGTTCGGGATCTGATCGCCCAGCACCACGGCACGATGCTGGTGCAGTACTTCTACCATCAGGCGTGCAAAGGGGCCGAGCAGCCGGTTGATGAGGCGGCGTTTCGCTACCCGGGGCCGCGCCCGCAGTCCCGCGAGGCTGCCATCATGATGCTGGCCGACGGCGTCGAGGCGGCGGTCCGTGCCTGCCGCGACCGGTCGCCAGCCAGCATCACCGCAATTATCGATAAGATCATTCAGGATCGCGTAGCCAGTGGCCAGCTCGATGATGCTGATCTCACGCTGAGTGACCTGAGCAAGATTCGGCAGGCCTTTTGGTCGGTCCTTCAGGGCATGTATCATCCGCGGATCGAGTATCCGGCCGAGGCAACCCGACCGGTGGCCTTGATCGGTGGCGGTCAGGGATGACTGCAGCCGGATCGCGGCCACCCCGACGGCCGCGGCTGCGCTTTGAGCTGGATCTCGATGTGGATCCGCGGTTCGCTGGTGCGGTGGACCGGGATCTCCTGGCACGCGTTCTCCGGAAGGTGTTAGAGCAGCAGGGGATAACCGGCACGGTTGCAGTGACGGTCCTGGTGACGGGCGACGAGGAGATCCGGGACCTGAACCGCCAGTTCCGCCAGAAGGATGCCCCGACTGATGTGCTCTCGTTTCCCCAGCTGGGCGGCGCGGTCCCCTTTCCCACGCCCTCCGGCGCGCCTCGCCACCTGGGTGATATTGTGATCTCATACGATCGGGTGCGGGCTCAGGCCCAGGAATACGGCCACAGCGAGCGGCGTGAGCTGGCGTACCTGGCCGTGCACGGGATGCTGCACCTGCTGGGATTCGACCATGAGGTCGAGGCAGAGCGGCAGCGCATGCGGGCGGCGGAGGAGGCGGCGCTGACCGAAGTGCCGCGCGCGTAATTGGCCTCCGGGCGGTTCTGTGCCGCCTCGGATCAGGCAGCCGGTCGCTGTGGTGCAAAGCGCGCGCGGTAGACCACGACAGCAATCACTGCCGCCGAGGCGAGGGATCCGAGCGCCGCTATTCCGTACACGACCCGCCGCGTCGTGGAAGTGGGGGCCTCGGCCATCTCCGCCGGGACCATGGGGGGCGCTTCGAGGAGCTGCCGTCGGAGCGCCTCAACAAAGGCGGGTGACGGCTCGACGGGTGGGAAGAGTGCCTCGAGCGAGACCGTGGCGAGGTCATCCGGGGTCGCCGGCCGGTGTCGTGCGAGCTGTGCGGCCAGATCTTCGCTGGCCGTGCTCATGCGCTCGGCGACACGCGATACGAACTCCACCACTCCCCACTGACTCATTATCCCCCCCGTTTTGTGCGACTGAGCTCCTCTCGGAGGCTCTTGATCGTACGATGGAGAAGGGCCTTGATCGCTCCTTCGCTGCGTCCCATGATCACTGCGATCTCCTCGGTGGAGAGCTGTTCGACGTATTTCAGGATCAGGAGCTGCTGGCGATCAGCCGGCAGCCGACGCAGAGCGGCGTGGAGCTCGCGCCGCTCCTCCTCCATCTCGGCCGTATCGTGGGGGCCATCCGCGTCGGTGGGTAGATCGACGATCCCATCCGTGGAGATGGTGTGGTGGCGGCCGGTATCGCGGTGCCAGTTCGCCACCAGGTTGTGCGCGATCCGGAAGAGCCACGCCGAGAACGGTACCCCCTGCACCTGATACCGGTGCATGTTGTTGAGTGCCTGGAAGAACGTGCGTGCGGTCAGATCCTCCGCGTCGGCGACGCTCCCAGTCCGATAGTACATGTAGTTGTACACCCGTCGAACGTGCCGCTCGTAGAGGATGCCGAACGCCTCGCGATCGGTCCGGGCCCGGATGGCGAGCACCTCATCCGGTTCGCCGTTCACCACTCGGAGCCGAGCTCCTTTCATCGGGGTCGGCCTCGTGGCACATTCGCGCCGTCCTTCTATCTGGGAAAACACGCGGACTGGCGTGGCGATACGCACGCCAGGATGTGACCGAGGCCAGGCTGATGCTACCACGCCCGGGCCGGTGCTCGCAAGGGGGACCTTGCTGCGGCCGTCCGGCGTGCTGCGCTGGCATCGCTTGACACCGGTCCGTGGACCGTGCTATTGTATTAGCACTCGCGATATGTGAGTGCTAACCGTGCGGCGACGATGGATCGTGAGCTTACCGAGCGCCAGCAAGCGGTACTCCGCATGATCGTGGCCGAGTACGTCGCGACGGCGGTCCCGGTCGGATCGGGTACAATCGTCCGGAAGTACGCGCCCGGGGTGAGCCCGGCGACGGTCCGGAATGATATGGTCACGCTTGCCTCGGCGGGGTACGTGTACCACCCGCATACATCGGCGGGACGCATCCCGTCCGACAAGGGGTATCAGTACTATGTCCGCCACCTGATGCAGCCGGGCGAGCTCTCGGCTGACGAGAAGCGGATGATTGTTCACCTGTTCCACCAGATCGAGCGGGATCTCGGACAGTGGGTGCAGCTGGCGGCGACGCTCCTCGCCCAGATGACCGGTAACGCCGCGCTCGTCACGGCGCCGCGCGTGGCGCGGGCTGAGCTCCAGCACCTGGAGCTCATCGCAACGCAGGAGCGGTCCGCGCTCCTGATCGCGCTTTTGGGCGAGGGGATGCTCCACCAGCAGTTGCTGGTCCACAGCGAACCGCTCCGTCAGGAGGAGCTCGATCAGATCGTCCGTCGCTTCAACCAGACGCTCCGGGGCCGCGCGGCTGAGGAGATTGCGGAGTGGGACGGGGCGCGGACTGATCTCGAGCGGGCGGTCCGTGACTGCCTGGCCGAGTTGATGATGCGTGTGGATCGGCAGGCCGTGCCGCGGGTCTGGCAGGCTGGGCTCAGCCTGCTCCTGGCACAGCCGGAGTTTGCCTCTCGGGAGAAGGCACAGGAGATCACACGCGCGTTCGAGCAGCCGACCTTGGCGGTAGAGGTGGCGGATGCCCTGATCGAGTACCCGGGAGTCCGGGTGATGATTGGGGATGAGGTCCGCTGGTCGGTCCTACGGGGCTGCGCGGTTGTCGGGGCGCGATACGGCGCCGACCGGCGCTGGGGGGCGATCGCAGTGGTCGGTCCGACCCGCATGCGCTATGATCGGGCAATTGCGACGATCCAGTACGTTAGCGAGGTCATGACCGACCTGTGGGCAAAGCTGTGCGGCTGATCGCGGCGGGCCGGCTGTCTCCCCGGTGCGGCGCCACCACGAGTCATTCGCGAGGAAGTCCAACTTGGGCTCAGAAGCGGAGGAAAGAACATGGCGAAGGTACTGGGCATTGACCTGGGTACGACGAACTCCGTCATGGCGATCATGGAAGGCGGCGAGCCGACGGTGATCGAGAACGCGGAGGGGTCGCGCCTGACGCCGTCGGTTGTCGCCATTAATCCGAAGACCGGCGAGCGCCTGATTGGTCAGGTCGCCAAGCGACAGGCGATTACCAATCCGGAGAATACCATCTACTCGATCAAGCGCTTCATGGGTCGAAAGTTCAACGACCCCGAGGTGCAGCGAACGGCCAAGCTTGTTCCGTACAAGATCACCGAGGCTCCGAACGGCGACGTGCGGGTCATTATGAATGGGCGGCCGTACGCGCCGCCGGAGATCTCGGCAATGATCCTCCAGAAGATGAAGCAGGATGCCGAGGCGAAGCTGGGGGAGAAGATTACCCAGGCCGTCATCACCGTCCCGGCGTACTTCAACGACAGCCAGCGACAGGCTACCAAGGATGCTGGGAAGATCGCCGGCCTGGAGGTGCTGCGGATCATCAACGAGCCGACCGCAGCCGCCTTGGCGTACGGCCTTGATAAGAAGGACAAGGAGCAGACGATCGCCGTCTACGACCTCGGCGGAGGCACCTTCGACATCTCGATCCTGCACTTCGGCGACGGTGTCTTCGAGGTCGAGTCGACCAATGGAGATACCCACCTGGGCGGGGACGACTTCGACCAGCGGATCATGGACTGGATCTGCAACGAGTTCAAGAAGGAGCACGGCATCGATCTGCGACAGGACCGGATGGCGCTCCAGCGCCTGAAGGAGGCCGCGGAGAAGGCGAAGATTGAACTCTCCTCGGTGATGCAGACTGAGATCAATCTGCCATTCATCACCGCCGATGCCTCCGGACCCAAGCACCTGACGATGACCCTGACCCGCTCCAAGCTCGAGCAGCTCGTTGCCGATCTGATCGAGCGCACGGTCGAGCCGGTCCAGCAGGCCCTGCGCGATGCCAACAAGACAGCGAGCCAGATCGACGAGGTGATCCTGGTCGGCGGCCAGACGCGCATGCCCGCCGTGATCGAGAAGGTCCGCCAGATCTTCGGCAAGGAGCCGCATAAGGGCGTTAACCCTGATGAAGTGGTGGCCATCGGCGCGGCGATCCAGGCGGGGGTGCTGAAGGGCGAGGTAAAGGATGTCCTCCTGCTCGACGTGACGCCGCTGACCCTGGGCATCGAGACCCTGGGTGGGGTGATGACGCCGCTTATCCCGCGGAACACGACGATTCCGACGAGCAAGAGCCAGATCTTCTCCACCGCCTCGGATAATCAGACCTCGGTCGAGATCCACGTCCTCCAGGGTGAGCGACCGATGGCCAGCGAGAATAAGTCCATCGGGCGATTCATCCTTGATGGCATCCTGCCCGCGCCGCGGGGCGTGCCGCAGATTGAGGTGAAGTTCGATATCGATGCGAACGGAATCCTCAACGTGTCGGCACGCGACAAGGCGACCGGCCGCGAGCAGCGCATCACGATCACCGCCAGCTCCGGCCTGACCAAGGAGGAGATCGATCGGATGGTGCGCGAGGCCGAGCTTCACGCCGAGGAGGATCGCCGCCGCCGCGAGGAGGTCGAGTTGCGGAACAACGCCGACTCGCTGGCCTACACCGCCGAGAAGACCCTGCGGGACTTCGGTGACAAGATCCCATCGGATGTCAAGAGCGAGGTGGAGTCGCGCGTGGCGGCCGTCCGTTCTGCCCTGCAGAGCGGCGATATCTCGACGATTCGCTCGGCGATGAACGAGCTCTCGAATGCGCTCCAGCGCGTTGGCCAGTCAGTCTACACCCAGGCCGGGAGTGCGACCGGGGCCGGTCCGGGCTCTTCGGGGGGTGGTGACAGCGGTCCAGAGGGGACGGTCGAGGGTGAGTTCCGCGAGGTATAAGCCGGGGGACGAGTGTAGCGAGGGCCGCCCGCGGGCGGCCCTCGCTTTTCTCTTCCTGACCGGTAGGATTCCTCGGAGGCCGGCTGCGCGACGTCCGGCCCCCAGGCAGGAGTGGTAATGCTCGAGCGGTTTAAGCCAGCTGCCCGGCGTGCGGCCGAGAGGATCGGGCGTGCGCTCGCCGATGCCGGCGTCGATCCGAACGCGTTAACCCTGGTCGGACTGATCCTGAATATCCTCGTGGCTGTGGTCCTCGCGGCCGGTTACCTCCGCCTGGGCGGCCTGCTCCTCCTGGCGGCCGGTGCCTTCGATACCCTCGACGGTGCGCTGGCTCGCGTCTCGGGCCGCACGACCCGCTTCGGCGCTTTCCTCGACTCAACGGTCGACCGGTATGCTGAGGCGTTCCTGCTTGGTGGTCTCCTCCTCGAGGCGACGCGGCGGCAGGATACGGCGGTGGAGCTGCTGAGCTTTGCCGTCATTGTGGGATCACTGATGGTCAGCTACTGCCGGGCGCGTGCCGAGGGGCTTGGTCTCGACTGCGAGGTTGGTCTTGCGCCTCGACCGGAGCGTGTGTTGATCCTCGGCCTGGGGTTGATCCTCGGTTGGGAGGTCATCGCCCTGGCGGTTTTGACGGCCCTGACCCATGTCACGGCGGTCCAGCGCGTCCTCCATGTCCGAGCCCTCACCCGGGGAGTGGAGAATCCGCGCCGCCCGGCCAGTCAAAGCGAATTTCCACCCTGAACCGCGCGGCGAGACGGTCCCGCAGGTCACTGATCCCCGGAGGCGGCGCGCCTGCGAGGGTGAGGGTGAGCCGTGCCGCGTCGGGCGCCCAGGCCGCGTCGCGAATGGGGACGTCAGGACCGCAGACGCGGCGGACGGTCTCGAGCGCCTCGGCGTTCCGGCGGCCGAGGGCCGCGACGACCTCGGGTGATGCCGTGCCGAGGGCGATCACCCTGGCGGTAATGTGCGGCGGCGCCGCGAGGATTTGATCCGGGAGCAAAGCGATCCGGGCGATCGCCACCGATCCCCGATCGGCGACGAGGACGAACGCGCCGGGTTCGGCCTGGCTGGCCTGGGGACACCATGCAAGGGTCAGTGGGCTACCACGGCTATACCGGACGCCGACAAGATCAGAGACCATATCGCTTCACCGATGGGTTGGAGTCGCAAGCAGGAGCGCTTCGAGCGCGAGACGCGGGTTGACATTCTGAAGGAGGCGCTGGAGGGCAGTCGCGGTGGATCCCACCTGCCGATCGACGAGCGAGGGGGCGAGCTGTTCAGCCAAACTGGTCAACTCTTCCTGTCGGTCGAGATTGGTAATGAGATCGGAGCAACCGAGCTGGACAAGGCGGACATCCCACCAGTAGATCTGCCACGTCCCCAGCGTCCGCACAACCCGCGCCGGATCCCGACCGAACTCGGTGGCGAGCCGTTCAGCCAGAGCCAGTCGGGCCCGGAGGGAGTCGGTGAGCGCGGCATTGAGGTCCGCCAGGTCCTGCGCACGCTCAGCAAGCGGCTCGTCCCGCGCGGCGGCGTCAATGGCCCAGCCGGGGCGGCCACCGGACAGCCGGGCGAGCAGCGCGGCGCGGTCGGATGGGCAGTTGTAGCGTGCTGCGAGGGCAGCGGCGATTGCGGCCGTCGGGACCGGTGCGAGACGGAGAATCTGGCACCGGGAGACGACCGTCGCCGGGAGGCTCCCCGGATCGACTGCCGTGAGGACCAGGACAACCTGCGGCGGCGGCTCTTCAAGGGTCTTGAGCAGGCAGTTCGCTGCCTCCAGGCTCAGGCTCTCGGCGCCCGGGAGCAGGTAGACCTTCCAGCGGGCCCGGTGCGGGGCAAGTGCGGCGTCCCGCTGGAGAGCCCGCACCTGGTCGATGCCGATCACGCGCTCGGCGGCGCGCTGGGGACGCGGTGGAAGATCCAGGGCAAGGCCGAGGGTCGGATCGCGATCCGTGGAGAGCTGGATCGCCCGAACATCAGGATAGGTGCCGGCACGAATGGCCCGGCAGTCCGGACACTGTTCGCACGGAGGATCGCTCCCCGTGCAGTTCAGGCGGAGAGCGAGCCACCGCCCGACCGTCGTTTTGCCTACCCTGGGCGGCCCACAGAGAAGGTAGGCATGATGCACACGCCCCTCGTGGACAGCCCGGTCAAGTGCGTGGATGATCTCGTCGTGGCCGATAATTGTCGAGGCCATTCGCTTCCGGCATCCTCCTGGGTCTGACCGTCTGCGAGCGTGGTCAAGCCGCTTTCTGCGATGGTCAGAGGGTGGACCATTTCCCCCGATAAACCTATCACGTGCCGCGCGGACCGGTCAAAGGCGTTGACAAAAAGCTGAGAAACTCGATAATGAAACTAGGTCATTTTTGTCCGATGTGATGGTAGTTGCGACGCTGAGGAGGTTGAGGAAGGAACGCCATGGCCTTGTCATATGCGCATCCTGAGGTCCTAGTCGAGACGCAGTGGGTGGCCGATCACCTTTCTGATCCGAACGTCCGGATCATCGAGGTGGACGTCGATACCGCAGCGTACGAGACCGGCCACATTCCTGGCGCGGTCGCGTGGAACTGGCAGACAGACCTTTCCGATCGGGTTCGGCGGGATCTGATTCCCAAGGCGGAGCTAGAGCGGCTTCTGGGGCGCATCGGGGCAACGCGCGATACAACGCTCGTGCTCTATGGGGACAACAACAACTGGTTCGCGGCGTGGGCCTTTTGGCAGTTGAAGATCTATGGCCACCGAGACGCGCGGCTGATGAACGGGGGGCGGAAGAAGTGGATCGCGGAAAACCGCCCGCTTGACACCTCTGTTCCGACTTTCACACCTACCACCTACGTCGCGGACGAGCCGGACCTGTCGATTCGCGCCTTCCGCGATCAGGTTCTCGAGAGCCTCGGCCGTCCGGAGAGCGTGCTGGTTGATGTGCGCAGTCCGCGCGAGTATTCCGGTGAGCTCCTCGCACCCGAGAACCTGCCCCAGGAGGGCGCCCAGCGTGGGGGCCACATCCCCGGCGCGGTCAACATCCCCTGGTCTATGGCGGTTAACGAGGATGGTACCTTCAAGTCACCGGAGCAACTCGCGGAGATCTACCGATCGAAGGGAGTGACACCGGACAAGCAGGTCACTGCGTACTGCCGGATCGGGGAGCGGTCTTCCCATACCTGGTTTGTCCTTAAGTACCTGCTCGGTTATCCGAACGTCCGCAACTATGATGGCTCCTGGACCGAGTGGGGAAGCCTGGTTGGCGTTCCGATCGAACGGTAGGTCATGAATCGCTGGGGATGCGGACAGGCTGTATGCCTGCTGCCTCCCCGGCGTGACCGGGCACGCAGTCCCTCGCCTGGTCACGATCTCTGCTGGTGCCTCGCGTGCCCCCTGTTCCCCGTGGTCCCGATGCAGGGAAGGGATTCCCGTGTTATGATCCACATGGCGGACCGTGGGGAGAAGGTGACGATGAACTCGCTTCGATTCACCATCGTGGGGAGCGACGGGGCAGTCAGCTTCGTCTACGATGGCAGTGCTTTGCCTCATCTACTCGAGGCGTGCAGGGCTGGTGGTACCTCGCTTCAGGACTTCCTGGAGGCGCTTGGCTGGCATGATCCCCGTCTGCGCGAGCACGTCAGCTGTGGCCTGGCGGTCTTCGATGAGCATAACGTCGACGGGTGCTACGTCTCAATCCACCAGGCTATCAAGCACTTCCGGTCCGACGAGTGGCCGGTCTTTCGGGTGGTTGACGATGTTACGCGCGAGGCCAGCCTGCGGCCGACCCGGACCGGGGTGATCATCTTCAACCTGGTTGGGCGGCGGATTGTCCAGATGCACAACGGTTACGATCAGGCCACGCACGTGAGTCGACAGGTCCGTCAGCTCCAGCGCGCGGGGTGGCAGATCGTCCCGTAACCGAATCAGCATGTACGTCATCGGCACGGCCGGGCACATCGATCATGGAAAGTCGACCCTCGTCCGCGCTCTGACCGGCATCGATCCGGACCGTCTGCGCGAGGAGAAGGAGCGCGGCATGACCATTGACCTCGGCTTCGCCTGGCTGCGCCTGCCGAGTGGTCGGGAGGTGAGCATCGTCGATGTGCCGGGCCACGAGCGGTTCATCAAGAATATGCTGGCCGGGGTGGGGGGGATTGATCTTGCTCTCCTCGTGGTCGCGGCTGACGAGGGGATCATGCCCCAGACCGAGGAGCACCTGGCGATCCTCGATCTCCTCCGGGTAAGGCGGGCGGTGGTAGCCCTGACCAAGTGCGACCTGGTGGAGGCGGATTGGCTCGATCTGGTGCGGGATGAGGTCGCGGAGCGGCTGGGGCGCTCACGGTTGAGCGGCGCGCCCATCGTAGCTGTCTCAGCAGTGACCGGAGAGGGCCTGCCGGCCCTTCTAACGGCATTGGATGCCGCGCTTGACGCGATTCCCCCCAAGCCGGACCTTGGGCGCCCGCGACTGCCGATCGATCGCGCGTTCACGATCGCCGGCTTTGGCTCAGTCGTGACCGGGACGCTGATCGATGGCGCGCTCCACGTTGGAGATGAGGTCGAGATCCTGCCGGAGGGGCTACGGAGCCGGATCCGCGGCCTCCAGATGCACCGCCAGAAGGTGGAGCAGGCCGCTGCAGGAAGCCGGGTTGCGGTGAACCTCGCCGGCCTTGCCGTCGATGCGCTGTATCGCGGGCAGGTTCTGACCAGCCCTGGTTGGCTGCACCCGACGACTGCGATCAACGCCCGGCTCCAGGTCCTGGATCAGGCGCCGCCCCTGGTCCACGGGAGTGAGGTCAGCTTCCACGCAGGTAGCGCCGAAGTCGGGGCGCACGTTCGAATCCTTGACGGGGAGGTGGTCCGCCCCGGTGAGGAGGGGTGGGTTCAGCTTCGCTTCGACCGGCCGGTGGCCCTGGTGAAAGGAGATCTGTTTATCATCCGAAGCCCGAATGCGACGCTTGGGGGCGGCGAGGTGGTCGAGCTCCATGCCCGGCGTCCCCGTCGTCGGTACGTGGGGATTGTCCAGCGCCTGCAGGTAATGCAGCGTGGGGTACCCGCGGAGATGATCCGACAGGTGCTGGTCGATCAGCCTGGGCTCACACTTCCCGCGATCGTCGAGGCGACAGGTCTGCCGGCGCAGCAGGCTGCGGCGGTGCTGGAGGAGTTGGTTCGGGCCGGTGAAGTGGTCCGTCTGGGCGAGATCTACGTGGCGGCCGCAATGCTTGCGGCACTGTGCCAGCAGGTCGAGCAGGAGCTGCGGCTCTACCATGCACGCTTTCCGCTGCGTCCCGGCATGCCGCGCGAAGAGCTGAAGAGTCGGCTCGGGATGGCGCCGCGTGCGTTTACTCTCCTGCTCGAGTACCTGACGCGGGATGGGCGCATCGTGGCTGAAGAGTCAGTCGTGCGCCTGATGGACCATCGGGTGGCCTTCGATGGGGCGCTGGGAGCGCGCGTGCAGGCGTTCCTGGAGGCGCTGGCAGCGGACCCGTACGCGCCACCGGCGCTTGATGACCTGGCCGCGCGATTCGGTCTCGATGATGAGGTCATTAGCGCACTGGTGGCCCAGGGGAAGATCGTTCGGGTGAGCGACACGATTGCCTTCACCGCGGAGGCATTCGACGCGCTCCGGCGGCGTGTGATCGAGTTTCTCCAGGAACAGGGGAGCGCGAGTGTCGCGGAGGTGCGCGACCTCCTGCAGACGAGTCGTCGGTATGCCCTAGCGCTGCTGGAGTACTTCGATCAGCAGCATCTGACACGCCGTGTTGGAGACATGCGCGTTCTTCGCTGAGCTTCGGACCAGCGGGGAGATGCTTGGGATTGCATACGGGGAGAGGGGACGTGGACTTGACACGCACCGCTATGCGCGGTCTGGTTTTGGGAACGGTTGCTGGCTGTTTGTACGTGGCAAGCCGGCGGACATCGAGTGAGCCGCCCCGCCTGATCCACTGGGAACGGGTGCGCGGGATCGCCCACGAGCTGTGTCAGCGCGACCGGACGGCCGCGGAGGTGAGCGCTGAGGTGGCCGCATCGTATCGCGACATGGTGCGCCAGAGCGAGCAGCGCATCGCCGAGTACGTCGGGGAGAGCCTGCCGCTGCCGCTTGATCGGGTCGAAGCGTTCGACCGGGCGCGGTGGATCGATGCGAACGTCGAGAGTTTTCGACAGCTTTTCGAGCCGCTGGAAGAGATCAATCGCCAGGCGATGCGGGGGTCGACGATCGGGGCGTACCTGATGGGGGAGATCAATCAGACGGTGCTCAGCGGCCAGCTCGGACTGCTTCTGGGCTACCTGGCGCGGCGGGTCCTCGGTCAGTACGATACTGTGCTCCTGGGGCGGGAGCCGGTGACCACCGGGCGCCTCTATTTCGTGGAGCCGAACATCGCCGCAGCCGAGCACCGCTTCGGGTTCGATCCGTTCGAGTTCCGCATGTGGATTGCCCTCCACGAGACGACTCACGCTTTCGAGTTCGAGGCGCACCCGTGGCTGCGCGACTACATGAACGGCATCCTGCGTTCTTATTTCGACAGCGTCGGGCGGGATCTCGGACGGTTCGCCTTCGGGCCGGGAGGGATTGCGGGCTTGGCCCAACGGGTCTGGCAGAATCTTCCACGCACCCAGACGGCGCTGGAGCTGTTCATGACCGAGGAGCAGAAGCAAATCTTTCAGAAGCTCCAGGCGCTGATGTGCCTGCTCGAAGGGTACAGCAATCACGTTATGGATATGGTCGGTCAGCGGCTTCTCACGACGTACACGGTGATGAAGACGCGCTTTGATGCCCGTCACGAGCAGCGATCGGTGGCCGATCGCCTGCTGGCGCGGCTGACCGGCCTGGAGCTGAAGATAGAGCAGTACCGCCTCGGCGAGCGCTTCGTGAGCACGCTGGTCCAGCAGATCGGGATCCAGCGATTCAACCGGGTCTACACCGGTCCGTCGTATCTTCCGACCCTAGCCGAGATCTACGAGCCGGAGCGCTGGTTGGCGCGAACGGGCGTGTAGGTCAGGAAGCGGCCAAAAGATGACATAATTTTTCGTGGTAGAATATAGTAAGTGCCCAGTCATCGGCCGGCGGTGGGGAAGTTACGCAGTCACCGCCCGCGGGGCGAGCGACGCGGGCTCGTAGCTCAACGGTAGAGCAGGCGCCTTTTAAGCGCACCGTTGCAGGTTCGAATCCTGCCGGGCCCACCGTTCCGGGAGGGGCATACCGTGCGGGTCTGTCGCGCCTGGCCGCATACTCTATCTCTCTCGGTTCCTCGCAAGCCGACTCTCTTTTCGATCCACGTCCCGCAAGACGACGTCGCCGTGCCGAGTGGCGGTCAGACAGGGGTGGTTCGGGGACGAGAGGGCCGGGTGCTGGCGGATGAGGAGCGGTCGGCCCCATTTTTTTGGTGGCTCTATTTCGCAGAAGATACCTTCTGCGAAATAATAGGCAGGACCGCCTGACCGGCTGGTTGTGGCGATCTTGCAATCGCCGGCGTGCCCTGGTATACTGTCCCTGAAGCGCCCGTAGTTCAGTTGGATAGAACGTCAGGTTGCGGACCTGAAGGTCAGGGGTTCGAGTCCCTTCGGGCGTACCAGGAAGGGCTGCACCGGCTAGAGAATCCGCCGCGGCCGGATGCGGCTATTGGTTTTGTCTCGCGCTCGTTTTAGGCCCAGTCAGTCCATCGGTCTCGGTTTTTGGTGTATGCTCCGCCTGGTGCGGTACTGATCCCGCTACTCTCCCAAGTAGTCAGGTATAACCGAGGCTATCCCCTGGCCGCCGCGGCAGCCCAGGGAATCCGCGGCTCTGTGTCCCAGCTCTCCGGCGCTGTCCGGGTGCCGGTCGGCGCAGTACAAGCAGTACAAATCGGAGGTCTTCCCTGACGGACCTGCACCTCGTGCTCGATCTTGTGCTCGCGGTGATCGCTGCCTTCGCCGGGGGCGTCGTGGCCCAGCGCCTTCATCTCCCGATCATCGTTGGGTACGTTGCGGCCGGGGTCGTGATCGGTCCGTTCACCCCCGGGCCGACCGCAAATGCACAGTCGGTGAATACCCTGGCCGAGATCGGGGTGGCCTTTCTGATGTTCGCCCTGGGAGCGGAGTTCTCCTTCGGCGAGTTGCGTCGTCTGGGGCGGGTCTCTGCACTGGGGGGATTCCTCCAGATCGGTGCCAGTACTGCCCTGGGACTGCTGATGATCCCCCTGCTGGGGCTTTCTTTCTCTCAGGGCATTTTTCTCGGCGCTGTCCTCGCGCTGTCCAGCACGATTGTCGTTACCCGCACCCTCGCTGCTCGGGGCGAACTCCAGACCCTTCACGGACGTGTGGCCATCGGCATGTTGATTGCTCAGGACCTATGCGTCGTGCCGCTGGCGATCATCCTGCCGGCCCTCACCGGCAGTACCATCAGTCCCCTGTACGATCTCATGTTGACCGCTGTGAAGGCTCTGGCCGTCTTCCTGGGCTCTTATGTGATTGGTGTTCGCGCTGTGCCCTGGCTCCTGGGTCATGTGGCCGTTCCGCGAACTCGCGAGCTATTCATCCTCGGCGTCGTTGGATTAGCCCTGGGGACGGCAGTCGCGACTGCCCTGGCGGGCCTCTCACTCGCCCTGGGGGCGTTCCTGGCCGGGCTCGTGGTTGCTGAGTCTCAATTTCGCACGCGGGTTATTGCGGAGGTCATTCCATTCCGGGATCTGTTTGTCGCTCTCTTCTTTGTCTCAATGGGCATGCTCATCGATCCCCCGGTGCTCTTTTCCCAGGCCGGCTCCTTGATCCCGATCGTGGCCCTGGTGGTGGTTGGCAAGGCGGTGACAGCCGCAGGCGCAGTCTTTGTGAACGGACTGCCTGCGCGAACGGCTGTCCTGGCTGGCCTGAGCCTGGTCCCGGTCGGGGAGTTCTCGTTCGTCCTGGCCGAGCTCGGGGCACGTTCGGGCTCTTTTCCGAGTGAGCTATTCGAGTTGGTGCTGGGGACAGCTCTACTCACGATCGTCCTAGCGCCGTTTCTCGGGCGAGCTGGTCCCCTTCTGCTGCGGCTCCTCTCCCGCCTGCCGATCGAAGGATTGGCTGATCGCGTGGAGGTTGACCTGCCCGACGAGAGCCCGCGCCGCCACGCTATTATCTGCGGCTACGGTCGGGTCGGGCGAGAGCTGGCGGAAGCCCTGGGCCGGCGGAATCTCCCGTATATAGTGATCGAGCATAATCCGTTCATTGTCTCGGAGCTCCGGGAGCGCGGTGTCCCGGTCATCTACGGTGACGCGTCTAACCCGGCTGTCTTGGATCACGCGGGGCTCGCCTACGCGCGGGTCCTGGCGATTCTGGTGCCGGATGCGGACGCGGTCGAGCTTGCGGCACGGCACGCCCGCCAGGTGAAGAACCACCGG
>DATGMJ010000176.1:0-2117 GCA_035293685.1 Chloroflexota bacterium | reverse complement strand
CCGGCCGCACTCCTGGCCATCGCGATCGTCGTCAGTCTGCTCCTCTGGCCCGGTCTCTTCTGGCAGCACCCCAGACGATCGCATCCCGACACGGAGGCGGCGGACCCGCTCCACGCGCGGCTCAATATCGCACGGAGTGCGACCTTCGCAACGGTCGGGCTTACCAGTACGCTGGTCTTCGCCCTGGCCCTCGGCGTCGGCTGGCTTCGACAGGGTGTGCCCCCGCGCTACCTGGCAGTCGCGCTCCCGTTCTGGGCGGCCGTGATGCTCTCCCTGACCAGCCGAGCGTCCCTTCGACGCTCAGCCGCTGCTGTTGGGCTGCTTGTTCTAATGAACCTGGTCAGCCTGGTCGCCTGGCTCCGCCTTCCGCCCCTTCCCCGCACATTCTGGGATCCGAGGGGAATGCAGTCATTCCTCGACGCGCACGTCCGTCCTGCGGACCGAATTGTCTTTCTGACCCTCGAGCAGGCCGGCTACTATGCCGCGCTGAGCCCGCGGCCGGGCCCGTGGGTCGCGATCCCGGTCGGGACCACCTACCTCGAGGGGGATGCGGCGGCCAACGCCCAGCGTGTGCTCGCACCGCTCCTCGGGTCTTCCGATGTACTGTGGCTTGTGGCCTATCACGGCATCCTCGGCACCGGACAGCAAGCCGTCGAGACCTGGCTCAGCACGCGGACGTATCCGATCCCGCCGATTCCCCTCACCGACTCGGACGTTCACCCCTATCTCACCGGCCGCTCGCTTGGTCCGGACCGGCCCGTCGGCGCGCTGTTTGCGGACGACGTCCAGCTGGTCGCCGCTTCCCTGCCGACAGCGGTACACCCGGGTGACGGCATCGCGCTTCACCTCGTCTGGCACGCCGATCACCCGCTCTCCCGCGATCTCACGGTCTTCGTCCACCTTCTCGATCCGCACGGGCGGATCGCCGCACAGAGTGATGGCCGACCAGCGGCCGGCCTCCTGCCAACCACGCACTGGCGCGGTGAGATCGTCGATCGTCACGGGCTCTTTATCCCAGACGATGCCGCGCCCGGCGCCTGGTGGATCGAGGTCGGCCTCTACGACGATACCGGGCGCCTGGTGGTGATCGGAAGGAGCGATGGAGCAGTTCGGCTCGGGCCGCTCCGCGTGGAGGCACACGATCCACTGCGGTCCCGCCTGGCAGAACCCGGGTCGAGCCCTGATGGCATCATCTTTACGATCTTCTGATTGGGTCGCTCCCTGTCCCCGTGGTACAACAGCCCATGTCCCCTGCCCGACGACTGGCTTCGTGTCGTGCATCGGAGCGGATCAACCACCCCGACGCTGTGCGGCGGGATCAGTCAGACCGCCCCGGCCGGCCGCATGGTGGAATCGAGGGCATCGGGTTCCCTGCACTTTTACCCGAGCGCATTGGTCGGGGCGCTGGTCAGTCGGTCAGGGCAGGACTGCTGGAAGGATCCGCAGGGAGAAGAAACAGCTCGATGAAGGAGATACCTCGCGTGCGCTCGCGGGGCATTCTTCGCAGTGCCCCGGTCCGCTTGGCCCCGAGAAAGACCACTGCCGAAGACACACTCAGCACACCGCGGCCGAGTATCGGAGTCTTTCATCCCGGCACCCTGCTCCGGTCACTCGTTGCGCCGTCCCTCCCACCGGATGCAGTCGCAGTGCGCCCGGCAGAGGAGGGGGAGGATGCCACTCTCCCTATCGCGCGTGAGTTCATCTACCTTCCTCCGCGCTGGAGCGAGCGGGAAGTCGTGCCCATCGCGCCACCGCGAGGTCGGGAACGCCGCGGTCACCTCTACGTCCTGATCGAGGTCGAGGGCAATGAGGCAGAAGAGACCGCCGTGCGGCTCCGGTCCCTGCTGGCCGATGCCTTCTACCGCGACCCAGCCGGTTCAATCACCGCGGGCCTGGTGCGAGCGGTTCAGAGGGTAAACGAGGCCCTCTTTGCGGAGAACGAGCACGCCCTTTTGAGCCATCAGCGGTACGCGACGCTCTGCTGCCTCGTCCTCCGGGGAGAAGATGCATATTTCGCGCTCGCGGGGCGGGCACTGACCTATATTATCCGTCCGGATGGCGGCGAGAGCTTCGGCCGGGGCTTGGCCAGTCCCGGGACGCGGCCGTTGGATCTCCTC
>DATGMJ010000175.1:0-11629 GCA_035293685.1 Chloroflexota bacterium | reverse complement strand
GAACTCGTAGCTGATCAGCCTGGTATAGCGGGTATATTCCTTCAGCAAATCCTCGAGCGAATCTCGTGACGGGTCCCCACTGCGGTAAAAGTACAAGATCTTGACTGGCTGCTTGAGGTCCCGGGCGACCTGCACCGAGAGCGGCGCCAGGGTGTACAGGTGGTTCGCCGTCAGATCAAAGCGGTCGCTGTACCGGTTGGCAAGAACGTTAATCAGGCCGAGGATCGCGATCAGGGCCACACTCATCACGGCAGTATTCGAGCCGTAGCGCACACCGCGCGACGTCAGGATCGCGGCGGTCCGTTCCGGGCGCTCCAGGAGCGCGTAGATCCAGAGGCCGATCCCAACCGCGGCCAACACAATCACCCACCGATCAAGCTGCCCCAGGATCAGGAACGTGCCCAGTGCTGCAAGAAGCGCGATTGTGCCAATAACAGCGAAGATCGACGACAGGCGATCCAGGAGCGCCGGTACTCTCATCGCCAGCGCCTCGTCTCGACTGACCAGGTGGTGAAAAAGAGCGCCCCGACGATAACGGTCAGGAAGTACACCACGTCCTTCGTATCCACGATGCCCCGGGTCATATCCGAGAAGTGCGTGAAGACAGCCAGGTAGGTGGCAATACTTCCAACGACACCTCCCACCAGGCTTCCCAGCCCATCAATGACCCAGAGCAGAAGGAGGATCGCAAAGGAGAGGACCGCTGCCACGATCTGGTTCTGGGTCAGCGAGGACGTGAACAGCCCGATGGCGATGGCCAGTCCTCCAAACAGGAGCGCCCCGAGATACCCCCCGATGATCCCGCCTCGATCGGGATTCCCATAGAGAGCGAGGAGGAGTGGATAGAAGCCAGTCAGCACCAGCATGGACACCAACAGGCCGAGCCCGGCCAGGAACTTCCCCAGAACTAGCTCCGCATCACGGACTGGCGAGGTGAGCAGGAGCTCGATCGTACCCGTCCGCTGCTCCTCCGCGAGCAGACGCATCGTCAGAATGGGCGCGACGAGGAGCATGATCGTGTACATTGTCTGAAAGAGCGGAGCGACCTGGGCTGACCGGCTGAACGCCACGGTCACGGCGAAAAAGAAGCCGGTGATCACCAGAAAAGCTGCCGTCACGACATAAAAGAGAAACGAGCCGTAGTACGACATCAACTCGCGGCGGGCAATGGCGATGACATTTCCCATCAGCCAGTTCCTTCTTCGCGCGTGATGAGCTTCAAGAAGACCTCCTCGAGGCTCATGCCTACCGAATGCAGTTCCAGGAGGCCCCAGCCATTATTCACAATTGCCGCGGCGACATCCTCGCGGACATCCTGACCGACCGCACAGTCAACCAGAAAGCGCGGTCGGCCATTTGAGGCGACCATCTCGACATTCAGGACATTCGGGATCGCGCACAGGACGGCCTTAACGCGATCGGCTGGACCGCGCACCTCCAGGGCGATCCGTTCCGACCCGCGCAGCCGGCGGGTCAGGTTCTCCGGCGTGTCCTCGGCAACAACCCGCCCCTCATTGATGATGACGACCCGATTGCAGGTCATGCTGACCTCGGGCAGGATGTGCGTGCTGAGAAGGATAGTGTGCGACCCGCCGAGGCTCTTGATCAACTGCCGAGTATCGGTGATCTGCTTCGGATCGAGTCCAACGGTCGGCTCATCGAGGACAAGCACTGGTGGGTCGTGAACGAGGGCCTGAGCCAGGCCCACGCGCTGGCGATATCCTCGGGACAGACGACCGATGAGCGTGCGGCGAACATCATCTACATGACATAAGTGCATGACCTGCTGAACGCGCTGACGCCGCCGACCGCGTGGGACACCCCGGATCTGGGCCATGAACAGCAGATAATCCTCGACGGTCATCTCTGGATAGAGCGGCACCGACTCTGGCAAGTACCCGATCTTTCGACGCACCTCCAGCGACTCGGTGAAGACATCGTGGCCGGCGATCGTTGCCTTCCCCGAGCTCGGGGGCAAATAGCCGCAGAGGATTCGCATGGTCGTCGTCTTGCCAGCGCCGTTCGGGCCCAGAAAGCCGAGAATCTCGCCCGGCTTGACATCGAAGGTGACGCCTTGGATCGCCGTCTTCGATCCATACGTCTTGCTGAGATTGGAAACCTGGATCACCGGCGATGCTCCTCGCCCCTGGCGAGATGGTTGGCAGTGACCGGACCGGATATGCCGAGGGCACCTGGCATGAGGGGATTGTACCGCATGGCCTCTGATTCAAAGCTGACTACAATCTAGCACAGGCGAAATTCAGTGTCAAAAAAGCGCCGCCTCCCCGCCCATCTCCCGCGTCGTCCTGCGCGCTCTGGGCACGGCTCTTGCCTCCGGCGGAGCGACATCCGAAGCCGACAGCGGGCCGAATCCGGCCGGAGGCTTTCACCCATGGTCTACCTGAAGGCCTGCCCGCGGTGTCGCGGTGATCTCGTTGTCGAGCGCGATCACCGCGACCAGTTCATCATCTGTCTCCAGTGCGGTCACATCCTCACCCCGGCTGAAGAGAGCGCACTCATGCTCCGAACGCGCTCCTGGACACGCCTGACGACTCCACGCCCTCCCCATCTGGACTAACCATCGAGTAAGCCCGCGGTCGCCCGTTCCTCTCGTCTGGCGGCCTTGTCGGCTCGCACATCGAACGGTATCATGAGGCCGGAAGCAGCCGATTCAATCACCCGCTCCGTCGCCCTGTCCGCGACCACGCAGCCAGGAGGCGCACTGGGCGCGAGAGCGTATCCTGGCGATCCTGCGATCGCACTGTGGGATGCCCAGACCGGTCTTGTAGCCCGGTCAGGTGATCGGAACGGCAGTAGCATTGAAGGAACGAACAGCCAATGAGCGTGCGCAACGTGATTATTCTTGGCTCCGGGCCGGCTGGCTTGACGGCGGCAATCTATACGGCACGAGCCGATCTGAAGCCCCTGGTCATCGCCGGACGCCAGGCTGGCGGTCAGCTGATGCTCACATCGGAGGTCGAGAACTTTCCCGGCTTCCCGGAGGGCATCATGGGCCCCGAGCTGATGGATCGGATGCGCCGACAGGCCGAGCGTTTCGGGGCTGAATTCATCGATGAGGATGCCACGAGCGTCGATTTCCACCAGCGTCCACTGATCGTCCGAACCGAGGGAGACGAGTTTGCGGCAAAGGCAGTGATCATCGCGACCGGCGCCTCGGCCCTGTGGCTGAATCTCCCGAATGAGGCCCGCCTGATGGGGCGCGGCGTTTCAGCCTGCGCCACGTGCGACGGCTTCTTCTTTCGAAACAAGGATGTGGCGGTCGTGGGGGGCGGCGACACGGCGATGGAAGAGGCGCTCTTTCTCACCAAGTTCGCCTCATCGGTAACCGTCATTCACCGGCGGCGCGAGCTTCGGGCGAGCAAGATCATGCAAGATCGCGCCCTCAACCACCCCAAGATCCGCTTTATCTGGGATACAGTCGTCCGGGATGTCCTTGGGACAGATCACGTCGAGGGGGTTCTCATCGAGAACGTGAAAACCGGCGAGACCAGCAAGCTTCCCGTGCAAGGGCTCTTCGTCGCCATTGGCCACGCCCCCAACACGGCGATCTTTCGCGGGCAGATCGACCTCGATGAGAAGGGATACATTCGAGTTCGCGACGGCTCTCGGACCAGCGTGGAGGGCGTCTTCGTGGCCGGCGATGTCGAGGACTATCGCTATCGGCAGGCGGTGACCGCTGCCGGGGCGGGCTGCCGTGCCGCGATGGATGCCGAGGTCTATCTCGAAGGTGTTGCATGACCGGCCCCTATCCTGTTCCGTGGAACGACCCGGTCCCGGGACGGGCTGACGACCGTGGGCGTGATGAGTCGACCTGACGGGCGTGCCCCCGATCAACTGCGCTCAGTTCAGCTCAGCGTCGGCTTCCTGCCGTACGCTGAGGGCTCAGTCCTGATCGAGCAAGGGAACACACGGGTTATCTGTGCGGTCTCGGTAGAAGAGGGGGTTCCATCGTTCCTCCGGGGCCAGGGAACCGGCTGGGTCACCGCCGAATATCGCATGCTGCCGCGCGCGACCGTTACCCGGAGCCCCCGTGATACCAGTGGGCGGACGGACGGCCGGAATGTCGAGATCCAGCGGCTCATTGGACGGTCACTGCGCGCGGCCGTCGATCGTGCCGTGCTCGGCGAGCGCACGCTGATCGTTGACTGTGACGTCCTCACGGCCGATGGGGGAACGCGCACCGCATCCATTACCGGCGCTTTCGTGGCGCTCGCCCTTGCCTGCGAGCGCCTGCGCGCCAGTGGTCAGCTTACCGCCATCCCGATCCGTCGTCAGATCGCTGCAGTCAGCGCGGGCATCGTCAACGGTACTGCCCTGCTCGACCTGATCTACGCCGAAGACTCGGCTGCTGATGTAGACTGCAACCTCGTGCTGACTGATCGCGGTGAGACTGTCGAGCTCCAGCTGACGGCGGAGCGGATGCTCCCATCTTCTGACCAGGTGGACAGGGTCATCGCGCTCGCAAAGCAGGGCATCGGAGAGCTTCTGGAGATCCAACGTGCCGTCCTCGCAATCCATGTCCCGGCAGTCCTGAGCGCGCTCCGCGGAGCCTGAGCCACAGCCGCGCCGGCGCCGCAGGCCAGACAGCAACTGGTGGAACTTCGGCATACGAGGATTAGATGCTCACGGCGCTGGAAGATACGCTCATTCTGTTCTTCGAGCAGGTTTACCGTTCGGTTGGCTATCCAGGGCTCATCGTCGCCATGGCAATCGAAAGCGCATGCATTCCGCTCCCCAGCGAGATCGTCCTCCCCATGGCCGGCTGGATGGTTTCCCGGAACGTCTTTTCACTCTGGGGGGCAACGCTGGCCGGCACCCTCGGCGGGGTGATCGGATCAGTAATCACATACTGGATCGGCGCACGGGGAGGGCGCCCTCTGCTGGAACGGTATGGGCGCTATATCCTGATCTCGACACACGACCTTGAGTTAGCTGACCGCTGGTTCGCCCGCTACGGTCACGGGGCGATCTTCTTCTCCCGTCTGCTCCCGGTCATTCGGACCTTCATCTCACTGCCGGCAGGCATCGCGCGCATGCCCTTCGGCGTGTTCATCCTGTACACGACTCTGGGCTCCCTGCCCTGGTCATTTGCCCTCATCTACGCGGGAAAGTCACTCGGGGACAACTGGGAAGCGATTCGGACGGTCCTCCAGAAGTTCGACTACCTGGTCCTCGCGCTGATCCTCGCTGGCGTTGGCCTCTATCTCTACCGCCACCTCGCGCGGGGATCGACGCGGACGAGGCAATCCACGGATCAATAGCGGGACAGAAAGCAGGAAGATGCCGCCTCTCTCATCCGCGGCTACATGAGCCCCGGGATCTTGAGGCCGCCGGTAATAGCCCCCATGCGCTTCGTAACCAGCTCATGCGACTTCTCCACGGCTTCGTTCACTGCGGCAACAATCAGGTCTTCCAGCATCGACAGGTCGCTTGGATCCACTGCCTCCGGAGCAATGCGAACCGAGACGACCTTCTGATGCCCGGTCATCACCACGGTGACTGCTCCTCCCCCCGCGCTCGCCTCGACAGTCTCGTTCCCCAGCTCCTCTTGGATCTTCGCCAGTTTCTGCTGCATCTGCTTCATCATGTTCAGGTTCGGTCGCATAACATCTCCTTCCTCGGTTCCCCTGCGCATCGTCCCCGTATTCGCCAGGGTTTGGACAGCGCGCACGATCGCCCGGTCACGATGGCCTTCTCAAGCTACTGCACCATCATCAACCGTTCCCGCCCGAACCGGTCGGCTCAGGCGTCATCCTCGGTCACACTTCGGATGCGGGCTCCCATGGAAACCGCAGCCCGTACGATCGGATCCTCGAGGGCACGCTGCAAGGGATCACGGGCGGCCAGAACCTCTCGACTCACCAGGGTGCACCGCACCCGGACCGGCCGTCCCAGGACCCGCGCAATCGCTTCCTCGACCACCACCCGATTCTTCGGATCCTCGATCCGCTCCCGGTGGAACTCGTAAGGAAAGCCCAGGACCACACATCCTTCCTCGACCCCAACCGGACGGGCGGCACGCAGCAGTGCCTGGACAGACCGGTTCGTCATTCCGCAGACATCGAGGATCTCGTTCCAGCGGCGCGCCACGTCGTCCAGCTGTCCACCGGACAGCCCTGCCTCGTAGCTAGCAGTATTATCCGAAGGTTCGGCACCCCTGCTGGCTGTGAGCGTCTTCACCTGCGGTGCGGCCGGGGATATTGCGCTCCCCTCTATTTGCTCTTCTTCTGCCCGCCCTTCCGTCGTTTCCAGCGAGCTCCTTGACGGTCGAGGGCTCGGTACTTCCACAGCGCGCGGCGACGCAGCCGCTGTCGGAATCCGTGCCCTCTGCCGAAGGATCTCTGCCGCCGTGACCAGCCCCAGTTCGAGCGGGAGCTGGGGACGAACCATCTGCCGGGTCCCTGGGCTTGGGAGGAACGCCCGGATCATCTCCAGAATGCACGGCACGTCAAGACGGCGAGCCAGGGCGTTAAGCTCAGTGACCTCCTCCGGCAGGACATCAAGGACATCTGCCAGCGTCTCCGATGTTCGCAGGAGGAGGAGCGCGCGCAGGCATCCGATAATATCGTGGGCAATCTGGGCGGGATCGGCGCCCTGCTCGACCAGGGAATTGACCCGGCGAATCGCCTGATCCGGCTGATCCGCCACGATCAATCCGATCAGCTCGCGTCCCACCTCCGGCCCTACGGCACCAATCACTGCCCGGGCTGCGGCAAGGGTGGGCTCCGTCCCGGCGTAAGCGACCACCTGATCGAGCATTCCCTCGGCATCCCGCAGACTTCCCGCAGCAGTCCGCGCCAGCAGGTCCAGAACGCCGGGCTCCGGTCGAATCCCTTCCTGCTGACAGACAAACTCCAGACGCGCAATCGCGTCGCTGATCCGGATGCGGCGGAAGTCCAATCGCTGGCACCGCGAGCGCACCGTCTCAGGGAGCCGCTGAACCTCAGTCGTGACCAGCACGAATACCGTATACGCTGGCGGTTCCTCGAGCGTCTTGAGCAGGGCATTAAATGCGTCGACGGTGAGCATATGGGCCTCATCGAGGATGTAAAACTTGTACCGCGCCGCCGCAGGCGCGAGGCCCACCTTCTCCCGAATCCCACGAATCTCGTCGATTCCCCGGTTCGATGCCGCGTCGATCTCCAGGACATCCAGCGCACGTCCTTCCTGGATCGCCTGGCACATCTCACAGCGCGCGCACGGTTCCCCATCCATTGCGTTAGGACAGTTCAGGGCCTTGGCCAGGATACGTGCGGCAGAGGTCTTGCCCACGCCCCGTGGACCGCAGAAGATATACGCGTGGGCAATCCGACCGCTCCGCACGGCGTTTCGCAGGGTCTGCGCCACTGCCTCCTGGCCTACCAGATCGGCAAAGCGCTGAGATCGCCACTTCCGGTAGAACGCTTGGGCCGCCACGTCAGCCTCGCGTACCAGTAACTGTCGCGCCCCCCGCGCGCGCAAGGAGCGCTGCCACGTCATCGCGAGAGGGGAGCGACGGACGCGCCCCCGCATGAGTCACGGCACACGCACCAGCCGCACCGGCATAGCGCAGCACCTCCGGTATCGGCCGACCCTCTGCCAGGGCTACTGCCAGAGCCGCATTGAAGGCATCGCCGGCTGCGGTGCTGTCAACTGCCGCGACTGGAAACGGCGGGACCCACCAACCATCACCGTCACCTGCGTAGACCGCCCCCTGGGCGCCGAGAGTAATCACCACGTGTCGAGGACCACGCATCCGTAGGGCGCGCGCCGCCGCGAGAGCGGCCTCCAGCCCCTCGACGCGTGTCCCCAGGAGCGCTGCCGCCTCGACCTCGTTCGGCGTCAGCCAGTCCACCAGCCGAAGCAGATCATCCGGGAGCGAACCGGCCGGGGCTGGGTTCAAGATCGTAATCAGCCCATGAGCGCGCCCGAGCTCCAGCGCAGCCCGCACCGTATCGAGCGGTACCTCCAGCTGCACTAGAAGCACCTGGGCGCTCGCGAAGGCCATGCGTGCGGCCTGGACGTCGGCCGGTGAAAGACGTGCATTCGCGCCGGGCGCCACGCTGATCATATTCTGGCCGTGGCGATCGACCAGGATCAGCGCCGTCCCGGTGGGGGCCGCCGCATCGATGCGAACCCAGCTTGTCGCGAGCCCATCCTCTTGCAGGCGCGCCAGCTCAGCTGAGCCGGCAGGATCCTGACCGACGCAGGCAATGAACCGCACGTCAGCCCCAAGGCGCCGGGCCGCGACCGCTTGATTCGCCCCCTTTCCGCCGCCCGCAGTTAAGAGCTCACCCCCCACGACCGTCTCGCCCGGCCGCGGCAGGGTCTCCGATCGAACGATCATATCGACGTTCACGGATCCGACCACGACAATGACCGGATCTGATGCTGGCATGCTCCTGTCCTCTCAACTGCTGTGCCCGATCGTCGCGGGAGGGATTGCAAGCCATTTTACACCTCGGCCCCTTCCCAGGCAACCGAGCATCCGGGCTAGGGCGCGAGGCGAAGGCGCTCGGGATGGGCGTAGAGGGTGAAGCGATGCGGACGAAGGAGACCAACCAGGGTAACGCCGGCTGCGCGCGCCAGCTCTACGGCCAGTGATGAAGGGGCGCCCACCGCGATCAGGAAAGGAATGCGCGCGACGACAGCCTTCTGGACCAGCTCGAACGACGCACGACCGCTGACGAGGAGTATAGAGACGGGAGCCGGAAGCTGTCCCTGGAGCAGGAGCTGTCCAATGACCTTGTCAACGGCGTTATGCCGGCCGACGTCCTCGTGTGCGACAATCAGCCTTCCTGACAGATCGAACAACGCCGCCGCGTGGAGCCCGCCCGTCCGCGTGAAGACTGGCTGGCTCGATCGCAGACGTTCCTCCAGTCCCAGGAGAACAGCCGCGGCGATGGTAATCCGCTCACTGAGCGGCGGTACGCGGCCGAGCACAGCGTCGATGCTCGCCCGACCGCATACGCCACAGCTCGTCGTGACGGTGAAACGCCGTTGCCATGGGTGCCCGGGGTCTTCCAGCTCCGGGCGGAGGCGGATCTCCAGCGCGTTTGGCTGGGGAAAACCATCTCGATCGGGAGCGGGGCCGATCTCCCGCAGATCACGCGCCGTTTGGATAATTCCTTCGCTAAGCAAAAAGCCGGCTGCCAGGAACCGATCATGGCCGGGGGTGCGCATGATCACCGCGAGCGGCCGGCCATCCACCCGTAGCTCCAGGGGTTCCTCGGCCGCCACCTCGTCGGTCACCTCGCCAATCTTTCCCTTCTCGTACCGGGCAACCGTTAGCACGCGAATGCGCATCGGATCGTCAGCGGCCGCTCGGACCTCGCCCGCATCTTGCCCCCATGCCCGGGCATCCCCGCCGTACGGATGCCCAAGCTGGACGCCGCGGACGTCCAGCCAATCCACGGCCCTGCCAGAGGGTTGATCAGAGTCGGCTACCATTGGCTCTTCTCCGGCGGACGATCAGTATGCCAGAAGGTCACCTGCGGATCCTCGGCCGATGCTCGCCCGCCCTCGATGAGCACGCGGCGGAGGAGCACTCCACCAACCAGCGCACACACCGAGGACAACGCGGCAGAGCGCCGATGATGCGGCCCCACGAGATGAGCGAGAAGCGGCAGGATGATCCCCACACCAACCGCCCCCAGCAGAAAGCCGCGCCCGTGCTCGTCGGACGAGACCACCGGACGCACGGCGCGATCGCTCTGCCGGGCAAAGCCGGCAAGCATTGCCCCTTCAACCGCCAGTGCGGCCACTTCCATGGGGCGGAGCTTTGCTAGCGTCCGATTGGGGACACCACGGCAGAGAGCCAGCGCAAGACCAAGCGCCGCGAGGCCAGAGGAGAACGCCGCGGCGAGGAAGGTCGGCCCGAGAAGCACACTCCGCGACCAGAGGGGGACACTCGTAACGGACAGGAGTACACCCGTATAACCACCAATAAAAAGAGCGGCCGCAGATCCCACCAGGGCCAACAGGCGTTCCGGCAGAGCCCGGCTGAGCGGCAGTGGGTGTCCGATCACCGTACCGAGTGCGCGCCACGCGCTCAACACCGAGCAGACCGAAAAGGCGATCAATCCCCAGATGCCCATGGACATCGGTGACGACGGCTTGACGATCCGGAGCATATTCAAGAAGCGCGACGGACGTCCCAGATCCTTGATCAGAAGCAGTGGACAGGGCAGAATGGCGGCGAAAGAAAGGAGGTAACCAACCTGACTCGCCCGCCGATCGTCCTCATCCCCGAACAGGCGGGCTAGGCTGGCGACCAGAAACGTCCCGGCGGACAGTCCCCCGAGGAAGAAGTAGCTCCAGATCTCCCATCGCCAGACCGGCGGCTTGAGCACCGGCAGTCCATAGTAGCCGCGTTCCGGACCATTGACCGCACTGCCTCTTGTCTCCATAGCCTCTGCCCACACCCTCCTCGCCGGTGATCTCCGCCGCGCCGCTAACGGCGTGCAAATCCCAGCATTCCGATCACCATCAGGACTGCCGCCGTGAACGCAGTCATCAGGTAGCCGCGGCGAGCGTTCCGCACCGGACGGCGCGGGTGAGCCGGGAGGTTATAGACATCCGGGCGATCCACCAGGAGAAAAAAGGCGTGGAGGCCGCCCTCCAGAACGCGCTCGTCAGCGCCGTAGAGATAGGCAGAGGTCTCCCCGCGCGCGTGCAATTCGGCGATCCTCTGCTCGGCACGGGCGCGGAGCTCTGCGAGGTCGCCGAACTGGATCGAGCGGGTCGGACACACCCGCGCACACGCCGGCTCGTCTCCGACTTTCAGCCGATCATAGCACAGCGTGCATTTGTGTGCGCCCCCATCGAACGGGCTGCGGTCGATCACCCCAAACGGGCAGGCGACGACGCAGTAGCCACAGCCGTTGCACACGTCATCCTGGACGTAGACCGAGTCGAACTCGGTCCGGATAATGGCACCAGTCGGGCAGACCTCTTGGCAGGGTGCATTCGCGCAGTGCTTGCAGACATCACTCATCAGGAGCCAGCGCGGCGTTTGACGGCTCTCGGGGATCTGCTCGACGAAGAGAACGTGCCGCCAGGTCGTCGCCGAGAGAGCGCCGGTATTGTCATAGCTGGTGCCGGTCCAGCGCGGCGGTTCGGACGGGAGCTGATTCCACTCCTTGCAGGCAACCTCACACGCCTTACAGCCGATGCAGAGCGTCGTATCAGTGAAAAAGCCCTTGACAGAACGAGGAGCCGGCGGCTCGAACTTCCGGAGGGATGAGAGAGCCGCCACAGCGGCACGGAGGCCGTGCCAGGGGCCACGCATCGTTCCGTCGGTCGTGCGCGCGCCTGCGTTGGATACCTGGGGTTCAGACACCGTTGCTCACCCTTCTTCCCGGAGGCTCGCCGGCGGCACATCCGGAGCGTCCGGCCCCGTACCGATGATCCTGCCTGCCTGGAGCGGCGGCTGCACCTCCGGCGGCTGATCCGCCAGGCGGCCCGGACGCAGATCCACCATCAAAGCCTTGACTTCGTAAATGCTAACGTTTGGCTCCAGCACGAGGTGAGTCAGATCGTTGGCAATCGCCCCCGTTGCCAGTCCCTGGTATCCCCAGTGGAAGGGAAGGCCAACCTGATGGACGACCTGGCCGCCGATCCGGAGCGG
>DATGMJ010000174.1:0-5829 GCA_035293685.1 Chloroflexota bacterium | reverse complement strand
GGATGCTCCGGCAAAGGCGGCGAAGTCGTGCTCGCCCACCAGCACCTGCGCCGCGCGATCCATGGCCGCCGCGTCGAGGTAGGCACGCCAGTGGAGGACGTACTGCCGTCCCAGCACCGGGCGCTCGGCCGCGTTCCAGATCGTGTAGCGGTATTCCCGGGCACGGGCGCTAAAGCGCGCGTGAAAGCCGGGTTCGGCCTCTGCCGCCGTGATGATCGCGACATCCTCCGGCAGTACGGCGTTGAGCGCGTGCTGAAGGGCGCGCGGTGCCAGGCTCGTCCCGCTTTGGAAGCTGATGACCTGACCAGTAGCGTGGACGCCCCGGTCGGTTCGGCCCGCTCCGACGATGCGAATGGACTCGCCAGTGATCCGCCGGAGCGCCGTCTCGAGCACGCCCTGGACTGTGCGCTGACCGGTCTGAACCTGGAAGCCCGCGAAGTTCGTTCCATCATACTGGACGGTCATGCGGAAGGTCCGCATCGACGCACGATCGGCACTCCGGCCCTCTACTCGACGAGCTCAATTCGCGCCATCTCGGCCGCGTCGCCCAGGCGCCGGCCGAGGCGAATGATGCGCGTGTAGCCCCCCGCCCGATCGGCGAACCGGGGCCCGATAACATCAAAAAGCTTCTGGACGATCTTGCGATCGTACAGACGGGCCGCGGCCAGGCGCCGATGGTGTACGCTGTCGGTCTTGCCCAGCGTGATCAGCTTCTCGACGATCGGTTGGACCGCCTTTGCCTTGGCGAACGTCGTCGTAATGTGCTCATACCGCAGCAGGTCGGTCGCCAGGTTGCGGTAGAGAGCCAGCCGATGGCCCGTCGGACGATTGAGCTTCCGTCCCGCGACGGCGTGTCTCATGGCCCCTATTCCTCGTCCTCGTCGTAATCGTCCTCGAAGTCCTCGTCCTCGTACTCGTCCTCGTCGAGCTCGTCGTCTAGCTCGTCTTCCTCTCGGTATTCCTCCTCGTCTTCCTCCTCCTCATCCTCGGCCAGGCGTGGCTCGAGCTCCTCCGCCTCCCGCTCGTACGGCTCCGCCTCGTACGCGAACCCTCCGGCGGACTGCTCGCCGAGGCGCGAGTGCTCGAGGAGGCCGTGAGCGGCGAGGCGTTCGCGGAGTTCGTCGAGGGACTTGTGCCCGAAGTTGCGCACGCCGAGGAGATCGTCCTCCGACATTTCCAGGATCTGGCCGACCTTGGTGATGCCGGCGCGCTTCAGGCAGTTGTACGCCCGAACCGAGAGGTTCAGGTCTTCGATAGGCATCTCGTAGAGCCGCTGGGGGATGCTGATCGCGCCGACCGCCGCCTTGTCCGGACGTCCAATCTGCTTGGTCACCAGCTCGGTGAACAAGGAGAGGTGGCGAACGAGGATGTTCGCCGCCTGGGACATGGCATCGTCCGGCGTGATCGTCCCGTCAGTCCAGACGTCGATCAGCAGACGCTCGTAATCGGACGCCTGGCCGATCCGGGTATTCTCGACCGTGAAGTTCACCTTCCGGATCGGGGTGAAGATCGCATCCACCGGGATCACCCCGATCGGAAGGCCTTCCCGGTGATCCCCCGGCTGATATCCCTTGCCGCGCTCGACGGTCAGCTCCATGCTGAGGTGCGCGTCCGGCGAGTCGAGCGTCGCGATATGGAGCTCCGGATTCACGATCTCGACATCCGGCGGGGCGATAATATCTGCGGCGGTGACGGCCCCTGCCCCGCGGGCCTCGATGCGCATCTGCACCGGATGGTCGCTAAACGAGCGGACGCGCAACTGCTTGATATTCAGGATGATCTCGGTCGTATCTTCCTTGACGTGGGGGATATCCGAGAACTCGTGGTAGACGTTCTCGATCCGGATGGATGTCACCGCTGCGCCGGGGAGCGCTGAAAGGAGCACGCGCCGGAGCGCGTTCCCCAGGGTTGTTCCGAACCCGGGTTCAAGCGGTTCAATCTGGTAACGCCCGTAGGTGGGGGTTGACTCTTTTGTTTCCACCTTGGGCAGCGTCATGTCGATCAAAGGTAGTCCCCTCCTTGTCCGTCGCCGCCGGGTCTGCGGCACGCATCGGCCAGATGCGGCAGGCGTGTCCCGGCGGCACCACCCCGCGAGACGATCAGCGCGAATAGTACTCGACGATGAGGTGCTCCTGGATATTCGAGTCGATGTCTGCGCGGGTCGGGGCGCTGAGGATGCGGCCGGTCATAGCAGTAGCATCCAGGCTGAGCCAGGCTGGGACGGCCCGGTGCTTCAGCACCTCCGGGAGCCCCGTGAAGTACGCATTCTGGCGACTGCGCGGATGCACACCGATGACCTGCCCAACCTTCGTCTCGTACGACGGGATGTCGACCTTGCGCCCATCGACCGTGATATGCCCGTGTGTGACGAGCTGGCGCGCCTGGGCTCGCGAGTCGGCGAAGCCGAGACGGAAGACGACGTTGTCCAGCCGCATCTCGAGGATGCGCAGGAGATTCTCACCGGTCGATCCCGGACGCCGCTGGGCCTCCTCGAAGTGCCGACGGAACTGACGTTCGAGGATGCCGTAGATGAAGCGCGCCTTCTGCTTCTCCCGGAGCTGGAGGCCGTATTCGGACATCTTGCGGCGGCGCTGGGCGTGCTGGCCCGGTGGATACGGCTTGCGGCTGGGATCAACCGCACACTTGGGGGTGAAACAGCGCTCTCCCTTGAGGAAGAGCTTGATCCCCTCGCGCCGGCAGATCTTGCAAACAGGACCGGTATAGCGTGCCATCGTGACCTCCTAAACCCGCCGACGCTTGGGCGGCCGGCACCCATTGTGCGGGATCGGGGTGACATCGGTGATCGAGTTGATCAACAGCCCTGCCGCCTGAAGCGACCGGATCGCCGCCTCGCGGCCGGTGCCCGGTCCCTTGACATAGACATCGATCTGACGCATGCCGTGATCCATCGCCTTGCGAGCCGCATTCTCCGCCGCGACGCTTGCCGCGTAGGGAGTGCTCTTGCGCGAGCCCTTGAAGCCGCTCGCGCCCGCGCTGCTCCAGGCGATCACGGCGCCGGTGGGATCGGTGACCGTGACGATCGTATTGTTGAACGTTGACTGAATGTACACCCGGCCGCGCGGGATCTGCCGCCGCTCGCGTCGCCGCGCCCGGGTTGTCTTCCTATTCGCTGGCATCCACGCTCCCGAACCTGAGTTTTCGATCCACCGTGCCCGACGGGCAGGGACAGGCGCGCATTGGTCCACTCGCCCCCCAGGGCGAGTGCGCGTCCTCTTCTTACTTCTTCGCCGTTGCCTTCCGGCGGCCGGCCACCGTCTTGCGCGGTCCCTTGCGCGTGCGCGCGTTCGTTCGCGTGCGCTGACCGCGCACCGGCAGTCCGCGTCGGTGTCGGAGGCCGCGGTAACAGCCGATCTCGATCAAGCGCTTGATGTTCAGGTTAACCTCACGCCGAAGGTCGCCTTCGACCTTGTACTGGCGCTCGATGACCTCTCGCAGGCGGACGACCTCGTCCTCGGTGAGGTCTTTCACCTTGGTCTCGGGACGGATCTGGGTCTGCTCGAGGATCTTCCGCGCGAGTGTCGGCCCGATGCCGTAGATGTAGCGCAGTGAGATATCAACGCGCTTGTCACGTGGGATATCCACGCCGGCAATTCTCGCCATGGCGTCCCTCTCCTAGCCCTGCTTCTGCTTGTGCTTCGGATTCGTGCACAGAACGCGGACGACCCCTTTCCGCCGTACGATCCGGCACTTCTCGCAGCGGGCTTTGACCGATGCACGGACCTTCATGGATTGCCCCCTGCCGTCTTGCTCGTCGTGGTGGTGACACAAAATACCGCTCGTTATTCCGAGCGGTCTATTCTCGGAGTATACCGGAAAACGCGCGCGCCGTCAAATCACCCCCGCAGGCGGTAGGTGATCCGACCGCGCGTGAGATCATAGGGCGAGAGCTCGACCATCACCCGGTCCCCCGGCAGGATGCGGATGAAGTTGAGCCGCAACTTGCCCGAGATATGCGCGAGAACGGTGTGTCCGTTGTCGAGCTCGACCCGAAACATCGCGTTGGGCAGTGCTTCGATGACCCGACCTTCGACTTCGATAGCTTCCTGCTTCGGCATTGCCCCCCTTCGTGCCCTTCAGGGCAGCGTCAGAATCTCCGGCCCATTCGCCGTGATCGCGATCGTATGCTCGAAGTGCGCCGATAATCCCCCATCCTTCGTCACGACTGTCCAGTTGTCCGGCCGGACCTCCGTCTCCGCGGTGCCGGTGTTGAGCATCGGCTCGATGGCCAGCGTCATGCCGGGGCGCAGGATGGGGCCCCGGTGCGGTGGGCCAAAATTGGGAACCTGCGGCTCCTCGTGCATCCGCCGCCCAACTCCGTGCCCGACGTACTGCCGCACCACCGAGAAGCCGTTCTGCTCGGCGTACGCTTGGACCGCGTGCGAGATGTCGGACAGATGATTCCCGGCCCGCGCCTGCTGGATCCCGGCCTCGAGCGCCTCTCGCGTTACTCGCAGAAGCTTCTCGGCCAGGGGAGAGATCGTCCCCACGCCGACTGTGATCGCTGCATCGCCAACGAAATCACGGTAGATGACCCCGAAATCCAGGCTCACGATATCTCCCTCGCGCAGGACGCGCGCCGGGTTCGGGATGCCGTGAACGACCTCGTCGTTGATCGAGACGCACAGGCTCGCCGGATAGCCCTGGTAGCCCTTGAACGCCGGGATTGCCCCGAGGGCATAGGCGGTTCGCTCGGCAATTGCGTCGAGATCGGCCGTGGTCAGGCCTGGGCGGATCTTGTCCTCCAGCTCGAGGAGGGTCAGCGCCACGATCCGACCGGCCTCGCGCATGATCGCGATCTCGCGTGGTGACTTCAGATAGATCGGCACGTGTCTCAATTCGATTCCACTGGTGGGAGGGCCGCCTGGACATCGGCAAAGACAGTTTCGATGGGGCGAGCCCCGTCCACCTCGATGAGAATTCCTTTCCGTCGATAGTAGTCCACGACCGGCGTGGTCTGGGTCAAATACACCTCCAGCCGGTGGCGAATCACCTCAATCCGATCATCCGGCCGCTGGGTAAGCGGGGCACCGCAGATGTCGCACCGGCCGGGCACGCGCGGGGGCGACGTTGCCAGGTGGTAGGTTGCGCCACAGCGGGGGCAAACGTAGCGCCCCGACAGCCGCCGGATGAGCTCCTCGGTCGGCACGCGCAGGTAGATCGCATAGTCTACCTGCCGACCCAGGTCAGCGAGCACACCGTCGAGGGCCTCGGCCTGGGTGATCGTCCGCGGAAATCCATCGAAGATCGCCCTCTCGGCATGGGCGTTCTTGGTCAGCCACTCCCGAATGATCCCGATCATAACCTCGTCCGGTACCAGCTCGCCACGCTCGACATAAGGTCGGGCCAGCTCGCCGAGGGCCGTGCGGCGAGCCGCCGCCTCGCGGAGGAGCTCACCGGTGGAGACCCGCGCGAGTCGCCGTTCACGTGCGAGAAGCTCGCACTGGGTGCCTTTGCCCGCGCCGGGCGGCCCGAGCAGAACGATAATCATGCGCACCCGATCACTTGATCAGGCCCTCGTAGTTCCGCATCATCAGCTGGGCCTCGAGCTGCTTCATCGTATCGAGAACGACGCCGACCACGATCAGCAGCCCTGTACTGCTCAGGATCAGCGAGGTGCTGATGCCCTGGGCGAAGAAGGGCAAGATTGCCACAACGCCCAGGAAGACCGCTCCGAGGATCGTGATCCGGAAGAGAACGCGGTTGAGGTATTCCTCGGTTGGCCGCCCCGGCCGGATGCCCGGAATGAATCCCCCGTACTTCTGCAGGTTCTCGGCCAGCTTCTGCTGCTGGAAGATCACCATGGTGTAG
>DATGMJ010000173.1:0-25867 GCA_035293685.1 Chloroflexota bacterium | reverse complement strand
CAGGAGCGAGTAGAACCAGAGCCGGATCTGCTCACGCATCTCAACAACCAGATCCGCTGGAAACCACTTCTCCCAGTACGGTCGGTTCGTCAGGTAATCAAGCGTCGAAAACGGCACGATCCCCGCGTCGAGCCAGCAGTCACCGACCTCTGGCACCCGCTCGGCCACCGCACCGCACTGCGGACAGGCAATCTTCACGGCGTCAATCCAGGGGCGATGCAGCTCGCGCAACTGATCGAGCCCGCTCACGGCAAGCCTTGTCAGCTCCGCCCGCGAGCCGATCACAGTGAGGTGCCCCTGATCGCAGATGTAAAACGGAAGCGGAAGTCCCCAGTAGCGCTTGCGCGAGATGCACCAGTCTCCCATGTTATTCAGCCAATCTTCCATCCGCTTTCCCGCCCAGTCCGGGATCCACTCGACCGTGCGGGCGGCAGCGATGAGCTGGGGGCGAATCTCCTGTGCCGAAATGAACCACTCATCCACGAGCTTGAAGACCAGCTCGGACTGGCACCGCCAGCAGACGGGGTAGCGGTGCGTGTACTCCGCTGCTGCGTAGAGCAGTCCCCGCTGGGCCAGATCATTCACGATCGGCTCGGCGACTTCGCTGACGTTGCGGCGGCTGAGCCAGTCGAACCCGTCGAAGTAGTTGCCCGCCTCATCGATCGGCACGATGACCGCGATATCCTCGGTCTTACTCAGTTCATAGTCTTCGGCACCGCAACCTGGTGCGATATGGACGATCCCTGTCCCCTCTGTCTCGGCGACATCCTTCCAACCAATGATCCGGTGACTGACCCCGCGCTGGACTGGCAGCTGGGCATACGGCGCGACGTAGGTCAGGCCGATCAGCTCGCTCCCCTTCAGCGTCCTCTCGATCGTGTATGGTCCCCGGAGCATGCCGAGGGTGTTCTTCCCGAGGTAGTAGAGCTCCCCGTTCTGACGAACTGCCGCGTACTCAAGATCCGGATGGACTGCAGCGGCGGTATTGGCTGGGAGCGTCCAGGGCGTTGTTGTCCAGACAAGGATGAACTCCCCAGGATGTCCAATCAGCGGCAGCTTGATCGTGACCGATAGGTGCGTCATCTCCCGATAGCTGTCGATCAGCTCGTGTTGGGAGAGGGAGGTCCCGCAGCGGGTACACCAGGGCATCGAGCGGGCACCGCGGTACAGCCAGCCCCGCTCGTGACAGGTCTTCAGAAAATGCCAGATGTACTCGATGTTCTGGTCAGTCATCGTGTAATAAGAATGCTCCCAGTCCATCCACTGTCCCAGGCGGATGGACTGCTCGGTCTGCACACCTGCATAGGTGCAGACCCGTTCCCGGCAGCGGTCGGCGAACTGGGCCAGCCCGTATGCCTCGATCTCACGCTTTGAGTTTAGACCGAGCTCCTTCTCGACCTCGACCTCGACCCACAAGCCCTGGCAGTCGAAGCCGTTCTGGAAGCGCTGTTCCTTGCCCAGCATCGCCTGGTAGCGCTGGAAGACATCCTTGTAGGTTCGGCCCCAGGCGTGGTGGACCCCCATCGGGTTATTCGCGGTGATCGGGCCATCCAGGAACGAGAAGCGCTCGTGCCCTGCGTTCTGCTGAACGAGCAGATCGAAGGCGCGCGTCTCTCGCCAGAGATCGAGGATCCGGTGCTCCATGGCGATGAAGTCAGGCCTGGTCGTAACCGGCTTAAACATCTGCCCTCCTTACCAAGAGACCCGTAAGCGACCGCTCGATCCGCGCGGTAATGGTCGCGACCATAAAAAAAGCTCTCGTCTCCACCAGGGACGAGAGCCGCCAAGCTCCCGCGGTACCACCCTTGTTCGCCAGGGGCGCACTCGCTCTCGAGTCGGCGCCGATGTGGCGCGAACCCGCGTCGCGGATAACGGGCGACGACTCCGGCCCGACCTACTGCACGGGTTCTCCACCCCGGGTTCAGACGGGCAGCTCGGGAAGGATCTTCAGCCGAGACCGGCGCCCGGTCGCACCATCCCCGGGCTCTCTGGAGCCAGCGCATCGGCCTACTCGTTCCGTCTTCGCCGTTGCCTGGTCGCCTTGAGGGTCTGCTTGACGCGTGTATCTAGCGTAGCAATTGTAGATCCTACCGGTCCGGGACCGAGCTGTCAAGATCAGCCGAGGGAAGCGGCTGATCTGGCAGGCCGTGCTGCCGTGCATACTCCTCGCCGAGCAGGCGGAGCTGGACGCGGAAGTATCGCCACGGCAGGTCTGTCCCGGGGATCGTACCGTCCCGATCGTACTCCGGGTGGTACTGCATGATCGCCGCCTGGAAGCGCTGGGTCCAGAGCCCTTCCCACAGCCTGGGTTCCTCCATCGGGTAACCAAATGTCGCCACACCACCGTGTTGGTCGAAATAGTCCTTGAAATAGATCGGCTGACCGGAGCGGGTGTAATCGGCGACGAAGTGGCCGAGGCCAGTGGCCTGCCCCGGTGTGAATGGGAAATACTCCCACGGGCCCGGCGGCGCATCATTCACGTCCACTGGAGGATCCGCGCCGGGCCACAGTACATCTGTGAGCAGACGCACCTGGATCCGGTAGAGCGGTGAATTCTCCGGGTGCCACTCCAGAACAGCGCGCTGGAAATACTGGACCTGCAGCCCCGGTACGACCGGATCCGGAATCACGCCGGTCAAGGGCCGACCGAGCACATCAAACGACCAGCCGCTCCCGAGCGATGATGGAGGTAGTGGCCTGGCAGATGCCTTCGCCGACGACGGCAGAATGCCGGGCGAGTGGACGCTTGACGATGACGGGGGAGAAGGCGAAGAGCCAGCCGGGTGCGCTGTCGTCCCGGAGGGGACCGGTCGGGTGGGCGCGGCGGGAAGCGTTCGCCCGCCGCGCGACGACGGCCCAGAGGCAGGCCGTCCGGTCGTCCGGCTTCCGAGCTCCAACACCCAGTATGTCCCATAAGGGGAACCCGGTCGCGCCGCATATCCCACACCCATTTCGGTCACCCACGGCGACAGGATGTTGGCACGATGGGATGGGCTAGCCATCCAGCTCGCGACAACCTGTTCGGGCGATGTCTGGCCAGCAGCGATATTTTCGGCAAGGTACGTCGCCCCGCGGTAGCCGGCCGCCAGGGCGCGGCTGATGAACGTCGATCCGTCTGGCCCCTGGTGGCTGAAGAAGCCCTGATCGGCCATCTCGGCTGCATAGGCGCCTGCAGCACGGGACAGCGCGGCGGAGACCGTCAGGGCAGGAAGGCCTGCGCGGGCGCGCTCAGCATTCACCAGGTCAGCCACCCGCTGGGTTGGCGTCTCGGCGACCGCGGGAACGACCGGCCCATGGGCGGTAGCAAGAATAAAGAGTGCAAGCACCAGCCGTCGAAGCATAACACCGACCTTCCCGGAACGTGATGGATGTTCCGCAAGCTAGGCCGGCGGCTCGATGTGGTCAATCGTCCATTTTGGCTAGGAATCGAACGAGCAGGACGCGGGGAGGAAGACCGCCTCACGGCAGCAGGCTCATGCGGAGCCGCGCTCATCCCCCAGGTACCGAACACGTACCCGGCTGGTGAGGTCGGACCAGAGAGCAGAGGAAGGGAGAAACTACTCAGGCATAGAGCCGCACGGTACCCGCGATAAGCGCCTCGGTGAGCGATTCGATCTCTGCGAGTTCGCGCTGAACAATCGCAGCGATCCGCCCCCGGAGCACGGACGGGCGGCACCCGCGTGCGTGCACCACTTGCACCGCTACCACCGCTGGATCGTTGACGGGTTGTCCGATCTGGCTACCGAGCCAGACGTAAACATCCCGAAGCCCTGGTACCTCCTGCTGAATCTGCCGGGCAAGGCGAAAGCTCAGGACATTGTAAAGCTTACCGACATGGCTGACCGGATTCTTGCCCGCCGCCGCCTCGGCTGAAGACGGTCGGTTCAGTGAGATTACGCCATTCACCCGGTTCCCCCGACCAACCTCGCCCGAGTCTCCATTTTCGGCGGAGGTCCCCAGGAGACTGAGATACACGCCCGCTTCCGCAGCACCTGGCGCATCCAGGGTGTTCAGCGCCACCTCGAGATGCGCCGGGCGCTCCGGCAGTCCGTCGAGGTACGCCATGAGTGCTCTCGCGGCCTCCTCCTTCCGGCGGAAGTACTGATTCTCGCTCGTGACCCACTCGGCCAGGAATGGCATCGCGATGGTCAGACGGAGCTGATCCTCAATTCGAAAGGCCATGACCTTAACATCCTCACCAGTATCCGGAAAGCTGGTCTTGAAGTCCGGCCCGTTGAGGAAGCGCTCGGTAGCCAGGACAAGGTGCTCTGTCGGTGACAGCGGAGCATAGCCCACCGCGGCAGAGGTATCATTGGCCGGCGCAGGAACGCGGCCGGGCTGCACCGTTCGCTGAAGCTCCGGGGCACCCTCGCGGAGCTCGGCCTGAAAGATCATATCGCGTCCCGGCACGATCCGCGGGAGACTGGCCCGGAGCCAGTCGCGTGCGGCGTCCTCGACGATCTCCGTGACCGGTACCTGGATACCCTGCCAGTCGAAGGTCGCCCGATCGCCAAAGATGAAGCGCATGGGAGACTGGATCGTGCCGCCGCCAAACCATCGGCGAACGGTACCCGCGGCCAGTAAGCCCTTATCGAGATTGAAGTGGAGCACACGCCCAAGACGGCGGCGGTATTCCTGTGCCAGCCGAACCGCAGCCTGCTCCGCAATCCCATCGCAGATGCTGTCCGGATGGCCGATCCCTTTGCGCTCCACGATCTCTATCGGCTGATCGGCGACGGCCGGACAGTCCAGGCATTCGACCCGGATCTCGACCACGATGATCTCCTTTCCCCGCTCCACCGACGCCTCGTCCCACGGGAGCGGCGCAAAATCGGGGCCGGCCGCAACCAGATGCACCCATTCCGTGTTAGAGAACATAGGTAGATGCGGTAGGTGCCGCGGATTCCTGGACACTGGCGCCCGGGTCGGCCCCGGCCGCACGAGTGTGGAAAGGATCGTCGGCCATGACTCGAGCGCGACGCGTGGCGGTGACCGGCCTGGGGGTCATCACGCCGCTTGGTATCGGGACCGATTCCTTCTGGAGACACCTGCGCGCCGGGCAGAGCGGCATCACGCCAATCACTCGCTTCGACGCGGCAGACCTGCCAACTCGGATCGCGGGCACGGTTGACTGCTTCGATCCTGAGCCGATTATCGGCCGGAAGGAAGCGCGCCGGATGGACCGCGCAACCCAGATGGCGGTCGCGGCAGCACGCATGGCCGTGGATGATGCTGGCCTCTCTGCCGAGCGGTTCGACCCGTACAAGGTCGGGGTCTGTCTTGGCAGCGGCATGGGGGCCATGCTGACGCTCGAGCAGGAGATCGGGGGCTTCCTGTCGGGCGGGCCCCATCGCGTTGGCCCCCTGGTCGCGCCGATGATGATCCCCAATATGCCGGCGGGCTATGTGTCGATCCATCTCGGTCTTCGCGGACCGATCCGTGCCCTTGCCACCGCCTGTGCGACTGGAAGTGACTGCATCGGCGAGGCCTTCGAGATGATCCGGGCGGGGCGGGTGCCTATCGTGGTCGCCGGCGGCGTTGAGGCGCCGGTGTCCCGCTTCGTCATCGCGGCCTTCGCGAGCTGTCGGGCGCTGTCGCGCCGCAATGATGAGCCGACCCGCGCGAGCCGCCCGTTCGACCGGGACCGTGATGGGTTTGTCATCGCTGAGGGCGCGGGCATCGTCGTCCTGGAGGATCTGGATCACGCGCAAGCACGCGGTGCCCGGATCTACGCCGAGATTCGCGGCTACGGCAGTACCGCGGACGCCTATCATCTGACAGCTCCGGATGCCACCGGCGAGCCCATGGCGCGCGCGATGCAGCTCGCTCTCGCCGAGGCGGGATTACCCGCTCACGCTCTCGACTACATCAACGCCCACGGCACCTCGACACCTCTCAATGACCGGTGCGAAACCATGGCGATCAAACGTGCTCTCGGCGCGCACGCCTACCGCCTGCCAATCAGCTCGACGAAGTCGATGACCGGCCATCTGATCGGCGCAGCCGGCGCGGTCGAGCTGATCGCGACCATCCTCTCGATCCGCGACGGCTTCGTCCATCCGACGATCAACCTGGACTGTCCGGACCCCGCGTGCGACCTCGATTACGTGCCGAACATCGGGCGGCCCCACCGGATCGCCTTCGCGATGTCTAACTCGCTGGCCTTTGGTGGACATAACGCAAGCCTCATCGTTGCCCATCCGGACGCCGTCTGACTTCACCAGCCTCCCGGAGAGTGTCAGAATGGGCGGACCGCCATCGGGGCCCCTCAGCCATTACGCTTCAGCGTCCCATTGCGCCTGGCAGCCCATTCCGCCCGGCCGAAGATAAAGACGCCAATCGGGATGCTGGCAAGGCCGATTGCCAGGAGCGGCACCAGAGACGGCCCCAGCGCCAGCAGATCGGCTCCCTCCATGATGCTCCGGCGCATCCCCTGGAGCACGTAGGTCGCAGGGGAGACGCGGGCGATGGCTCTCAGCCACGATGGCAGGACTTCGATCGGATAATAGACGCCGGAGACAAGCAAGAGCCCTGCCTCCACCACGCGCGTCATCTGCGAACCGCGCTCAGTAAATGTCAGGGGAAGGATCGCCGCGACGATCCCGAGGCCGACGAAGCTGATGCTTCCCACGAGCAGGACAACCGTGGCGCTCAGGAAGTTCGCCCGTCCGAGATCAAGATGGAAGAAGAGGCTGACCACCGCCAGGATTACCGCCGTGCGGAGCACACCGTAGAGAATCGCAAAGAGGACCGTTCCGACCATATGCGTGACACGGTGCACCGGCGCCATGAACGTATACTCGATCGTGCCCTCCCACCGTTCCCAGGTGATCATCTCGCTGATCGCATCGAACACGACCGAGAGATAGCTCCAGACGAGCGTGCCGATCAGAAGATAGAGGACCAAGTATGCCGTGTTCACCTGCTGACCGCTGATCTCCTGCATCGCCGCGCCAATGAAGGTGACTGCGAGACTGTTCACGATGCTGTAGACCAGGAAGACGATCTCCCAGCCCCAGTAGCGGCGGGTCAGGTTGATATTGCGCTCGACAAACGCGTAGGACGCCCGAAGCTCCTCGACAAGCGCAGCCACGTCTTCCTCCTCGTTAGCCGACCGGTTCGGCTTCGTCCTCTTCAAGCCGGTGCCCGGTCAGCCGCATGAATACATCTTCCAGCGATGCGCCTGGTCCTTCACCGTGCACACGCTTCAGCTCCGATGGCACAGCATCGGCCACGATCCGACCGCGGTGCAGGATTGCCACCCGGTCGCAGAGGCGGTCTGCTTCCTCCATGTCGTGGGTCGTTAGGAGGATCGTGGCATCGTGCGTCGCACGCAGATCCAGGATCAGCTTCTGGACCTCTCGCTTCGAACGTGGATCCAGGCCGGTCGTCGGCTCGTCCAGGAGGAGAAGAACCGGTGACGTGAGAAGCGCGCGGGCGATAGCTACCTTCTGCTGTGTCCCACGCGACATTTTCTGAAGCGGTTCGTGCACGCGGTCGCGGTCAAGCCCGAGCCGTTCGAGGATCTCTATGATCTGCTTCCGGGCCCGGCGCGCATCCAGGCCGTATAGCCGCGCTGCGTAGAGGAGGTTCTCCATCGGGCTGAGCACGCGGAAGAAGGCCGCCTCGACGCTCACACGGTTGATCAGACGCTTTACCGCCATCTCTTCCCGGACCACATCGTGGCCAAAGACCCGAATGCGCCCGGCGTCGGGGATGAGCAGGGTTGAGATAAGCCGGATCAAGGTGGACTTGCCGGAGCCATTAGCGCCGAGGATCCCGTAGATCTGCCCGCGCTCGACTACCAGCGACACCGAATCGACCGCGATGATCTCCCGCTTCGCCGCTCGATCACGGCCGAACGGCAGGGGAAACAGACGGTCGAGAAACCTCTTACTCACGGCATCGACTTCCAGCGCGCGGGATACTGACCGATCAAACATCAATCGTGCTCCTCCTCGATCCTGCCGGCTCGACGCGTCGATAGAAACCGCCCCGATAGGACAAAACAAAAGGGCAAAACAAAATCGCCGTGGGCGGCGAACCATCCCACGGCGATCGCTTCCGGACGATCCGGCGTCTCTTATGGACGACGCCTGGTGGGCACGGTCGGCCGACATCGCCGGGTGATGGGACGGCTCGCAATGCGAGCAAGCTGTCGTCCGCCCACCAGTGTCTCTCCTTTCTCCGTCTCCCGGGCCAGGTGCGCCGCGGAGATCGGTACTGGCGCCGCACGGCAAAAAAACAGCAACTTCACCGCGCAACGCGGCATCCAGGTGGAACTCTACTCCCTCGCGATCCTGTCGTCAAGCCGAGCGCAACCGCCCAGGGCTATGGTAGAGTTAGAGGTGCTATGGATGACACCTCCGATGCCCGCGACAAGCAGGCACTCAGAGCGCACGACCGGGGCGGGGACCCACAGACGCACGAGACGGACCCGGAGGCACCCTTCCTGCTCCACGTGGAAGAGGTGATCCAGGAAGCGATCGAGCGCGGCCTCTTTGACAATCTGCCGGGCGCAGGCCGACCGCTCGACCTCTCTGACGAGGATAATCCCTTCATCCCAGATGACATGCGCCTGGCATACCGGATCCTCCGCAATGCGGGCTTTGCCCCACCGTGGATCGAGGCCCGCCACGACATCGAAGCGGCGAGTGAGCGCCTCCGTTCTGACCTTGCGCGGCACGCCGCCCGGATCCAGGCTGGCATCGCGCGCCTGTCCCGTGCTCCCGCCTACCTCCGGCCGACGCGGCGGGCTGCCCTCCGGCGTGAGCACGACCGATTTGTCCAGCGCTACCGCGCCTCCATTGAGGAACTCAACCGCCGCATCGACGATTTCAACCTCGGCGTGCCGATCTCCTCGCTTCAGCTCCCTCGCATCAATCTGCGCCACATCCTTGAGATGCTCGACAGCCTGCTCCCGACCGACCTCTGACGCAGCGGAACAGGGGGAAGCCTCCTATCCCCCAACGGCGATATCTAATCTCCAGCACGCCCAACGGGAACATAGCGAAGTGCGGAGATTGGATTGAGATAGGCACAGGGGATTGGCCGCGAGATGCCGTTCCTTCCAAGTGCGAGCAGTCCTCGCCAACCAATCCCCCGTGTCTCCTGCACCTGGTCAGCCGCGCGCGAGCGCAGGCTGCTCGACGCTCGCCAGCGCCTCGATCAAGGTTCGACAGAACGCCGGCAGATCGGATGGGACGCGCGACGTGACGAGGTTCCCGTCACGGACCACTTCCCGGTCCACCCAGTTCGCACCGGCGTTGATCATATCGTCTTTGATCGCCGGCACCGAGGTGACCGTTCGACCGCGCACGATTCCGGCTGAGCACAGGACCCAGCCAGCGTGGCAGATCGCACCGATGATCTTGCCCTGGGCATTCGCCTCCCGAACAAGCTGGAGGACTGCAGGATACCGCCGCAGGCGATCGGGCGCCCAGCCACCCGGGATAACGATTGCATCCAATGACCGGGGATCGACCGCCTCGGCGCTCGCGTCAACCTTGACCGGATAGCCGTGCTTGCTTGCGTAGGTATCAGCGGAGCCGGTTCCGACGACCGTCACGCGGGCACCCGCCTCTTTCAGGCGAAGAAGCGGATACCAGAGTTCCAGGTCTTCATAGTCACTCTCCGCCAGGAGCGCCACGTGCCGATTCCCCAACTCTCCTGCCATCTCCTCGAGCCTCCTTTCACTTTTTGGGCTGATCACATCGCTCTCTGCGCTGGATCACGCCCGGCCATCACCTGTCACATGGGCGTCCACGACGCCTCAGCACCTCCCATCAAACGGTCTGCCTGTCCTGTCCCTCACCCACGGCGACACGCGAGAGATCGGCTGATCAGGCGCTGCCAGTGATGAAGGACCGGAGCGCCGCAAGCGTCTCCGGACGCGACCGGGTCGGGATCGAGCAGACCGGTCCGAGCGCCCAGTGGATCCCACCACTCTCCTCCCGCGCCCGACGGGCCTCAGCCAGAGCCTGGTCCGGTGTCGGGGCGACAAGCGCCTCGCGGGAGATGCCCGCCACGAGGGCTGGCTTCAGGCGAGCCGCAGCGGCCGCGATCGACGGATTAGAGGGCGAGGTGGACGCCCAGTTGACTGCGTGGACCGGGTAATCACCAAGCTCAAAGAGCATATTATTCTCGCCGCACACGTGGAGCAGGTTGAACTCGGCTCCTTGGGCGGCCTCCAGCACCTGGAGATCGTACGGTCGGCCGAAGATCCGATACTGCTCTGGCGAGATCGTATCTTTGCTCGCCCAAGAGGTTGTCGCGAAAAAGATGCCGCTCGCGCCCAGCTCAAGCACTGCCCGCGTATAGTTCACGAACGTCTCGGTAATCGCGCGCAGGCCCTGATGCACCAGGTCCGGCGCCTCCTGCATGTGCCGCAGGAGATCCTGATCTGACGGCACGAGATCGCCCGCGAGCGAAAGCGGATTGAAGATAGTCATAATGAAGGGGATCCGTCCCCCGAGTCCGTCCCGGATCAGGCGCAGTGCCCGGAGATGGTCCCCCAGCACTCCGCGGTCCACCGGCCGCGGCTCGATCTTACGCCAGTCCGCCGGGGATTTTACTGGGACATCGACAATCGTTGGCCCGCGGTGCGGATCACCGCTGTACTGAATCGTGACGCCCCAGTCCTCCACATGGTAGGAGGCCCGGGGGTTCACCTTCATGAAGTCGAACTGGTACGTGTTCTGGAAGCCGAGCATACTCTCGGCCAGCCCTTCTGGCGTTGCCTCGGTATCGTAGAAGTGGCGCCACATGCTCCACGCCGGTCGGTCGGTTGGCTCCCCGCGCAGGGTCGCCTGAAGCCGCTCGCGCGGCGACATCCGCTCCGCCATCTCTCCTCCTACCAGGGATCTCCAGCGACGAGTATAGCACGGCGAGAGCGAGCATCCGTGCCCGCGGGCTAGCCGCGGCCTTCCCGATCAGCCGCCGGCGATGGGCAATAGAGGCTCAAGCCGCTCTCTTCAGCTCCTCGCGGACCCGAATGTAGCGAACGATGTTCCCTCGAGTGAGGAGGCCGACGAGGTGCCCATCCATCACAACCGGAAGCTGGTTCAGATCCTGGCGTGAGAGGTCCTCGAGCGCACGCGTGAGCGGCTCATCCGGCGTGGCCACTGCAAGACGGCTCAACGGGAGCATCACCGCGGAGACTGGTGTTCGCGACCACGCGTCGCGCGGTACCGTGCGAACTTCACGGAGCGAAACCAGCCCCACGATGTGGTCGCGGTCGCTGACCACCGGTACCACGCGCAGGTTCCGTCCGAGAATATACGTCTCGACAAAGTCGAGGATCGTGGTATCGGCCGGCACCGTCGCCGGGTTCGTGGTCATCACCGCACTCACGCGGACCCCCTGGAGGAGCTCGCTGACCTCTGCCTGGCGGCGGCTCGCCGCCGCGGCATTGTTGAGGAACCAGCCGATGAAGACAAGCCAGAGGCCGCTGACGAAAGCGCCGGTAATGGCCAGGAGAAGACCGCCGAAGATGAATAGATAGGCAAACACCTGCCCGACCAGGGTAGCCGCGGCGGTAGCCTCATGGAAGCTCCCGGTCGCGCCCCAGACGATCGCGCGAAACACCCGCCCGCCGTCGAGCGGAAAGCCCGGGATCAGGTTAAAGATCGCCAGGACAACATTGTAAATCGCCATCGCCAGGAGGACGCCGACGATCGGCGAAGCGATCACACCACCCAGCAGGCGAATAAGGCCGTAGCATACCCCACCGATCACCAGGCTCGTCGCGGGTCCGGCTGCCGCCATGAAGAACTCCTGGCGGGCAGTCTGGGGCTCGCGCTCAATGCTTGAAACACCCCCAAAGACGAAGAGGGTAATGGACTCGACCGGAATCCCCTCGGACTTTGCAACCAGCGAGTGCCCCAGCTCGTGCGCAAGAACCGACGCGAAGAGCAGGAGGCTGCTAACCGCCCCGACGATCCAGTAGGTGCCGACCGACCAGAATGGGAAGAGGGGTGGGAAGAAGAAGAGCGCCAGCGACCAGGTCAAGAGGATGAAGATGATGATCCAGCTCCAGTGCACGGCGATCTCAATACCCGCGATCCGACCGAGACGAAGGGAGTGATTCAGCATGCTCGTTTGCCTCGCTCCTGCCCGTGGGCGGGTGATGGAAGGCGCAAGGGCGGCAAGATCCCTGCCAGGTCGCGGCTGACGTGACCGTTCGAGAGACGGTCTCCTATATGCATCATGACGCCAGAATTACCCGTGAGAGCCGGTGAGAGAAGGAAGATCATCCAGGCGGTCTCCTCTGCTATACTCGACACGACCCGTGGCAGACAGCGGGCAGCTGATCGGCACCGTCTCGAATCCTGAGCGGCGTCTGGCACCAGCCCCCGCGCGGATCACGGGCGCACGGATCACGAGTCGGAGGAGCGGACCAATGGCAATCTCCCGGCCGGGGAAGTACGTGTGGATCGATGGAGAACTCGTTCCCTGGGATCAGGCGACCGTTCACGTCACCAAGCTCGGCTGGTCGACGATGGGTGCGGTGTTCGAGGGCATCAGCGCCTACTGGAATCCGGAGCAGGAGCAGCTCTACGGCCTCCAGTTCGCCGAGCACTACGCCCGCTTCCTGAATTCGATGAAGCTGATGCGGATGGAGACGCGGTTCTCCGTCGGTGATCTGGTCCAGGCATCGATCGACTTGCTGCGAGCCGAAGAGGTGCGCGAGGACGTGCGCATCCGCCCGCTCGCCTATCACTCCGAAGGGACCTGGTTCGGCACGCTCCTCGATAGTCCGACAAGCATTGTCATCAGTGTCGCTCCCTTCACCTCTGGTCTCGGGAGCGGCCAGCGGCTCCGCGCCTGCGTGAGCTCCTGGGACCGCATCTCGGACAACCAGCTCTCGCCCCGGATCAAGTGCATCTCGAACTACCAGAACAGCCGAATGGCGCTGATCGAAGCGACGCTGCGCGGCTACGACCAGCCGATCATTCTCAACAGCCAGGGGAAGGTTACCGAAGGGCCAGCCTCGTGCCTCTTCATCGTCCGCAACGGCGTGGCGATCACGCCCAGCATCACCAGCGGCATTCTCGAGAGCATTACACGCCAGAGCATCCTTCAGATCTGCCGGGAGGTCCTCGGGATCCCCACCCAGGAACGCGAGATCGATCGCACCGAGCTTTACATCGCCGACGAGGTCTTTTTCTGCGGGACTGGTGCAGAGATCCGAAGCGTAGTCTCAGTTGATGATTACGTTATCGGCTCGGGGGAGATCGGCCCGATCACGAGCGCCATCGAGAGCTATTACCACGATATTGTCCGCGGCCGGGAGAACCGCTATGCGCACTGGCGGGTTGCTATCTACAGTCGGGTCGAGCAGACCGCCTGACGATAGCCCACCAGACGCAGCCGATTCTGGCCCCCTAGCTTTTTCTACAGCGCGGCCGATGCCGCATCACCCTGGCTGGGCAGCTCACGGCTGAGGCGCGAGCCCACGAAGCCCGGCTGACCGCGGAGAAACTCGTCTGCCGCGAGGGGCTTCTTGCCGGCGAGCTGGAGCGCCTCAACAACAAGCACCCCCTGGCCGGTCGTGATGCCCAGCGTGCGCTGACCAGGTGCGCTTTCCCGCGTGACCACCGTCCCGGGTGGTCCGCCGTCATTCCAGGATGGATCGGCGCGTACCCGAAGTAGGCGGACTAGCCGATCACCCCAGTAGGTCAGGCATCCGGGCCACGGCGTGTAGGCGCGGCAGGTCCGGGCGATGAGGTCGGCCGGCCAGGACCAGTCGACAAAACCATCCGCCTTGGTCAGCGGCCGGCAGTATGTTGCTGCACTCTCGTCCTGTTCGCGCGGGACGATCACCCCGGCTTTCCAGCGCGGCAGCGTCTCGACCAGGAGCTCGGCCCCGAGCCGCGACAGCCGATCACCGAGCGTGGCGGCTGTGTCGTCTGGGAAGATTGGCACCCGTGCCTGGGCGAGGATGGGACCGGCGTCCATGCGCTCGTTCATCAGCATGACCGTCACGCCGGTCTCGGTCAGCCCCTCGCGGATCGCAGCCGGAATCGGCGCCGCACCACGCAGGTAGGGAAGGAGTGAGGGATGAAGATTCAGGCATCCCAGAGGCGGGAGATCGAGAATGTTCCGCCGCAGGATCTGGCCGAAGGCGACAACAACGATCACCTCTGGCTGCATCGAGCGCAGGAGCGCCTCGGCCTCGGGCGTGCGCAACGTGGCAGGTTGAAAGACCGGGATTCCCGCTTCCAATGCCGCCTCCTTCACCGGCGGCGCCTGAACCCGCCGCCCGCGGCCCGCAGGCCGATCCGGCGCCGTGACCACGGCGGCCAGCTCGAAGCCAGCCGCGATCAGCGCGCGGAGAGGCGCCACGGCGAAATCGGGCGTCCCCATAAAGACGATGCGCATCACCAGGCCCGACTGTGGAAGATTCGGCTGATCGCCTGGCCCACGTGCAGGCGCACCAATTCGAGGCGCAGGCGCCGCTGGGCCTCCGCGCCATCGACCCGCGCTTCAGACGGCGACGGAATAACCGACCAGCGGTACAGAAAGAGCCGCACTGCGGCAACCACAACGGCCGCGATCGGCACGCCAAAGATCGCGCCGGCCAGCCCTGCTTGCTTCACCCCAACGAGCAGGGCAAGAAAGACAAGCAGAGGGTGCAGACCGACACTGTCGGCCATGACCTTCGGGGCGATGATATTCATCACCAGCACCTGGAGCCCCGCGATTGCCAGTAGGTAGAGGAGCAGACCAGTCGTGCTGAGATTGCTGAACAGACCGATCAGCATCGGCAGCACCATCGCCAGGAGCGGCCCGACGAAGGGGATGACCATCACCACCGCCGCAAAGATGCTCGAGAGCAGGACATAATGAAGCCCTGCGATTGTCATGATCAGGCCAGTCCCGATGCCGAGAATAGCAGACTGGATGGCCGTCCCCCGGAGAAAGCCGCCAAAGGTGCGATCAATGCTGACCACGAAAAGCCGTGCCTCGGCCGCATACTGCTCCGGCACCGCCGCCAGGATGGACTCGACCAGGCGATCACCATCGACGACGAAGTAGAACGACAGGATGAGGATCACCGTAAAGCTGAACAGGCCCGAGGCGATACTGCTCGCAAGAGTGACGGTATTCTCCACGAGGCGACTGCCCAGTTGCGCGGCCTGCTGGTTAATTCCCGGGCCGGCCACGACACCAAGATCAATAGGGATGTTCCGCTGATCCAGCATCGCCTGGATCTGCCGCACCAGGCGCGGCGCCATTGCCGCAACGGTCGGAAGCTGGCCGGCGAGCTGGGAAATCTGCTCGACCAGGAGCGGCACGACCAGGAAGAGCACGCCGGCAAAGCCAATGAGGAGGCAGAGATATACAATCGCCGCCGCCCCGGCGATGCCGACAGGCAGACGGTCCGCCAGAAAGCGAACGATCGGCAGGAGGATGAACGCGAGAAGCCAGGCGAGGAAAAAGAGGATGATGATATCACCGAAATGGACCAGCAGGGTCCAGATCTGGCCGATGACATAGAAGCCAACGGCGATGACTGCGAGAATAATCAGGGCATGAAGCCACGGATTGCGTTCCATCGCGGATACGATTCTAAGGACCGGCCCCTCCTCCACGCAAGCGGACGGCCCTGACCGCTCTCCCTGCCTCATCTCCACCGCTCCGGGGTGCCGCGCTTGACACCCACGTCCCACGGAGTAGCATACCGATCGTGCACGCGCACGAGACGGGGCACCGCGGTGCCAGGCCCCGGCAATCCGCGGACCGGCCGCGCCCGGCCTTTCCAGACCGCGAACATGTATTACGGAGCCATGGGAGATCTATAATGGCACGACAAGCCACGACGAGCGTCGAGCAGTGGCGCGCCCTTGCGCAACAGCTCCGCGTGGACAGCATCCGATCCAGCACCCGGGCCGGCTCCGGCCATCCGACATCGGCCCTCTCAGCCGCGGATCTCATCGCTGTACTCGCGGCAAAATACCTGCGCTACGATTTCGACGACCCGGCGAATCCGAACAATGACCACCTGATCTTCTCCAAGGGGCACGCCTCGCCCCTCCTCTACGCGCTCTTCCGAGCGGCCGGGGCAATCAGCGAAGAGGAGCTTCTCTCCTTCCGGCGCTTCGGCAGCCGCCTGCAGGGCCATCCCGTGCCGGTCCTGCCCTGGGTCGAGGTCGCGACCGGCTCGCTCGGGCAGGGGCTTGCAATCGGCGTGGGCATCGCCCTGGCGGGTCGGTACATCGACCGCCGCCCCTACCGGGTCTGGGTGCTTCTCGGTGATAGTGAGATGGCCGAGGGATCGGTTTGGGAGGCCTTCGAGCACGCCAGCCATTACCAGTTGGGCAACCTTATCGGCATTCTCGATCTAAACCGCCTGGGACAGCGCGGCGAAACGATGCTGGGCTGGAACAGCGGGGCCTACGCCGGGCGCGCCCGCGCCTTCGGCTGGCATACCATCGAGATCGACGGCCACGACCTTGATCAGATCGACCGGGCCTACGCCGAGGCCAGCGAGCCGCGCGATGCCCCTACCCTCATCATCGCCCGGACGATCAAGGGGCGTGGCGTTTCGTTCCTCGAGAATCGTGATGGCTGGCACGGCCGGGCCCTGAACGACGAGCAGGCACGGCAGGCCATCGAGGAACTCGGCGGTGTCCAGACAGTCAGCGTGCAAGTGGCGAAGCCCGGCGCGTCCGCCGCCCCCGCACCGGCACCCCCAGCAGGCTGGACCGGCCGTCCTGCCCTGCCAACATATGCGCTCGGCGCATCCGTCGCGACCCGGCGTGCCTACGGCGACGCCCTTCGGGCAATCGGGGCGGTTCGCCCTGACCTGATCGTCCTCGATGCTGAGGTCAGCAACTCGACCTACTCCGAAGAGTTCAAGAAGGAGTTTCCCGAGCGCTTCTTCGAGATGTACATCGCCGAGCAGCAGATGGTGGCGGCGGCAGTTGGCCTGAGCGTTCGGCATCTGACGCCATTTGCCTCCACCTTCGCCGCCTTCCTTACCCGCGCCTACGACTTCATCCGCATGGCCGCGATCTCACGCGCGAACCTCCGCCTGTGCGGCTCGCACGCGGGCGTCTCGATCGGCGAGGATGGGCCATCGCAGATGGCGCTCGAGGATCTGGCCATGATGCGGGCCGTGCACGGGAGTACGGTCCTCTACCCGTGCGACGCCAACCAGACTGCCCGTCTGGTCGCGCTGATGGCTGATCAGGACGGGATCAGCTTCCTTCGGACGACGCGCGCGGCCACGCCGGTGATCTACCCACCGGAGGAAGAGTTCACCATCGGCGGGAGTAAAACAGTCCGGTCCTCGCCCGATGATCAGGTCACAATCGTTGCCGCGGGCATCACCGTGCACGAGGCCCTTGCGGCAGCCGATCAGCTCGCGCGCGAGGGCATCCCGGTTCGGGTGATCGATGCCTACTCGGTGAAACCTATCGACCGGACGACCCTGCACGCCGCCGCCGAGACCACTCGCGGGCGCATCGTCGTCGTGGAGGACCACTGGGCCGAGGGAGGACTGGGTGCCGCGGTCCAGGAAGCCTTTACCACGAACGCAGGCTGGCACGGACGGCTCCCCCTCTCTCTGACCCACCTGGCGGTCCGTGAGATGCCGGGCTCGGGAACGCCGTCCGAACTCCTCGATGCGGCGGGCATCAGCGCCCGGCATATCGCTAGCGCGGTCAGGGCCCTGCTCGGGAGTAGCGACGCCGAGAAGCGCCCGGACGAGCGCGGCGTTCGTCCATAATCGAGGTCCTGGGAGCACGCGCTCCCAGGACCTCGGTCCACGCCACCCCTCTGCCCCCTGTGTAGCGTCTTCATCCGCCGCGGGCATGGACGCCAAGCCCAGCACTCCCGCGGCCGCGTTCCCACACTGGTCAATCCCCACACCGGGAGAAACGCGGCCTGCTCCGGGCCAACTTTGACAATAATGCTAGCAAGCTTTATACTGTATACCGTCGAGATCAGCTAGCACACGTCGCCGCGAGCGAAAGGGGATGCCGTGGACGCGAAAGAGGCCGTCTTTATCATCAGCGTTGCGGCACGCCTGGTCGACATGCATCCGAGCACCCTGCGGAAGTACGAGCGCTGCGGCCTCCTCGAACCGTGCCGGCTCCGCGGCCGGCTGCGGCTCTACTCGCCGGAGGATATCGCCCGTCTGCGGCAGATCAAGGTGCTCGTCGAAGAGCGGGGCATCAACCTCGCCGGGGTCGAGCTCGCTCTGGACCTATCGGATCGTCTGCGTGAGCTTCGCCGCATGGTCGACCAGTGTGCGGACAGCGAGCAATTGCGCTCACAGGTCCGAGAGCTCGCCGACGAGATGCTGCGGCTGCTGGGCGCCTCCGACACGGGGAGCCCCGCGTCCGCGACGCCAGGCAGCACCGGCTCGCCCCCGTGATGGGACGACGGTGTCCGGCCCATGGATCGCCCGGTTAGCGGGCGGGCGTCAGCGGATCCCGACGCGGAAGGAGAGAGCCCATGAACGACGAGATCAGAGAGACAACCGACCAGGAGGGACAGGCGACCACGCATCCGGACGCGCTGCCGATCCTGCCGCTTAAGGATACCGTGGTGTACCCGCTCACCACGACGCCCCTGGCCGTCGGTCAGGAGCGCTCGCTCCGGCTGGTCGAGCACGTCGTCTCGAGCAACCGCCTGGTCGGGCTGGTCGCGGTCAAGGACCCAACGGTCGAGCGCGGTGAGCCGGAGAACTCCTACACCATCGGGACCCTGGCGGAGATCACCCAGATCCTCCGCATCCCGGATGGGACGATCCGTCTGCTCGTCAAGGGGAAGGAACGTATTCGGGTTATCGAGTACGTCGCGCGAGAGCCGTTCCTGAAGGCACGGGTCGAGAGCATCCCCGAGACGATTGAGACCGGCGTCGAGATTGAGGCTCTGGTGCACAATGCCCAGACGCTCTTCCAGAAGCTTGTCGGGCTGTCATCCCAGCTCCCGGATGAGCTGGCCACGGCGGTGATCAATCTGGAGGATGCCCTCCAGATTGTCTACTTCATCGCCAACAGCCTGCGCCTGGAGCTGGCCGACCGGCAGGAACTGCTGGCCATGGATTCTCTGCGGAGCAAGCTTGAGTTCATCAGCAACATCATGACCCGTGAGATCGAGGTGCTCGAGCTTGGCAAGCGAATCCAGAGCGAGGCCCAGGAGCGGCTGAGCAAGGCCCAGCGCGAATACTTCCTGCGCGAGCAGCTGCGGGCGATCCGGAAGGAGCTTGGGGAGACCGATGAGACCGAATCGGAGATCGCCCAGCTCCGGGCCAAGATCGAGGAGGCGAACCTGCCAGCTGAGGCCCGCGCTGAGGCCGAGCGAGAGCTGTCGCGGCTCGAGAAGCTGTCGCCAGCGTCGCCGGAGCACGCGGTGATCCGGACCTACCTGGACTGGATCGTGGCACTGCCGTGGAATACCAGCACGGGCGGAACGATTGACGTCGCGCGGGCCCGCCAGATCCTCGATGAAGACCACTACGACCTGGGGAAGGTCAAGGACCGAATCCTCGAGTACCTGGCTGTGCTGAAGCTGCGCCAGGAGCGCCTGGGTGAGCAGGAAAGCTCAAGCGAGCACCGCGAGCCGATCCTGTGCTTCGTCGGGCCTCCCGGCGTCGGGAAGACTTCGCTAGGCCAGTCGATCGCTCGCGCCACCGGTCGGAAGTTCGTTCGCATGTCACTGGGCGGCGTGCACGACGAAGCCGAGATTCGCGGCCACCGCCGCACCTACGTCGGGGCAATGCCCGGTCGGTTCATCCAGGCGATTCGCCGGGCCGGCTCGAACAACCCGGTCATCATGCTCGACGAGGTTGACAAGATCGGCGCCGACTGGCGCGGCGATCCCTCCTCGGCCCTGCTCGAGGTGCTGGATCCAGAGCAGAATCGCGACTTCCGGGACCACTACCTGGACGTGCCGTTCGACCTGTCGCGGGTGATGTTCATCACCACGGCGAACACCCTGGACACGATCCCACCCGCGCTCCGGGACCGCATGGAGATCATTCACCTGCCAGGCTACACCGAGGAGGAGAAGATTCAGATCGCCGAGCGCTACCTGGTGCCGAAGCAGCTCCGGGCGCACGGCCTCCAGCCCGGAGAGGTGACCTTTACCGAGGATGCGCTCCGAGCGATCATCCGTGACTACACCCGTGAGGCGGGCGTCCGGAACGTCGAGCGCGAGATCGCGGCAGTCGTTCGCAAGCTGGCCACGCGGATCGCCGAGGGAACCGCAACGAACGTCACGGTGGATGCGGGGCTGGTTCGCGAGCTGCTGGGGCGCCCGCGGTACCTGGGGGAGGCGGCCGAGCGAATTGACCGCCCCGGGATCGCGACCGGTCTGGTCTGGACACCGGTCGGCGGCGAGATCATGTTCGTCGAGGCGACGATCATGCCCGGCAAGAAGGAGCTCAAGCTGACCGGTCAGATGGGCGACGTCATGAAAGAGTCAGCCGAGACCGCGCTGAGCCTGGTGCGCTCGAAGGCGGTGGAACTGGGCATTGATCCGCTGTTCTTCGAGAGCCATGACATCCATATTCACGTTCCGGCCGGGGCAGTGCCCAAGGATGGACCGTCTGCGGGCGTGACCATGGTGACCGCGCTTGTATCCCTGCTGACCGGGCGGCTGGTTCGCTCGGACGTGGCGATGACCGGCGAGGTCACCCTGCGCGGCAAGATCCTGCCAATCGGTGGGGTCAAAGAGAAGGTCCTGGGGGCGCGGCGCGCGGGAATCACGACGGTGATCCTCCCTCGACGCAATGAACCTGACCTCGAGGACCTGCCGCCGGAGCTTCGCGAGCAGATGACGTTCGTCCTGGTCGATCAGATCGATCAGGTGCTGGAGGCAGCCCTGACTTCGGAGGCCCGCGTGACGCCGGTTGTGGTCGAATCGCCGGCCCGAGACGGCGACGCGCTGGTCGCCTGATCCCTTCACTCAGTTCTGGCCGCCTGCATCCTGACACGGATGCGGGCGGCCGTACTCTTCTGGACAGCACATTCACGGGGAGCGGGCGCCCCGGAGGAACTGCTCAATCGCCTGCGCGTAGGCCGCCGCGATCAGATCCTGCATGTCGGTCGTAGCGGCGGCCGTCGCCTCCGCCGGATTGGTAAGAAAGAACACCTCGTTCAGGGCTCCGGGCATCGTGCTCGGACGAAGCTGTCCCGGAACCCCGGGACCCAGCAGGACGAGGTGGTGATACGACGGGTCCAGGGCTCCCAGGCGGTCCGCGATCAGGTCGGTATCGTCGCTGACGCCCCGATCAGGCGTGTCGTATCCGTTCTGCCGCAAGGCCTGAACCACGCTCGTCTGGACGAGCCGCGCGAAGCGGTAGCTCTCCGAGGCAAACGGACGCGAGGGATCATAGAATGTCTCGGTGCCCCGCACGCTCGGGTCGTCATAGGCGTTCAGATGAATACTCAGAAGAACCCGGGCGCCGCTGGCGTTCGCACGGTCAATCCGCCGCTGAAGATCCGCCAGAACCCCATCGGCAGTCAGAGTCGTGCCGTCGGCGGTATAGTCGGACGGCTGTGCGCCGGGGAGGCGGTCATCCGTCCGGGAGAGCACAACGCCAATCCCCGCCGCGCGCAGGCGACCGGCCGTTCGCAGTGCGAGCGCGAGCGCCACGGTCTTCTCCTCAACCACCATCCCGTCCTCAGTAAGTCCGATCGTTCCAGTGTCTTCCCCGCCGTGCCCGGGATCAAGGAAGACGATCGGAGGTGATCCCGCGTTAGACTGCGCGGACGGCGTTCCGGTGCGTCGAGAGACGGGCGCGTCTGGTGCGGGTGCTGCCGAGCCAGGGCGCGGGACCGGCGAGACAGTGGAGGACGCCGCGCCGCTCATCGGCCGCGCCCGTGGCGCGGTACAGCTCACGATCAGGCCGATCAGAATGACCAGGCGAGCGACCTGGCTGTCGCGGATAACAGCAAGCTGGCGCCCAGGCATCAAGGGGCACGGATAATCCAACTTCGTCGCGGTCCTCCCGTGACAGCGGGCCGGGATGATCGCGGCGGCCCGACGTCGGCTCCGAGCTGACCCGAGCCGCACCGCCTCTCGGTGCACCCGCTTCGCTCGCGGCCCGACGAGGGCAAACAGCGTACCAGTTCGGCAGAGACAGCCTATCGGATGCCGAGTCCGTCTATGATCGCCGGCAGGGCCGGCCCGAGGATGATCACATAGAGGGAGGGAAAGATCAGGAAGATCATGGGGAACACCATTTTGACCGGCGCCTTGTGAGCCAGCTCCTCCGCCCGGATGCGACGCCGCGTGCGCATCTGGGCCGCCTGGGTATGCAGTACGCGCGCGATGCTGACCCCGAGCTGATCCGCCTGAATCAGGGCCGAGATGAACGTTGCCACATCGGGGACGTCCGTCCGGGAGACGATCCCGGTCAGCGCATCCCGACGGGCCACGCCCATGCGCATCTCCGCAAGTGCGTGGCTGAACTCCTCTGCCAGGGCGTTCTTCCATTTCTGGGTGACCCGGAGCATGGCCCCGTCAAACCCCAGGCCGGCCTCGACGCAGATCGTCAGTAGGTCCAGTGCATCGGGTAGGGCACGCTCGATCTCGTGCTGGCGCGCCCGGATCCGGCCGCGCAGCCACAGGTCGGGGAGCATGTAGCCAATCCAGAGGGCCAGGATAATCCCGGCGGCCAGGGCATAGGTCGGGACAGTGCCCCAGAGGGCAAACGCCACCAGCCCCGCGCAGATAAGTGCGGCCGTTCCCTTGATCCCAAGGAAGTCGCGCACATCAAGGGCACCGGGCGAGCCGGCCAGCACCAGATTCCGACGAATGTTTTCCAGGGTCGACTGCGGGGTCCGGCTGACGACCATCGCCGCGATCCCGCGCAGGAACGGCCGCAGGACGCGTTCGGCGAACGGCTGCTGAAGCTCCAGGTCCTCCAACGAGCGGGGCGCCGGGATAAAGGCGGCCAGGCGCTCCCGGACCGGGTCCGGCTGGCGCAGAAGTGCGACCCCGACGACCAGGGCAAAAGCCGCGAGCGCTGCCGCGGCGGCCGCGCCAAGCACGATCAGCGAGGAATCGGACAGTACCATCATGACAGCCTCGCCACCTAGACCTCGATCGCCACGATACGCCGGATCGAGAAAAAGCCGAGGACAACCAGAATGAACGCGCAGGTCGGGAGGGCGATCAGCGGGATCGAGAAGACCGTGCGGAAGCTGAAGAGCGGCATCAGGTAGGACGGATTGATCAGGAAGAGGCCAGCGGCCACGACCATGGGGAGCGCCGCGATGATGTAGCCGCTGAGGCGCTGTTGCGCGGTCAGCGAGGAAATCTCGCCTTTGATCCGAACCCGCTCGCGAATCGTCTCGCTGATCGTGTCGAGGATCTGAGCCAGATTGCCGCCCACCTCGTGCTGGATGTTGATCGCCGTCACCATCAGTTCGAGGTCTTCGCTGGCAATCCGCCGGACCAGGTTTTGCAGGGCCTGCTCCGGCGTCAGGCCAAGCCCCACTTCGCGGATCACGCGCGCGAACTCGACCGATGTCGGCGGCGGCGCGTTGCGGGCGACTGTGTCCATGGCCTGCAGGAGGCTGTAGCCTGAGCGAAGGGCATTTGCCATCAGCATCAGCGTATCCCCGAGCTGCCCGTTAAAGGCCTTGAGCCGGGCGCGCTGACGCCGCCCCACATAGAAGCGCGGCGCGAAGAGCCCGAGCGCCGCCGCGCCCACAGCCAGCGCCAGATTGCCAGCCGCCAGCCCCACCCCCAGGCCAGCGGCACACAACAGGCCCTGGACCATGAGGAACTCACTGACCGTCAGCTTGAGATCCGCCCGGGCCAGATCGCGTGCCAGAGCGGCGGTGAAGCCGCGGCGTGCCCCGGCGCGGGGTTGGGGACGTCGGGACGCCTCTTCCACCTCGCGCACCGGAACCGGTCCGTCCGCATAGCCGCGCAGGCGGCGGTTCAGATCAAGCCGCCCGGTGATGAGGCGGTGCAGGCCGATGACGAGGAGGAGGACCGCCAGGCCCGCGCCCGTCCCGAGGGCAACTGGTAGCTCCAGGAGGCCGCTCATCGGAACAGGCTCCGCTCGTACCCGAAGAGCGTCGAGGGCAGAAAGATGTTCGCCGCCTCCAGCCGCGGTGTGAACCGCGGCCGAATGCCGGTTGGGCGAAGCTCTCCCTGCACCCGCCCCTCGTCATAGCCGGTCTGCTCGAAGGCGAAGAGATCCTGGGTCACGATGACCTCCCCTTCCATCCCCACGACCTCGGTGATGTTCACCACCCGGCGGCTTCCATCGCGCATCCGCTCCTGATGGACGATCAGATCGATCGCCGAGGCGATCTGCTCGCGGATAGCCCGCAGGGGCAGATCCATCCCGGCCATCAGCACCATCGTCTCGAGGCGGGCCAGCGTATCCCGCGGGCTGTTGGAGTGGAGGGTCGTCAGCGAGCCGTCGTGACCGGTGTTCATCGCCTGAAGCATATCGAGCGCCTCAGCGCTGCGGCACTCGCCAATGACGATGCGGTCCGGCCGCATCCGCAGGGCATTCACCACCAGGTCCCGGATCGTCACCCGTCCCTTACCTTCGATGTTGGCCGGCCGCGCCTCCAGGGTAATGACGTGCTCCTGCCGCAGCTGAAGCTCGGCCGCGTCCTCGATGGTGATGATCCGCTCTTCCGGAGGGATGAACGACGAGAGGACGTTCAACAGCGTCGTCTTTCCCGAGCCGGTGCCCCCTGAGACGATAATGTTGAGGCGCGCCCGGACGCACGCCTGGAGAAAGTCCGCCGTTTCCTGGGTCAGCGTCCCGAGGCGGATCAGGTCATCCACCATGAGCGGCCGCCGGGCGAACTTCCGGATGGTGATCGTCGGGCCGTTGAGACAGAGCGGCGGGATGATCGCATTGACCCGCGATCCGTCCGGCAGGCGGGCATCCACCATCGGCTGGCTCTCGTCGCACCGCCGGCCGAGCGGTGAGATAATCCGATCAATGATGCGCATCACGTGCTGATCGTCCTGGAAGACAATCGGCGTCTTCTCGATGCGTCCCCCGCGCTCGATGTAGACCTGCTTTGGCCCGTTCACCATGATCTCGGAGACTGTCTCGTCGGCCAGGAGCGGCTCGATCGGACCGTAGCCGAGGATATCCGCGGCGATCTGCTCGAAGAGCCGCTGCCGGTCACCGCGCACGAGGACGACGTTCTCCTGGTCGAGGATGGCGTTAAAGAGCTCCTCGATCGTCCGCCGCACCTGGGCGGTATCGGAGAGATCCATCTTCGGATCCATCTCCGCGATCAACTTCGCCTGGACGCGCGCCTTGAGCTCCTGGGACACCTGGCTGAGATCACGGCCCGTCCCCTCGCGCGGCGCGGGCGGCAGACGCGGCGGCTCGGCTGGTGGCGCCGGGGCCGCCGGTTCGTACCGGACCGACTTCTTGGGATCCTCGATCCGTCTCAGTAGCGACACGTCACCACCTCACCTCATTCCTTGACGGCATCAACTGCCTTCATTACGCCGTCTTCACACCGGGCTCTGACCGATGAAACGGGAAGCCGAGCCGCAGGCGCGAGATCACTCCCGCTCGTCCGACGGCACCAGCGTTCTCGCTCAACCCGCCGAGACGCGCGGCCAGGCTGATCACGTCACGAGCCAGACGGCTCCGGGGCTGGGTTACAACAAACGGCTTGCCCTCATTCAGCGACGAGGTCGCCAGACGATAGTCGCTGGAGAGCTGCGCGAAGACCGTCTTGCCGAGCGCCTTCTGAACATCGGCCAGACCGATTCCACCGGCGCTGTCAGCCCGGTTGACGACCAGGAGCACCTTCTCATTCGGGTATCCCAGGGCGTGCGTAACATCCAGGAGGTTGCGAACATTCTTGATCGCGGTCATCTCGCTGGTGAAGAGGACGATCAGGTGATC
>DATGMJ010000172.1:0-14384 GCA_035293685.1 Chloroflexota bacterium | reverse complement strand
CCACGCTCACGAGCGCGAAGTCGAAAGCCGCGCGGTCCATGGCTTTCACGAAGATGCCGCGGCTCTCCGCACCGCCGAGCGGAATGCGCACCGCGGTCACGATCTCCCCCTGCTCGAGAATAGTGAGCGCCCGGTGTCGGGGCGTTGGCAGAGCGAAGAATTCACTCAGGGGCATCTCCCGGCTCCCGCGCGCGCCCGCGACGGTCACGCAAGCATCGAGACAGCTCAGGACGACCGCAGTATCCGATGGGTGGACGGTGATGCAGGGGCCGCCGCCAAAAAGGGCGTGGCGGCGATGATCGCCGTGTTCGGCGTAGCAGAGCTCACCTCCCTTCAGCCAGCAGTGGAATGGGCCGCGGTAGTACCAGCAGCGCGATTCCTGACAGAGGCTTCCCCCGAGTGTTGCGGCCGAGCGCACCTGCGGCGACGCGGCCTGGGCGATAGCCTCCGCAAGCATCGGGACGTGATCCACGATGAGGGGGTGAGACTCCAGGTCGGCCAGGCGTGCCAGGGCGCCGATCTCAAGGATGCGATCGCGGAGCGCAATCCGGTCGAGCCCCTCGATCTCCCTCAGGCTCACCAGCCGGGACGGTTCCTGGACGCCGATGCGCATCATCGGAACGAGATCCGTTCCTCCCGCGATCAGCCTGCTGTCGGGCGACGCGCGGAGCAGGTCAATGGCCTCGGGCAGATCGGTCGGATGAACGAGTTCGAATGCGTGCACCGGTTTGCTCCCGTGTCCGCTGGAGCGCGTCGAGAATGCGCGCCCGCGTGATTGGCAGATTGGCCAGGCGAATTCCGAGCGCATCAGCAACTGCATTGGCAATTGCCGGTGCAACTGCGATGATGGGCGGCTCGCCGAGCCCCTTGACACCGAGCGAGTTGGCAACCGAGTCGATCTCGCCGGAGAAGAGCGCCTCGATTCCCGGCACATCGGCCGCCGTCGGTAGCAGATACCCCTGGAGGTTGGGATTGAGCGCAATGCCGGTTGATGGATCCACCACCAGTTCCTCGGTCAGGGAATAGCCAATCCCCTGGATGACTCCGCCAGCCACCTGGCTCCGCGCCTGGAGAGGGCTGATGACCCGCCCGCAGTCGTGGACAGCAACCAGACGTACAAGAAATATCTCACCCGTCTCGATATCCACCTCCACCTCGGCAAAGTGCGCCCCGAAGGTCCGAATCGCCACGCCGACCGGATTCGGTCCCCGGTCGCCCTGACCGAGGAGTGCGAAGGGGCTCAGCGGCCGTAGCAGGTCGGCGATTGGGAGCCGCCGCTCGCCTGCCGTGCCGTGACAGATCGCGCCCTCACGGATCACGAGGCTATCCGCGGGCTCGCCGAGCCGATCCGCGGCGATGGCAAGGAGAGCCGTCCGAGCCTGGTATGCCGCCGCCTGCACGGCCGGGCCGATGGACGAGACTGTCTGCGAGCCAGCGCTCGTCGGCCCATACGGTGTATAGAGCGAGTCTCCTTCCTCGACACGGACGCTCTCCAGGGGCAAGCCAAGCTCCTCGGCCGCAATCTGGGCCAAGGCTGTCCGTGTCCCGGTCCCGATGTCCTGAGATCCGACGAGCACGACCGCCGTGCCATCCGGCTCCAGCCTGATCCAGGCGTATGCCGGGGGGCCTCCGCCGCCTCCCCAGATCTGGGTCGCCATTCCGCGTCCGCGCCGCCGCCACGGACGAGAGGGCGCGGGCTTCGGCGATGACCAGCCGGCTGCCGCTGCGCCAATTCGGTATATGGTATCCAGGGGTTTCGAGGAGTAAGGGCGCACCCCCACGGGCTCGTCGTCCGTGAGATTACGCAGGCGCAGCTCGACCGGATCGAGGCGCAGCCGTCGCGCCAGATCATCCATCGCCGATTCCAAGGCGAACAGTCCCTCGGTATACCCGGGGCCGCGGAAGGCGCGCGCCGGGGCGAGGTTGGTGTACGTGAACAGTTCCTCCGTGTGCACGTTCGGGCAGCGGTACAGCTCCCGGGACGGCCCGGTCACGCTCATCCCCTCGCGCCCGTACGCACCAAGTCCGATCACGGCCCGGTGGTCGATCAGCGTCAGAGTTCCGTCACGCCGTGCTCCCAGGCGAACTCGCTGAACCGTCGCTTCGCGGTGCCCCGTTGCCACGCTCTCCGCGTCCCGGTCGAGCGAGAGCTTGATCGGGCAGCCGGTCTGACGCGCCAGGAGCGCGGCGAGTACAACCTCTTCGCCCAGATGCTGTTTGCTCCCGAACCCTCCGCCAATGGCCTCGGCCCGGACGTGCACCCGATTCCGCGGCAGGCCAAACACCGCGGCCAGCGCATCAGCCACAGCATGGACCGCCTGAGTTGAGGTCCACGCAGTGAGCTCTGCGCCATCCCACCAGCAGACGGCACAGTGCGGCTCGAAGCACTGGTGCACCACGACGGGGGTCCGGAACTCCTGCTCGATCAGAACCTCCGCTTCCTGCTCGCCCTGGCGCGGATCCCCACGCTCGTAAACCCGGGGGTTGTGACCGGCCGGTCGGTTCCCGCACGGCTGAACAAGGGGGGCACCCTCCCGCGCCGCCTGGTCCGGATCGGTCACGAAGGGGTATGTCTCGTACTGGACCGCGATGCGCGCGATGCCTTCGCGCGCCCTTTCCTCCGTCGTCGCGGCAACCGCGGCAACTGCCTGCCCGTAGTAGCGCACCCAGCGATCGAAGATTGGCTCGCCATTCGGCAGAACGATGGACGGCGCATTCCCGTGATACAGCACCGCTCGTACCCCATCCAGGCTCACAGCGCGCCGGGTATCCACCCGACGCACCCGCGCGTGGGCATGGGGACTGCGGAGGACTGCAGCGTACAGCATGCCCGGCACGACTACATCCTCAGTAAAGCGAGCGCGACCGGTCACCTTGTCCACAGCGTCCACGCGCGCCACGGCGCGCCCAGCCACCTTTAGCTCCGCCTCAGGCCCCCAGGGGGGTGGTTCCGCTCCCGACCAGAGTGTCTCTTCCTCGTACTCCCGTCCTTCGAACTCCACACGCGTTCGGAAGATTCTCACCGCCTCCTCCTGGCCGCTGCGTCAGGCCGGCCGCAGTCCGCGGATGGGGCACCGCCGTCTCGGCAAGCCAGACGAACCGCCTGCACGATCTGGTCATATGTGCCGCAGCGACAGAGGTTACCGGCCATAGCGCGGCGGATCTGCTCCTCGGACGGGTTCGGATTCCGAGCGAGAAACGCCCGCGCGGCCATGATCTGCCCCGGCGTGCAGAAGCCGCACTGGACGGCATCGCAGCGGATGAACGCCTCCTGGAGCGGATCCAGGCGCCCGTCGGTGGCTATCCCTTCGATCGTGGTGATAGATCGTCCATCACATTCCACCGCCAGGGTGATGCACGCGTTGATCGGACGGCTGTCGAGTAGGACAGTGCAAGCGCCGCATTCGCCCAGGTTGCAGACCCGTTTTGTGCCGGTCAGTCCGAGATGCTGGCGCAATGCATCCAAGAGTGAACAGCGAGGCTCGAGCGGCAGACAGTAAAGCCGGTCGTTAACCCGCAGGCAGACTGGCACGGGTCCTGGCCCTTTGACTTTGACCAGCCGGGCACCTGGCGCATTGGGTGCTGGTTCCATGTACACGGCCTCCCGCTCCTGGTTTCGAGCCCTCGGGGCAAGTTGGAGGCCAGGGCCGTCCCGGGACGAGGCGACGCCGGGGCACACCGGGGGATGGCCCCGGGAAGGGTATAATCACCCTAAAGGGAGCCGCGAGGAGGTTACTCCGATGGAACGCCGGCCCGTTACCCAGCCGCCGCGTTTCGTTCAGCCGCTGGTCGCCCTGTTCACCGCGCTCATGATCCTTGCCGCTCTCCCCGTTCCCACCCGTGCCCAGTCCTCCAGCACCACTCTGCCGGACTTCCCGGTCCCCGGCGGCCACTTCTACACCCAGGCAAGCGGCCAGGGCCAGGATTTCGGCTTTTCGATCACCGATGAGGGGGGCATCCGCTTCTACAGTGAGTTCGAGCGCCTTGGGGGGGTCGACCGTCTCGGCTATCCCGCCTCGTCGCGCTTCACGTTTGGTGGATTCATCACCCAGGCTACCCAGCGCGCGCTTCTGCAATGGCGCCCGGACGGCAACCGCGTCAGTCTCGTCAATGTCTTCGATATCTTCACCCAACGGGGACTCGATCCGACGCTGGAGAGAACGCGTCTGATTCCACCAACTGAAGACAACACTCCGGACGCGGTGCTGGATCCGGCACGGGTTGTGGCACGTCATCTCGCCCTTCTCGACCTGAGCCCGCCGATCAAGGCACGCTACTTTGCCGATCCGGATCCGATCACCGATTTTGGGCTACCGCAAGGGGCTGCCGATTTCGGCGCCGTCTACGTCGTCCGCTGTCAGCGGGCGGCATTCCAGTTCTGGCGCGTACGGACGCCATTCGCCCGACCCGGTGATATCACCCTGGTCAATGCGGGCGATCTGGCAAAGGAGTTTGGCCTCGTGCCGCTTTCTGCCATGCAGCCCAGCCCGGCTGCCGAGCAGGTCATCGCTCCACTCGGGCGGGTCTTCCCTTCTGATCCGGCGACAGTAGACCAGGCGCGCCAGTCGGCACGCCTCGCCCGGGCATCGCTCGTCCGCATCGACGTGATTCTGCCTGATGGGATAGGGATCGCCTCGGGCATCATCATGGATGCGAGCGGCCATATCCTGACGAACGCCCACGTCATCGCCAATGCGCTGGTCATCCGGGTCACCCTACCGAGTGGCAGGGAATCCGGGGCAATCGTCGTAGCAGTAGACCCGGCTGATGACATCGCCGTCATCCAAATTCCGCCCCCAAGCGACGTCGCCCTCACACCCGCATCATTTGCCAGTGGGCGCGACCTCCCGATCGGCCAGACGGTCGCCGCAATCGGTTACAGTCCGTTCTTCCCCTCGCCTCCAGCGACCAGGATTGGTGTCCTCCAGGGAGCCCTGCCCAGTGTCCCGGCGATCCTGCGCTCTGATCTGTACATCCTGCCCGGTGACAGCGGAGGCATGCTCCTGGATCTCTCGGGCCGCGTCATCGGGATCAACGACGAGATCCGCTTCACCAACCAGGCAAGCCAGCCTCTCATCAGCTTTTCGATCGACGCCGGGGATGCATTGCGAATCGCCCGGCGCCTCATGCAGGAAGGGTAGGCCAATGTGGTTCGCGGCGCTCGGACTACTGATCGGCGTCCTGATCGGCCTCATGTTCTCGGTGACCATTCCGGCGAGTTACGCGCGCTACACCGCGATTGCGATCCTGGCTGCGCTTGACTCGATTCTCGGGGCGGCACGCGCAGAGCTTGAAGGGGAATATGACAGCCAGGTGTTCCTCTCCGGTTTGATCACAAACATGCTCCTGGCCGGTCTCCTCACCTACGTGGGGGATCGGCTGGGGGTCCAGCTGAACCTGGCGGCGGTTGTCGGATTTGGGGTGCGGGTTTTCACGAATCTGGCGCGGATCCGCCGTCTACTCTTCTTTGGCCAGAGAGCCTCGAACGCGGGAACGCGGCGCGAGGGGAGCTGAAGGCCTCTCCGGCCCTCTTGCCTGCCACCGGAGACCAGGCGTATAATGAGCGCTACCTGCGGGGCGAACGGTTGGCTCTGCCCTGACGATCGAACCTCGGGTGGCCGGAGGCGGGGCGCGGGTGTCCAGAGAGCACATCGTCGTGGGAATTGATGCGGGCACGACGAAGGTGGCGACGCTGATCGCCGAAGTCAGCCGGAGCTCCAGTGTTCACATCATTGGCGTTGGTGTCGCACCATCGCGGGGCTTGCGCAAGGGTGTCGTCGTCAATATCGACGAGGCGGTTGAATCGATCGCCGTGTCGGTGGAGAAGGCGGAGCGCATTGCAGGCTTCGAGGTCTCCAGTGCCTACGTGGGTATCTCCGGCACGCACCTGACCTCGCTGAACAACCGTGGGGTAGTCGCGGTCGGCCGATCCGATCGGGTGATCACCGAGGACGATGTGGCCCGGGCGGTTGAGGCCGCCCAGGTCATCAACGTCCCGAACAACCGTGAGATCCTCCATGCTATCCCCCGCCAGTTCATCGTCGACGGGCAAGAAGGGGTCAAGAACCCGGTCGCTATGTCCGGTTACCGCCTGGATGTCGAGACCCACATTGTTACCGGGGCGGTCACGGCGATCCAGAACCTGAGCCGGTGCATCGAGCGCAACGGGATCGCCATTGATCAGATCGTGCACGAGCCGCTTGCGGCGAGCGAGGCGATCCTGACCGAGGAAGAGAAGGAGATGGGGGTCGCCTTGGTAGACATCGGTGGCGGCACCACCCAGGTCGCCGTTTTTGTGGACGGCTCCATCTGGCATACGGGGTGTCTATCGGTCGGCGGATCTCATATCACGAATGACATCGCGGTGCGCCTGCGAACGCCCTTTGCCGAGGCAGAGCGGTTGAAGACGCGGCACGCCCACGCGATCGCCAGCGCCGTGGCGCCGGATGAGACCGTCGAAGTCACGACCTTCGGCGCCAGCCGGGTAGAGGTCGTGCCGCGGCGGGATATCTGCGAGGTCGCCGAGGCTCGTTTGCAGGAGACCTTTCAGCTCGTTCAGGAAGAGATCAAACGATCCGGCTATGATGGCCTGCTCCCGGCGGGAGTGGTTCTCGTTGGCGGCACGGCCGATCTGAGCGGCATTACCGATCTGGCGACCGAGGTCTTACAGCTGCCCGTGCGGCGGGGAACGCCGCGCGGCATTCACGGTCTCACCGACGCGGTGAGCGGGCCCGCCTATGCAACGAGCGTGGGGCTCGTCCTGTGGGGTGCCCGGTCGGGACAGCGCATTACCGACCGGCGCCCGGCGGCACGACACGACGAGCGCTTCACCATTGATCCGCGGGGGGTCAGCGGACGCGTCAAAGGCTGGCTCCGGGCGATCCTCCCGTGAGCGATGGCTACGGGGCGAGACCGTGTGCGAGAGGGAAGATCCTTCGCGCCCCCATAACTGGCTTAATCCGGCACCAACCTGCAATAACCGGCGCCTCCATTGCGCTGTAGTGAAGGGGAAATGACGACCATGATGTCGATGCCTGAGATCGTCTCCTTTGCAAACATCAAGGTGGTGGGGGTTGGCGGAGGGGGGAGCAACGCGGTCAACCGCATGATTCAGGCGGAGGTCCGCGGTATCGAGTTTATCGCGATCAATACGGATGCCCAGGCCCTGGCCCGGACGGATGCCGATCGAAAGATCCACATTGGCGACAAGCTGACCAAGGGGCTTGGTGCGGGCGGAAAGCCGGAGATCGGCACCAAAGCCGCCGAAGAGACCAGCGATCAGATCTACGAAGCCCTCAAAGATGCCGATATGGTCTTCATTACGGCGGGCATGGGGGGCGGGACCGGAACCGGCGCGGCTCCGGTGGTCGCCCAGATCGCTCAGGAGGTCGGCGCGCTGACCGTCGCGGTGGTCACGAAGCCGTTCACGTTCGAGGGGGCACGACGCCGTAACAACGCGGAGGAAGGAATCGCCAATCTCCGGGATAAAGTCGATACTCTTATCGTGATTCCCAACGACCGCCTGCTTCAGGTCGTGGATAAGAAGACGTCGATTGAGGCCGCGTTCCGGGTCGTTGACGAGGTCCTGCAGCACGGAATCCAGGGCATTGCCGAGCTGATTACCGTGCCGGGGCTGATCAACCTCGATTTTGCCGATGTTAAGGCGATCATGTCCCACGCTGGCTCGGCCTTAATGGCGATCGGGCGCGGTGAGGGTGAGGAACGCGCCGCAGCAGCCGCCCGGTCGGCTATCGCCAGCCCCCTCCTGGAGGTCTCGATCGACGGCGCCAAGGGGGTGCTGTTCAATGTGACCGGCGGGCCCGATCTGACGCTGTTCGAGGTGAACGAGGCGGCTGATGTTATCACCAAGGCAGCCGACCCGGAGGCCAACGTGATCTTCGGTGCGGTTATCGACCCGCACATGCAGGGAGAGGTCAAGATCACCGTGATCGCCACGGGATTCGACGGAAAGCCCAACAGTACGCAGACACCAAATCGGACGCCTCTGGCTGTGCCGTCAGCGGTCCGGACCGCTCGCGAGACGCCCCCGTCCCGAACCTTTACGAGCGACGATCTCGATATTCCTGCCTTCCTCCGCCGACGCTAGACCAGCGGCCTGAGCAGGACAGGCTGGAGAGCGCGAGAGACCGAGCAATCGAATGAGTCGGTGCCTCTCGCGCTCGATTCAGGGGGGTCAGGAGGACTGCCCCTCTGCCGGCGCCCCGGCGACGGCCTGGCGCACGGCCTCGATGAACCGTGCTTCCCTCTGTGCTCCCAGGAGCTCGATGCGATCGTTGATGATGATCTTGGGAACACCCGATACCTGGAAACGCGCCGACAGCTCCGGGAACTCGTTCGCCTCGATGACGTCCGCGGTGACGCGCGCGCTTTCAACTGCCATCTGGTGGGCCAACCTGGCCGCGCTGGGACAGTACGGTCAGGTGGGGGTGACGAACACGCGGATGTGGACATCGGCAGAGAGCGCCCCGAGCTCGGCGATCGTATCCGTGCCGAGCGACGTGGCCCCCCGCGACACATCGGCCAGATCCTGAATCAGCGTGGCGAACTCGTAGCCGGCCGGGATCCCAAAGTACCGCACCGCGCCGCGCTGCTTCCCTTCCAGGCGGATCGCCGGGACCAGATCCGGCCCGATCCCATAGGGCGCACCCGCGCCTGGATCCGCGCGCAGGTCGTGCACCGCGAGGGTCAGACTCGGCGAGAGCGCTGCGACCTCGCGGAGGAGTTCTTCCGTCTCTTCGCAGGTCTCACATTCACGCTGGCCAGGAATCACCAGGAGAGATCGTGAACGGGTGAAGAGCCGAATCGTGACCGGATCTTGCAGATGCTGGGCGAAGTAGGAACGAACCTGGTCGGCGTTGCCGGGTGAGATGATCGGCATGGCATACCTCCTTGACAGGAATATTGTACCGCGGCTCGGAGAGGACCGGCCCGCCTCCCTCTGGCTCTCCAACCCACTGCACCGAGCGCCGCCGGGTCGGTTCGCCCCCGCCTTCGTCCTCCGGGCTGCCGACGGCACCGTTATCAGCTCCCGCGATCTCCTGGGCAAGAGGGTGATCCTCATCTTTATCGGTCAGGAAGGCAGCGTGTACCTGCGTGCACTCGCGCGGCGGCTCATTCGCATCCGCGAACGCCTCCACCGGGCAGACGCCGAGCTCATCGCCATAACGCCGATCGCCGCGGAGACGCGTCTTCCCGTGGAACCAGAGCTCGGCGGCGTTATCGTGCTGGGTGACGTAGCGGGTTGGGTGCACCGGGCCTTTGGCGCGGTCGACCCAGGCGGTCAGCCCGCGCCATCCCTGTTCATCCTGGATCGGTGGGGAAGGGTCCTCTTTCGCTCTCTGATGGGGCTAGGTGAGCCCGTCCCATCTCTCGCGATCGTGATGGCAATCCTTAGCCTGGATCTCCTGGCCTGACCGCTCCGATCTTTCTCTTACTCCTGATCTTCCTGACGGCGCCGCAGCAGATCCTCGAGCTGCTGAACGATGATATCCGCGCTCGGCAGGTCGCCGCCCGACTCGGGATTCGGGGCCTCCTCGTCCTGATGCTCCTGCTGTTCCTCCAGCTGGCGTACGTAGCGCGCCACCTCCGGATCATTGGCCACCGCTTCGCTGACCTGGGCATTGAAACGCTCCGCGGCACGGTCGAGGTCCGAGAGATCGACCTCGAACTGGAACAGCGCAGCCACCGCGCGCAGCAGGGCCGCCGCCACAACCGGGTTTGCGGTCGAGCCGAGATAGTGGGGCACATTCCCCCAGAGACTGCCGGAGATCAGACCGCGCTCGCGGGCCAGCGCCCCGAGGACACCAACGATACCCGTCGGGCCCTCGTAGCGGCTGCGGTGGAGGCCCAGGAGATTGAGCTGGCGAGACAGGGCTGGATCGCTAATCGAACCGGTGAGAACGGGTGGACGGGTGTGAAGGGAATCGGCTAGGAGCCCCCCGAGGCAGAAAACAGTATCGACCCCCAGCATCGCGCTGTATTCGAGGATAGTCCCGACGAACGTGCGCCAGCGCAACTGCGGTTCGATGCCGAGGAGAAGGAGAAAATCGCGTGGGCCGGTGGGAACGCGCGCAGCGTAGAACCTTGTTTGCGGCCAGATAATCTGCCGATTGGTCGTGGTGATGCCCCGCACATGCGGGCGGGTCTCGGTGAAGACGAAGAACGGCTCCGGATCGATCTCGGCACAGACCTCGGCCTGCCACTCGCGGATGAGGAGACGGAGCGCCATGGTTGCCGTCTCGCCCGCGTCATTCCAGCCGGCAAAAGCCGCCAACAGTATCGGGTGGCGAAGCTGCGGCCGCGTGTGAACGATTACGTGTTCCATGATGGTATTGCGCTCCCGAGTATCCGGCTCGTGATCGTCCGCTTAGAACGAGTATAGCACAGGATCGACTGCATCCGCCCGCAATACGAATAGACCTGAGCCCCGGCAGGCTGTCACCGGCGCGCGCACCTGGACTGGCGCTGGTCCAAGAAAGCGCTAGAGGTGCTAAAGCCGGACGGTCTTGACATCTAAGACTGATGTTCTAAAATGGCGGTGGTACAGAACACTTGTCCGGAGATCTGGACGTGGAGATCTGGGTTCAGCGGTCACTCTTCGACGAGCCGGGTCTGGCCGCTCCGAGCCAGATCGCGGTCACCCCGAGGCCGCATCCACAGCCGCGGCGGCGCCCGCGCATTAATTACTCGCGCGTGACCCGAGATCCGGCCGTCGCGCACAGCCACGATGAGGGCATCCGTGCGGCGCACGACTTCCGTCTCGGCCTGGCCGCTGCCCTGGCGCGGCTTTCCCCGGAGCAGCGCGAGGCCCTGCGCGCCTCCCTTCACGGCGGTGGAACCCGTAGCGCCGCCTAGGCGCCTCTCCTGCGACCAGGCCAGCGTGCCTCTCGGCGGCCGCGGGCGCCAGGCACCCCTAGCCGGAGTCCTCCCCTAGAAGACGATGAGGCCGCGGGCCACCTCGCCCGCCGCCAGAGCACGGAACGCCTCGTTGACCTCGCTGATATCATACCGTCGAGTAATCAGCTCATCGAGCTTGAGCTTGCCGGCCAGGTACAGGTCCACCAGGCGTGGGAAGTCAACAAAGGTCCGTGCGGAGCCGTAGGAGGAACCTCGGAGAACCCGCTGGGGACCAACGAGGCGCCCCGGATCGATCGAAATGCGGCTACCCGTGGGCGGAAGACCGATGACTACGCAGGTACCCCCCGGTTCGGTCGCCTCAAATGCCTGTTCGGCCGCTCGCGTGTCACCCACGGCCACGAATGAATACGCCACGCCCGCCCCGGTCAGCCGACGGATCGCCTCGATGGCATCCTCACGTGCGCCATTTACCACGTGCGTCGCGCCGAGCGCGCGGGCGTATTCGAGCTTCGCATCGTTGACATCGACAGCGATGATCGGATGGGCACCCGCGATAACTCCCCCTTGAATCGCATTCAGGCCGATGCCGCCGGTCCCAAAGACCGCCATGCTAGCGCCGGCCGGGACCTGCGCCACGTTCAGCACTGAGCACACCCCGGTCGTCACCGAGCAGCCGATCAGCGCGGCACGATCAAGCGGCATATCCTTCCGAATCGGGACCGCACAGCTCTCCGGCACGACGGTCATTGACCCGAATGTCGCGACGGTCCCGTAATGGTAGACGGGCTGTCCCCGGAGGGTCATGCGCGTGGTCCCGTCAAACATGCAGCCGGCCGGGGGACGGCGCTCGCACAGGACCGGTCGACCGGTTACACAGTACCGGCACCGCCCGCAGGAAGGCGCCCAGGAGAGAATGACGTGATCGCCCACAGCGACCGACTTCACGCCCGGCCCGACCTTCTCGACAACCCCTGCCCCCTCGTCTCCCAGGACCATGGGAACCTTGACATTCGTCCAGGATCCATCAGCCGCGTGCAGGCAGCTGTGACAGACCCCGCTAGCCACCATGCGCACCATGACCTCGCCTTCACGCGGATCAGCAAGGTCCACCTCCTCCACCCCGAGAGGCTTCTTCTGCTCGTACAGCACCGCGGCACGCATGCCACTCTCCCCTATAGCCTCGGCGATATCCCGGCGCGCGCCGGGACCAGCCCATCAGTCGGGCGGCCCGATCAGTATAGCACAAGCCCGGTCGCATCGACGCCGGTCGAAACACCGGGCGCGTTCGGTATAATACCCCCACAGGAGGTACGCGCGATGGCCGATCCGCGAAGCGCCCCCGACGGTTACGGCTTTGATCGCTTTCTCCAGGCACGCCGCTGCTACGGCCCCGATTTCTCCTCTGATGGAACGCGCATCGTCTTCATCGCCGATCTCACCGGCGTGCCGCAGGCATTCTCTATCTCGTCAGGCGGCGGATGGCCCGACCAGCTCACCTTCACTGACGATCGGGTCGGTCTCGTTTCCACCGGACCGCGCCAGAGCCATCTTATCGTCGGCACCGATTCACGGGGAGACGAGAACATTCAGCTCTTTCTCCTCGACAGCCGTCTGGTCATGGAGCGCCTGACCGCGGCAACGTCAGCCATGCACCCGTTCGGCGGTTGGAGCCCGGATGGCCGACGCATTGCCTACGCCTCGAACGCGCGAGACCCGTCGGTTTTCGACGTGATCGTTCAAGATCTCGCCTCCCGGGAAGCGCAGACGGTCGTGTACGGCGACGGCCAGCTCTACGCCGAGGGATGGTCACCCGATGGGCAGCGGCTGATCATCTCTCGTGTCGAGAGCTCCGCGAACACCGACCTCTATGAGGTCGACCTGAACACAGGGGATCGGCGTCTCCTGACCGCCCACGATGGTGCAGCACGCTTCCTCTCGCCTTCCTACCGGCCGGGGCGGGACTCTCTGCTCGCGCTCTCGGATCTCGACGGCGAGTATCTCGCCCTGCGAGAGTTCGACCGGCGCACCGGCCGCTGGACGATTCTCCTCGAGGACGACTGGGACATTGAGGCATTCGCGGTATCGCCCGATGGACGACGGATCGCAGTCGTCACAAACGTTGCGGGCTATTCGGAGCTGGCGATCTTCGACATAGCGACCGGCCAGCGTCGTCCGGTGGAGATCCCGCGCGGTGTGATCGCGCGCTCCTTTGTCGGCAACTGGCGCGACCGGCTGGTCTGGTCGCCAGACGGGGGGCGTCTTGCCTTTAGCCTGACCACCCCGCGGACAACCCAGAACATCTGGCTGGCCGATCCAGAGACCGGTGCGGCCTGGCAGATCACCCATGCCACCGTCGGAGGCATCCCGACTGATCTGCTCGTTGACCCCGAGGTTGTCCACTATCCAAGCTTCGATCAGCGTCAGATCCCGGCCTTTCTCTATCGCCCGCGCGGTGCGGCGGTAGATGACCCGGGACCGGCGGTCATCTACGTACACGGGGGACCGGAATCGCAGACGCGGCCCGCGTTCGATCCTGTTATCCAATATCTGGCCTACCGGGGCTATATTGTCCTGGCACCCAATATTCGCGGCTCGACGGGCTACGGCAACACCTATGCCCACCTCGACGATATCGAGCATCGGATGGACGCCGTCGCCGACGTGAAGGCCGCAGCGGAATGGCTTATCCGGACCCGAACGGCCCACCGGGACCGTATCGCGGTCATGGGCGGTAGCTACGGCGGCTTTGTGGTGCTCGCCGCGCTCGCGGTGTACCCGGAGCTCTGGGCCGCGGGCGTTGACCTGTACGGCATTGCGAACTTCGTGAGCTTCCTGGAGCATACCCACCCCTTCCGGCGGCGCCACCGCGCCGCCGAGTACGGCTCCCTTGAGGAGCACCGGCACCTCCTCGAGCGCATCTCGCCGATCGGCCGAATCCATCGGATCACCGCTCCGCTCTTTATCGTCCATGGCGAGAACGACATCCGGGTCCCGATCACGGAAGCGGAGCAGGTTGTCTCAGCCCTACGCCGACGGGGTGTTCCGGTGGATTTCGTTCGCCTCTCCGATGAAGGTCACGGGATCGTTCGTCTGAAGAATAAGCTCGCGGTCTACCCGGCCATTGCCGAGTTCCTTGACCGCTACGTCAGGGATCGACAGGAGGTTCTCCGGTGAGATCGGGCGTTGTCGGCCTGATGCCCCGCCATGCACGCGAGATCAGTTCCGAGACCGCGGCCCGCCTGCGTGCGCACGGCTTCACCGGCGTTTCGGTGATCATCCCAGACCCACTGGAAGCCTCACCGGACGAATACCGGCGAGCCGGCATGGTCCTGCGCGACGGAGGCATCGCGGTCGCGCAGGCCAACGCGCGGTACGAAGTGCTCATTCATCCAGATGAGGGGCGGCGCACACTCGGGATTCGAGGGCTCCAAGCGGCCTGCCAGGTCGCGGCATGGCTCGGAGCGGAAACCATCTACGTTCGTCCCGGCAGCCTGAATCCGGCCGGT
>DATGMJ010000171.1:0-3412 GCA_035293685.1 Chloroflexota bacterium | reverse complement strand
CGGCCGCTCCGGCGGGCTCAGGGTGCCGTCCGCGTTCAGCAGGAGCGTCTCCCGATAGATCTGCCGCCACAGCGGATCCACCGTATCGCGGTAGTACTCCACGATCAGACCGTTGCTGATCGCGGCCCGGATGCTGTCAGTCGATGCCAGCGAGCTGATACGTCACCTCATTCGGCGCCTCGACGCGTTGCGATGCGTCAAGTATCTCCAGGGATACCACATTCCCCTGCGCATCGTAGTCCAGGATAAGGCCCGGACGCTCCTCATCGCTCTCACTGACCATCCCATCGCGCAGGATGATCGTGAGGGTATCGGTCCGGGTATCGTAGATAACCCGCATATCTATCTCCAGTACTTCTCAATCTTGCTCGTTCGATACACGGTGACGACCTCCGGGGGAGTACGGTCAACGTCAACAAACACGCGGATCAGGTAGGTCCTCGGCGGATCACCCTGCTCGACCCGCGACTGGAAAACCAGCCGCTGAGGCCGTACGGCCTCGCACTGCTCGGGAGCCGCCAGGACCGCCGCCACTTCTGCTTCAGTGATTCCCCGCCGCTGCATCTCGATGCGGGCGTGGTCGGTGATCACGTACGTCTCAATACTGTCTCCCGCCATCGCGCCGCTCGCTCTCTAGGCGACGCGGTAGGGTGCCAGGGCCTCCGTGTTCAGCTCGAGGCCCAGCCCCGGCCGCTCCGGCGGGCTCAGGGTACCATCCGCGTTCAGCAGGAGCGTCTCCCGATAGATCTGCCGCCACAGCGGATCCACCGTGTCACGGTAGTACTCCACGATCAGACCATTGCTGATCGCAGCGACCAGGTGGACATGAACATTCTGATCACCGTGCGGGGCGATATCGAGATCATGGGCCTGGGCAAGCGCCGCCACCTTCATGAACTCGGTGACACCCCCAAGAACCTGAGCATCGGCGTTCAGAATGGCAACGCCGCCGCGCGCGATCAGGTCGCGAAAGCCGTAGCGGGTATACTCGTTCTCTCCTGTCGCGATCGGGATTGAGGTTTGAGCGGCAAGCCGGGCATGGCCCTCATAATCATCCGGCGCCACCGGCTCCTCAAACCAGTAGATATCGTACTCCTCGATTCGGCGAGCAAGCTGGATCGCCTGGTAGGCACGGTAGGCGCAGTTGGCATCGACCATGACCTTGACCGTCGGGCCCACGGCCTGGCGTACCGTCCGCACGCGCTCGACATCCTCGGCGATCGAGAGCGCCCCCACCTTCATCTTGACCGCGCGCGCCCCCATCTCCACATTCTCTTCCATCTCGCGAGCCAGCTCCTTCAACCCCTTGCCCTCCTCGTAATAGCCGCCCGCGATGTATGCGGGAACCCGATCCGCATAGCCTCCGAGCAAGCGGTAGAGCGGGAGGCCGGCGACCTTCGCCTTGAGGTCCCAGAGGGCGATGTCGATTGTCGATATCGCCCGGGTGGTGATGCCGCGGCGGCCGATCAGCTTCGGAACCCACATCAGGTGCCAGAGCCGTTCGTGATCGAGCGGGTTTTGACCGATCAGCAAGGGCCGGAGGTGGTCGATGACCGCCCCGGCGATCCCGGAAGCCGCTCCAATGCCGAGGCCGGTGATCCCTTCATCAGTGAGGATCTTCACCACGCCGAGCCCGGCGTGGGTGTAGGTATGCTTGCCGTTGCTGATCGGCTTCCGGCGCGGCCAGCGGTAGCTCTCGCGCACGATGTCGACAATGCGCACGGGATCCTCCCTCGCGTCCCCTCTTAGGGCGCCCGATGTGAGCAGTGCCCGGTCAATCATAGCACCCCATCCCGTGCGGATGTCTCGCGTCGCGAACCTGCTATGATTACGTCCGCCACCTGCACCGCCGCATCCTGGCGCGGTGGGAGAGCGAACCGGCGCGAGCGAGGAGCACGTCGAGCATGAAGATCACGGCAATCGAGACAATTCCCGTGGACCGCTATCTCTTTGTCAAGGTCCACACTGATGCGGGCATCACCGGTCTTGGTGAGTCCGGCGCCTGGGGCTACCTTGAGGCTTCCGAGAAGGCGGTCGAGACATTCCGCCGCTATCTTATCGGACAAGATCCCCTGCGCATCGAGCACCACTGGCAGTACATGTACCGCTGCAGCCACTTCCGCGGTGCGGCAATCATGGGAGCGCTGAGCGCGATCGATATCGCCCTGTGGGATATCGCAGGCAAGCACTTTGGCGTGCCCGTCTACCAGCTCCTCGGGGGGAAGTGTCGGGAGAAGGCCCGGGTGTACTACCACGTTTTTGGACGCACGACCGAGGAACTAGTGCAGGGGTGCATCGAGGCCAAGCGGCGCGGCTTCACCGCGGTTGGCCATCTGACGCCTTTCCTTGATGAGCCGCGGAGCGTTCCGTACTTCAAGACCCACGCGAGCAAGATCAGTGACGCCATCGAAACTGTCCGCCTGTATCGGGAGGCGGTTGGCAACGACGTCGATCTCTGCATTGAGATCCACCGCCAGCTCACTCCGGCTGAGGCAGTTGCCCTCGGGCGGGGCATTGAACCGTATCACCCTTTCTTCTATGAGGATCCGGTTCTACCGGACAACTTCGACGAAATGGCCTACGTGGCCGAGCACATTAATATCCCCATCGCCACCGGCGAGCGGCTGCACACGATCTGGGAGTTCGAGATGCTCTTGAAGCGGAACGCGGTGCAGTACGTGCGCCCGGACGTTTGCCTGGCCGGGGGGATCACCCACTGCAAGAAGATCGCCGCCCTGGCTGAGGCGCACCACGTTGGCGTTGTCCCGCACAATCCGCTCAGCCCGGTCAGCACTGCCGCCTGTCTCCAGCTCGCGGCTTGCATCCCGAACTTCGCCCTCCAGGAGTACCCTCTCGGGGAAGACCGTCCACCCAAGAGTGAGATCGTGAAGGGAATCCCTCGGCTGGAGAACGGCTTCCTGATCATCCCGGACGCCCCGGGGATCGGGGTCGAACTTGCCGAGGACGCAGCCCAAAGGTACCCGTACCGTCCGCGCGAGTTCCAGACCCGGCTCCATGTTGATGGCTCGGTGATCGATCAATGATATGCTGGTCAGCTCTTCGGCTACCGCGCCCTCGTGTGGTAGGATAAAGGGGCGTCGCGCGAGACGAGTGGTCCCCGGAGGGGCCCCGGCGTTTGGCTGCGGTAGCCTCAATCGGGCAACTCGGAATCGGATGAACAGGGCATCCCGACGGCCCGTGCTGACCAGGATGGGGCCCGGCGGCCGTAGATCATCCATCATCCCTTCTCGGTGCGCACTGGGGTTGAACCATGTATCCGATGCTGATCGAGGCGCTCCACGAGCGCCTCGCGTGCGGCCGGCCGATCCGGGTAGCGCTGATCGGCGCCGGACGGTTTGGGACGACCGTCGCGGCCCAGCTGGGGCAGATACCCGCCCTGCGCCTGGGCGTA
>DATGMJ010000170.1:0-4826 GCA_035293685.1 Chloroflexota bacterium | reverse complement strand
GCGAATTGACCGGCCGCGAGAACCTGATCCTGCAGGGGCAGGTGTATGGCATGGACGGCCGCGAGCTGAAGCAGCGGGTGTCCGAGCTGCTGGAGCGCTTCGGTCTGGAGAAGGCGGCCGACCGCACCGCGGACACGTACTCCGGCGGCATGCAGCGCAGGCTCGACATCGCCCTCGGGCTGATCCACCGACCGCGCGTGCTCTTCCTCGACGAGCCGACGACCGGCCTCGACCCGGAGGCGCGGGCCGACCTCTGGACCGAGATCGCGCGCCTGGCGAACGAGGACGGCATGACGATCCTCCTCACGACCCATTATCTGGAGGAGGCCGACCGGCTGGCGCAGCGGCTGGCCATCGTCGACCGGGGGCGGATCGTCGTCGAAGGCAGTCCGGAGCAGCTCAAGGGCGAGCTTCGCGGCGACGCCATCCACGTCGAGCTGGCCGAGACGGCGGCCGAGGAGCGCCTGCGCACCGTGCTCGATCGGGTCGAGGGCATTCACGATGTCGCGGCAGACGGCCGCTCCGTCCACGTCCGGGCCGACCACGGCGCGAGCGCTGTTCCAGTCGTTCTCGGCGCCCTAGAGACCGCGGGCCTGCGGGTGACATCCGTCACGATTGCCCGCCCATCGCTCGACGACGTCTATCTGCGCTACGTCGGACGGGCGTTCAGCGCAGCTCAATCGGAGGGAATTCAATGATCGCCACGTTCAACCATACCGTCTATATGGCCCTGCGCCACCTGCGATCGCTGGCCCGCCAGCCGTGGTACATCGCCTTCTCGCTGGTGCAGCCGATCATCTACCTGCTACTCTTCGGCGCGCTGTTCCAGAAGGTCGCGGAGCTACCCGGCTTCGGCGCCGACTCCTACATTACCTTCCTGACGCCCGGCGTCGTGATTATGAGCGCCCTTTTCGGCGCCGGCTGGAGCGGCATGGGGATCGTTAACGATCTCGACCGAGGCGTGCTCGACCGCTTCCTGGTCACCCCGGCGAGCCGGGTAGCCTTGATTGCCGGGCGGCTCGTCCAGGTGGCCGTGGTCACGGTGATCCAGTCGAGCATCATCGTCGGGCTTGGCCTGATCCTCGGCGCGCGCTTCGCCGGCGGTCCACTTGGCGTCATTGCGCTGGTCGCCTGCGCCGTGCTGCTGACCCTGCCGTTCGGCGCCCTCTCGATCGGCATGGCGCTGCTGGCGCGCAAGGAAGAATCGGTGATCGGAGCGGTGAACTTCATCCTGCTCCCGCTGACTTTCCTCTCGTCGGTGTTCATGGCACGTGGACTGATGCCCGCCTGGATGCAGACGATCGCCCGCTTCAACCCGGTGAACTGGGCGGTCGACGCCGCGCGAGCGGCGCTGGCATCCGACGCCGACTGGGGGCTCGTGTTCAGCCGCGTCGGCTTCCTGCTCGCGCTGGCGATCGTCTGCACCTGGCTCGCGATGCGCGCGTTTCGCACCTATCAGCGCTCGGTGTAGAATAGCCGCGGGACGAATGGCCGCGTGGACCATTCGTCCCGAAAGCTTCCCAATCGCTCTCCTTCCGACGACAGGCGACACGAGATCTGGAGGCGACGACGGACCGACGAGACCCCCCGAGCGCGACGATTCCTGGGCATCTGGTTTTCGCACGCGGCGCTTCCCGCGTCACCATTTACGCCGATCCGTCGCTGTCCGGCCTCTACCGGGCGCACTTCGAAGGCCCGTTGCCGGACGTCCAGGCGCAGGATGGCACGGTCACGATCCTCTACCGCCACGTCGCGTTCTTCGGCTGGCTCTACTCCTGGCACGGCGCCGTGGCCGACATCGCACTCAACCCGACTGTCCCGTGGGACGTTGACATTCGCGGCGGCGCATCGAAAGTCACTGCCGACCTGCGGGACATTCGGCTCCGCTCGTTCACCGTGATCGGCGGCGCCAGCGACATTGAGCTGCTGCTTCCCCATCCAACCGGCACCGTGCCGATCCACGTCTCCGGGGGTGTGAGCAACGTCGCGGTGTACCGGCCACCAGGCGTCGCCGCGCGAGTCCGCGTCGGCGGTGGCTTCTCGCGTCTGACCCTCGACGGCCGATGCCCCAGCGACTGGGGTGGCAGCATCGAGCTGGAAACGCCCGGCTATCCCAGCGCGATCGACCGATACGACATCGGCGTCGACGGCGGCGCGAGCCGGGTCAGCGTCGACATCCTTCCTCACGCCTCCTCTTCTGCCACCCGCTGACGAGGGGCTGAGAACCTTTCGGCGCCCCCGGTGGGAAGATGCCCGTGGCGACTCCGGCTATGACTGGCGCCAGAGGTTCGCGCACGCTTCGGTTCGCGCTTACCTCCCCCGGAGGACACCTCACCGGGCAGCAGCCGCCTCGTCAGGTGTCGCACGATCTCCCGCACCCGCACTCGGCCCAGCGGCCTCCGGCAGATCTCCAGCGCGCCCACCGCGACGATCGCCGTCGCCGCGCCAAGCGGGTCGGGTGCGGCCGCTCAGGCGAAGAGCGCTTCTGCCAGCCGCTCCAGTGCCGCCCGTCCGCGCACTTCCTCATCGAACAGCGGTACGATCGCCCGTACCTGCCCATCAAACTTCTGCCAGATCGCCTGCATGTACTCGTCCTGCATGCGCAACCGGTTCACGACGAACGCCGGCGGCGCGCTTCCCAGCGCATCGGCCGCGATCCGCATGTTCACGATCACGCCCCCCACCGGAATGCCGAACTCCTCAAACCAGCTCAGAAAGCGCGTGATCACCGCGATCGGCAGGGCCTCTGGCAGGGTCACGAAGAAGAACGCTGTCTCCGCCGGATCGGTCAGGCGCTCCCGCGCCCGCTCCATCCGCTCCCGAAAGCGGAGCAGGTACTCTAACAGCGGATCCTCTTCTTTCTTTTTGGTGAATGACAGCATCTGGCGGAGCGAGCGCGCCTCCTCCCGCGAGCGCAGCATCTTGTCCACCCACAGCGAGTACACCCGCGACATGCCCAACAGCCGACGCGCGTTCGCTGTCGGCGCCGTGTCGAACACGTAGGTGTCATACGCGCCGGCCAGCATCAGGTCAACCATGTTCTCGAACATGGCCGATTCCTCGAAGGCCGGGTTCATCGTCGCCGACTCGACGAACTCGTCTGCCCTGGTGCTGATGTCCGCAAACTTGAGAAACCACTGGATCTTGTCTTTGATCTCCGCCTTCGAGCGCTCGATCGTCTCCCGGGTGTCGATCTCGTAGGCCCAGAGGTTGGGAACCCCCTCCACCGGCGTGTGCCGCCCGAAGACATCCTGGCCGAGCAGGCCAGAGAGGCTGTGGACTGGGTTGGTCGAGGCCAGGATCGTCCGCCGGCCCTGCCGCGCTGTCCAGAGCGCCGTCGCCCCAGCCATGACCGTCTTGCCAACGCCCCCCTTGCCTCCGAAGAAGATGTAGCGCAGGCCCGCATGCTCCGCCATATAGGCGCGCATGCTCACCACGACCCCGGGCTCGACGGTCTTCTCGTCGGTCATCTGCCTACCCTCCCGCGCCGTACATGATCTCGGCCAGCCGCTCGATCGCCGCCAGCCCGGTGACGTCCCGCTCCAGCTCCGGGACCTGGGCAAGCACTTCCGCCCCGAACAGCCGCGCGATCTCCGCCCGGTAGCGCCGCTGCATCGCGATCCGGTTCCGCAGGTACTCCGGAATCTCTCGCTCCAGCAGCTCCTCCGGGATGATCCGATTGACGATGTAACCAGCGATCGGCACGTCAAAGCGCCGAAACAGCTCTGCCGCCTGGAGCGTATCCTGAATGATCATCTGCTCCGGCACCAGCACGAAGAAGAAGGCCGTCCGCTGCCGATCGGTCAGCACCCGCGACGAGGTGTTGATCCGCCGCTTGATCTCCTCCAGCTCGCTGAGGATCTGGTCCTCCTCGAGCACCTTCTGCCGCCGCATCACCGCCGAGACCTGCTCGTACTCCCGCATCTCCTGGCGGAGCCGGGTGATCCGGTTGATCCACTCGTCGTAGACCTTGGCCATGCTCAGGTAGTAGAGGGCGTGGCCCAGCGGCACCAGGTCATAGATGTAGTAGTCGTAGCTCCCCTCGACCACAATGTCCACCACCGCGTCGAAGATCGCGCTCTCCTCCATCGCCGGCTCGGCCGAGGCCGCCTGGATGTAGTTGTCGATCTCCTCCGGCACCCGCTCAAAGCCGTACATGTCGAGGATCTTCTGCCGGATCTCCTGCTGGTAGGCCTGGATCCGCCGATCGGCGTCGATCTCCTGGGCCCACAGGTTCGGCATGATCTCCACCGGGCCCTTGCCGAAGATGTCCCGCTGGAAGATGTCCGACAGGCTCGCCTGCGGATCGACCGAGAAAACCAGAACGCGCTTCCCCTGGCGCGCGAGCCAGTAGGCGGTCGCGGCAGAGAAGGTGGTCTTGCCCAGCCCCCCTTTCCCGCCAAACATGATGTACCGCCGCTCCGGGTGCTGCTCGAACGCCGCTCTCAGCGACACGAATCCTCCTCCCTGCCGATAATCCATCTGCTCGGATGAACCCCTCCGCGGGGCGTGTCTCGACGCCCCAAACCCTGCCCCTAGGTGATCGCGTCGGTCAGGTCGCGCTCGCGGAGCATCCGCCGCTTCCAGGTGGCAATCTGGGGAACAACGTAGGGCAGGAGCCGCAGCGAGTAATAGGGCGGGAGAATCGGCACGCCCAGCAGGTCTCCCATCGTGATCAGGATGAACAGGTGCTCCATGCTCGCCCGCGTCCGCAGGGCATAGCGGCTCATATCATGGGAGGCCATGCCGTACATGATCTCGCGCAGGGTCTGCCACAGCCCCCGCAGGCCCCCCGTGCGCTCCTCTTCGGATGCCATCGACACACT
>DATGMJ010000169.1:0-4419 GCA_035293685.1 Chloroflexota bacterium | reverse complement strand
CAGGTTGGCACGGCATAGTGGGTCGTATACCAGGAAGGGAAGATGTAGGCGTGTGGACCCTGAAAAATCGCCAGCGATTCCTGATCCTCCTGGAATAACGACCAGTGGGGATTTTCGCGCGCGACGTGGCCGACGAGGGTTCCGAACGGGCCGCGCGTGTCATCCAGGATCAGGGGCAGGTGCGTGGCGATCAAGCCGTTCGGGCCGTTCGACACCACGGTCGCGAAGCTGTGCGTCCGGATCACCTTGTGCAGCACGTCGAGCCGCTCTTCCCGAAACGCGCCGGGAATGTACATGACTGGGCCTCCGAGGAAGGGGGAACCCCTTCGAAACGTCCTCCTCGTTCATGACCGATCAGCAGCGCTGGGATACGCTGAGCTATACCGGGCGGACGGCGTGCCGAACGCCGAATCTGGATCGGCTGGCCCAAGAGGGCACGGCCTTCGACCGCTGCCTGACCGCGGACCCGATCTGCTGTCCGTCGCGGGCGGCGGTGTTCACCAGGCGCTTCCCGCACGCGACCGGCGTCGGCAATAACTACGAGCTGCCGCTCGAGCGGCCAACGCTGCCGGAGGTGTTCCGCGACGCCGGTTACCACGTCGCCTACAGCGGGAAGTGGCATCTGGGACGGGGACGGGGCGCAGCGGCGCTGGCTGGCCGAGCACAATTTCCCCGACACCTATCCCTACGGCACGCCGGAGTTCTCGTTTCGGATTCCGGGCGCCGAGGCCAACCCGGCGATCCCGCAGCATCGGATCTCCACGCCACGCACTGCCGCCCAGGCGGGGCTGACCGAGTGGACCTTCGACGGCTGGGTAGCGGCACGGGCGCTCGAAAATCTGGAAACGCGGCCAAAGGATCAGCCCTTCTTCCACGTCTGCTCGTTCCACGGGCCGCATCCGATCTTCGTCATTCCCGAGCCCTACTACTCGCTCTACGATCCCGCCGAGGTGCCGGAGCCGGCCAACTTTGCCGATCCGAAAACCGAACAAATACGTCTGGAACCGCGACGACCGCGACGAGATCTACGACACCTGGGCCGATCCCAGCGAGCTGACCAATCGGATCGAGGATCCGCGGTTGGCGCCGGTACGCGAGAGGTTACGGGCGCGCCTCCGGGGGTGGGCAATGGAGACCGGGGATCCGCTGGCCGACGCCGTAGCCGGTTGAGAAAACCGAATAACACCGAACCACAGAGTTATGCGTGGTCCGTTGGACCATCGCAGCAAATAAAATAGGCAGGCCGCCCTCACCCTAACCCTCTCCCAGAGGAAGAGGGAATTTCGACGGACGACTAATCGCCGAATAGCTCGTGGACGCGGCAGCGGAAGCCGGGGAGGGCCGGCTCGGCGTCGACCTCGGCGTCGCCGCGCAGTTCAGGGCTAGCGCCACTCGACCGCCAGATCACAATCCCCCGACTGGCCGGACGGAGCAACCAGACGACGCTGGCCCCGGCTGCGAGCCATTCGTAGACCTTCTCCAGGACGTCGTCAGCCGTATCGCTCGGCGAGACGATCTCGACGACGAGGTCGGGAGCACCCTCGAATGGCCCGACCGGTAAACGCCCCTCGGGCAAGTGCTCGTTGCGAATGAAAGCCACGTCGGCGGCACGGGCAGTTTCGGGATTGTGCTGCAATCGACAAAGAACTTCCCCGGTGACAGCGCGCCCGAGCGGATGATCCGAGAGATAGCGCCGCAGGACGAAGGCGACTTCGGTCTCGATCCCCCCGTGCTCCACTCCGGTTGGCGCCATCTCGCTCAATTGCCCCTGCACCACTTCGTAGCGCTTACCCGTCCGGGCGGCGATCTCCAAAACGTCCTCGGCGGTGATGCGCTGACCGGTCTCGATCGTCATGGCTGCCGACCTCATCTGCCGTCACGTGATGGTTCCTACTCGGCAGATTCTATGCCTGTCTGCCTGGCGTGTCAATGGCTAACGCCTCCAGGCGGGGGCACTACTGACTCCATCCGTTGTGATCGGGGTCGCGCCGGTGCCGTCGGCGTTCACGATCCAGAGGTTATGGCGATCGCTTGCGCTGGGGGTCAAGCCGCCGGTCCGCACCGCGTAGATGATCTGGCTGCCATCCGGCGACCAGCTCGCGGCGCCAATGAATTGATTCCCCGTCGAATAGCTCACCAGGGTCTGACTCGTTCCCTTGGCCAGGGTCAGGACGTTGAGCTGATCGTCGAGCACGCCCGTGCTGAGATTGAGGACCGCCTCGACGTCGGCGAGCTTGGTGCCGTCGGGCGAGAAGCGGGGATCATCCCAGCTACAATAGTAGCCCGCCGCTCCACACTGGTAGGCAGCCGCGAAGCCGCCCAGCACGAGCTGGGCGCCCTGAGTATTCGGCCCCTTCGGATTGATCGTGTAGATCCCCTGCTGGATATCGCCAAAGACGATGCGCGCTCTATCCGGTGACCAATCCAGACTGTCTGGCGTGAGTGGACCATTGCTTGGATCCGACGCGGCGTCATAGACGTCGGTGTCGTTGCTGCCATCGGGCGCCACGACGTGGATCGAGACCGAAGCGGCCCCACCGGGTCCCCACTGGCCGTTCGCACACCCAGGGCCGTACGCGACGGCGAGATAGGCGAGCTTACTCCCATCCGGCGACCAGACCGGCTCGCCTGCCAGCAGCGTTCCCGGGGCGAGATTCACCGTGGCCGGGGTCGTCTGGCCGGCCGTCACCGTGACCGCCGCGCTTCCCTGGACCCGACCGGGCCCGCTCGGAGGCGAACCGTAGTAACCTTCCACCCGGACCCAGCCGACCCCCGCCGGCACGCCACTAATCACGTAGGTGCCGCCCGGATTCGCATTCGTCACGACATTCGTCGTCCCGTAGGCGGTGAGCGTGAACGGGCCGGTCGGATTCCCCCCACAACCGTCGAGGTTCGGCGCATTCACCGTGACCGCGACCGAGCCAGTTGGACCGGGTTTCTGGCCGAGATAGCTGTTACCTGTCACCATGCGCGCCGCGCTCGCATCAGCATTCGCGACGAAGACGTTGGCGTCCAGCGTCGAGATGACCGCGTCGAGCGCGGAGTCGAAAGCGATGGCCCTGCCTTGGGGCGCCCAGGCCCCATCCCCGGTGAGAGTCAGGACGGAGGCGGGCATGTGGGTCAACTGCGCCGAACTGGAGCCATCCGGGTTCATCACCCAGAGATCGCTGACGCCGCTCTGCGCGTTGACCCGAGTAAACAGGATCGGCTGCGCGGGCGGGACAACCGGGCCGGTCGTGAAAGTCCAGGTGTAGGGCAGCCCTGCCGCTTGTCCCAGCGAGGCCGTCGTGACGCCGGTGCCAAGGGTTACCGTGTAGGTCGTGTTGGGATCAAGGGGCAGCGATGGACGGAAGATAACCGTGTTTCCTTGCCAGGATGCCGACCAGCCGTAGAGAGCCGGCGCGATCGTCATGTTGTTTTGCACCGAGGCCTGGTTCATCGTCGTGTTGAAAACAATGGTAATCGCCGTCGCTGCCGGTACGCCGGCCGAGCCCGGCGCGGGCTGAACCGACTGAACGAAGCTGGGCGGTCCCGTCGTGGCAGTTGAGGTCGGGGTAGCGCCCGGCGCAGTCGTCGCCGTGGGAGTCGGCGTGCTGCCCGGTGGCACGGTTGGCGTCGGACTTGAATTGATGGGAGCCCGATTCATCACGATCGGAAGATCGACCGTGTAGCCCGATGGCGAAGCAGCGTGAGTCACTGCCGCTCCCACCAGCACCGTTAGCAAAGCAATACCCGCGAAAGCCGCCCCGTCCGTGCCGCGAAATGCCAACCTCGTGCGTTCCCGTCCACCCGCGCTCAAGCAACGATGGAGGAAACGGCGCACCATCGCCAATCCAAGCACGGCTCTTATCCCTGTTGAAAATCGCTCATCGGCCGGGTACCGATCCTGTTGCTTTATTGATCTCGGCCGAATCCCCACGCGGCCGTCGCCAGGACCACGAGCATCGGCAGCGCCAGGACGATCGTCGGAATCACCCGTCGCTTCACCGTTTGCATCATCGCCTGCATTGTTTATCTCCTCATCTCCAAAGCATCAGATGATCGTTTCACGTATTCCACTTTGGCTTCGCGGCGATCCGATCACCGACCGGGTGATCCCGCCTGCTCCGCCGCCGCGTCGCGACCCGGAGCCGCGTTCGCCCGAGCCAGCTCGCGGCGCCCGGCCAGGAGCCCGACGGCAAGGACCATCCCCAGCACCAGCGCGACGTCCGCGAGGTTGAAGACGACCGTCCCGACCGGCAGGTAGTCCAGGCTCGTGCCCGCCACCACCCGATCGGCCAGGTTACTCAGTGCCCCACCCACCTGCAGCCCGACCGCTAGCGCCCCGAGGCGACCGGTGTGGCGCAGCCAGCGCGCGTAGAGCGGGACCAGGAGCAGCCCCAGTAACGCCACCAGGGTCGAGAGGCTGACGAAGGGCAG
>DATGMJ010000168.1:0-4019 GCA_035293685.1 Chloroflexota bacterium | reverse complement strand
GCGAACGCAGCGCGCGATGCCGAGGAATTCGCCCGGACCTACCGCGGAACGATCGATGTCCCCGGCGGCCCATCGGTCCAGCATCTTCTCGCGGCGCTCCAGGCATTCGAGGCAGTTATTGAGCGCCTCGAGCGGGTCGAGGCATACAGCCACCTGCTCTTCTCGGCCGACACCACCAATCCCATCCACCGCGACCTGCAGCAGAAGGTTCGCCAGCGCGCAACAGCCATCCAGACCACGCTCCTGTTCTTCGAGCTGGAATGGCAGAAGGTCGATGACACCGCAGCCGCGCAACTCATGGATGCGCCGGAGCTTGCTCGCTACCGCTATTACCTGCAGCGGGAGCGGCGAAATCGGCCCCATACCCTGAGCGAGCCAGAGGAGAAGATCATCGCTGAGCTTCGGGTCACCGGCGCACTCGCCTGGCGAACCCTCTTCACCGAATTGATCTCGGGGCTGAAGTTTCCGATCGAGCGGGACGGCCAGGTCCGCGACCTCACCCTGGCCGAGGTCCTCGCGCTTGTCCGGGACCCGAACCGCGAGGTCCGGCGAATGGCCCACGAGACCCAGTACCGGGTACTGCGCCAGCATGATCAAACGCTGGCCTACATCTATAACACCCTGGTCCAGGAGAAGCGCACCCTCGACCGCCTGCGCCACTTCCCGGACCCGATGGCCTCTCGCCACCTGGCGAACGACCTCGATCCTGCCGTTGTTGACACGATGCTCCAGACAGTCGAGGCTCACGCCCACCTGGCCCAGGAGTATTTCCGCCTCAAGGCAAGGCTCCTCGGGCTTCCCCGTCTGGCAATCTACGACCAGTATGCCCCGATCGGCCCGGAGGCCGAGACCTGCGACTACCCGACAGCCCAGCGGTACATCATCGATGCCTTCGGCCAGTTCAGCCCACGGTTCGCCGACTTGGCGCGTCAGTTCTTCGAGAGACGCTGGATCGACGCGGAGGTGCGGCCGGGCAAACAGGGAGGAGCATACTGCATGTCCATCTCCCCGTCGCACCATCCCTACATCCTCTGCAACTACACTGGCAACCTGCGCGACGTCATGACCGTCGCCCACGAGCTGGGCCACGGCCTGCACGGGATGCTCGCCCGCGGCCAGACCCTGCTCGAGTACCATGCGTCGCTCGCCCTGGCCGAGACCGCCTCGGTGTTCGGAGAGATGCTGGTCTTCGACCGCCTCGTCGAGGAAGCCGCGGACCCGCGGGCTCAGCTCGCCCTGATCGGCGGCAAGCTCGAGGATATCTTCGCGACCGTCTTCCGACAGACGATTCTTACCCGCTTCGAGCAGTTCGCCTTCGCTCGGCAAGAGAAAGAGCGACTGACACCTACGGCGCTCGGCGATGACTGGATCGCTGCCAACCGCCGCTACTACGGCGACGCGGTCGAGATGGACGAGAACTACCGCTGGGGCTGGTCGTACATCCCGCACTTCATCAATTCGCCGTTCTACTGCTACGCCTACAGCTTCGGCGAGCTCCTGGTGCTGGCACTCTACCGCATGCACCAGGAGCAGGGCGATGCATTCGTCCCCGGCTACCTCCACCTCCTCGAGCGTGGGGGGAGCGGATCGCCCGCGGCGCTCCTGGCCGACCTCGGTGTGGATATCGCCGATTCGGCCTTCTGGTCGAAGGGATTCGCCGAGATCGAGCGTCTGGTTAACCGCGTTCGGGAGCTGGTCAGAACAGTCAGCGGGAACTGAGTGCTCCTCGCCGACCCGCAGACCGATAGCTGGCGGCCCGGCATGGTAAGATCTTTCATAAAGGCTAAGGGCTCGCGCTCGACGAGGGCTTCGACGGTGTTCGGACAGACCGAGCGGGGACCGCTGGTGGTCGAGAGTGTCCTGCTCGACTTCGCAGAGACGCTTGTCACGGCGGTCCCGTGCTGGGAGCAGCCGCAGATCGTCGCCTGTTGGGAGTGCGGCCGGATGGTGACCGCCGAAGAAGTCAAAGAGGCGATCTGGCACGTTTGGGAACCGCTGGAAGGCTGCGCCCATCCGGCAGCAAGCGTGTCCGAGGAGGCGTACACTGCCTGGATCGGGGAGATCGAGCGCCGCATCCTGGCGCGCCTCGGCGTTCCAGCTGACCATCTCGATCGGGCGGCTACACGGGTGATGCAGCTCCAAGCGGATCCGTCAGGCTACTGTCTCTATCCGGATGTGCTTCCCGCCCTGACATGGCTTCGGCAGTGCGGCATTCGGACGGCGATCGTGTCCAACTTCGCCTGGTGCTTGCCGGAGCTTACGGATGCACTCGGGCTTGGCGGTCTGATCGATGCTGTCGTCACATCGGCGCGAGCAGGTTATCGCAAGCCGCGTCCAGAGATCTTTCACCAGGCCCTGGCAGGGCTTGGCGCCTCTGCCGAGCGCGCGATCTTCATCGGCGACGATCCGTTGTGCGATATCGGCGGTGCGCGGGACGCGGGGATGGCGGCGATCCTGCTCGACCGCCGACGACGCAGTGGTCCTGGCCGCATTGCAAGCCTGCGGGCGCTCCCTGGGCTGATCTGCAGAGGGTGAAAGACGCGTGGACGGCGACTCCGGGATTCGCGCGATCATCTTCGATATGTACGGCACGCTCGTTCACGAGCCGGCCTTCGAGGAGTGCTTCGCCGAGCTCGCGGCGGCGATCGGCGTCCCGCTTGATGACTACATCCACGCTCGCGCCCGGACAGTGCGGGATGCCATGGTCGGCCGCCTGCCCTCCGCCGAAGAGCGGGCCCGGGCAATCCTGACCGAGCTTGGACGTGATGCATCGGACGATCTGGCCAAGCGGCTAGCTGAGATGGAGCGCATCGCGCGGTGGCAGCGAGTCCGCCTCTACCCGGCAACGCTCCCGACCCTTCAGGATCTGCGCCAGCGTGGATACGTGCTGGGGCTGGTCTCCGACTGTACCAGTCTCATGGGGCGGCCGATCCCGGAACAGCTGGGCATCGCGTCGCTCTTCGATGCCATGGCCCTCTCCTACGAAGTTGGCTATGCCAAGCCCCACCCTCGAATCTATCAGACGGTGCTCGAGGCGGTGGATGTGCCGCCAGAGCGCTGCCTGTATGTCGGGGACGGCGACAGCGACGAGCTCAACGGCGCACGTGCGCTCGGCATGACCACCGTCCGGATCGATCAGGAGGGGAGCTTTGCCCGTGTCGGGACACCGGCGCCTTCCGACTTTGTCATTGTAGGGCTGGACGAACTCCTGCTCCTGCCGCCGCTCGCGCCGACTCGGCCCGGCTTTCCCCCGCTGGACCTCTCCTGGATCACCCCGGATCTGGCGATCGGGGGGCGAGTAGACCCGGTGAACGTGCCGCGGCTGGCCCGCCTGGGTATCGGCGGCATTGTTGATCTCCGGGCCGAGGAGTCAGATGACCCCTCCCTCCTGGCCGATCACGGCATCCGATTCCTTCATCTCCCCATGCCGGACTGCTACCCGCTTACCAGGGAACAGATGCACGAGGGCAGTCAATGGGTCCGGGCAGAGCGCGCGGCTGGACGGAAAGTCCTGATTCACTGCCAGCACGGCGTCGGACGAAGCGTTATGCTGGCCGCGGCAGTGCTGATCGACGAGGGGGTGCCGGCGAACGCGGCCCTCGCGCACATCCGCGCCCGCCGTCCCCGCACCGCTCCGAATGATGCCCAGATCGCCGCGATCTACGCGTACGCCGAGGCCATTCGCGAGCGCGCCTGACCAATCCTGGCCATTCCAGCGCACTCCGCCCCGGCGAGCCCACTGGATGGCTCTCGGGGGAAGGGACAATTAGCCCAAACGTCCTACCAGCTTCAGGACTTCCGGGGGATGAGCCGGGTGCACGCCTGGTCCAGACTCGACAGCAAGAAGGATCCGGGAGAGCCATGCCACATCAGCCGGTTAAACATGCGGCCGGCCACGGCCGCGGTCAGGCGCTTGTCGAGCTGGCACTCATCCTGCCCGTGCTCGTGCTCCTGGCGATGGGTACGCTCGACCTGGGCCGCGCTTTCGGTGCCTACCTGTCTATGGCAAATGCAGCGCG
>DATGMJ010000167.1:0-22071 GCA_035293685.1 Chloroflexota bacterium | reverse complement strand
CCTTGATCGAGCCGTGAAGCGATCCCTCACCCCAGCCATAGAGCCCTTCATCGGTATCGATCCGCACGAGGAGCCAGTTGCACCAGTCGACCCAGAAGGTAAAGGTGCGAATACCCGTGATCTTCATATCGTTCTTCCTGGGGATGCCGACGCTCGAACGCTACCACCCCGGACAACTTTTCGTCAAGGACCTTGGCGCCCGCGCACGTCCTCTTACCCCTTTCCAAGGCCGGGCCGCTTTCCTGCGGCTTTACCATGAGTAACCGTGATTGGATGACCGGAATTGACCGACCCGATGCAGTCCTCTGCCGCAGTGGAGCAGGAAACGATGACCATCGGGAGGTAGGCCGCATGCACGGCACTCGCGGCCGACAGCGGACGCGGTGGAGGGGAGGGTGAGGGAGATGGAGGATATCGGAGGCGCCCAGTTCGTGGATGCCGAATGGAGGCCGAGCGGTTACCTGACGGTTGAGGCGCTCGCGCTGCTGTGGGACCGACGCCGAAAGCTGGCCGAGGCGTACCGCCAGCAGTACCCTCACGATCTCAAAGGGATCGATCGTCATCAGCGCCGGGCCACCGCGGTGCTCCAGGCATATCGCCTGCTCTCGACGCTGGAGCAACAGCTCGGTATCCGTATCGCCCTGCCGGTCGCGGCAGAGCCCGGGCAACCGGGCGGACCTGGCTACCAGATGAGCTAACGCGGCGGCGTATGCGGTCTATCCAGCGGCCGAGCGACGCTAGACTGCCTGGTCACGCCCGGTCGGCTGCGGCCGTCGATCCAGAGCGGCCGGCTCTCGGCTCGGCCGCCAGCCTCGGCGGATCTGATACTCGAACTTGGAGGCGAAGGCTTCGAGGAACGTCGTCTCTGAGAATGTAACCAGGCGAAGCCGGTGCGGGCTATTTCGGACTTCAACCGTGTCGCCGACATCGAGGGCGGTTGTCTCGGTCCCGTCAAGCCAGAGGATCCCTTCGATCCCTCGGGCGACCACGAGATCGATCGTCGCTGTCAGGGGGGCGACGAGGGAGACCTTGAGCGGCGAGTGACAGCAGATCGGGGTCACGACGAGTGCGGCCAGGCCGTCAAGCAGGACTGGCCCGTTTGCCGCCATGTTGTAGGCCGAGCTTCCGACGGGGGTCGCGACGATGAGGCCATCACCCGGGTAAACGTTGAGGAACTTGCCCTCCAGGTATAGCTCGATGTGGATCATCGGTCCCCGGCTGCGGACGACGACATCATTCATGGCCCAGCCGAGTATTTCGCGAGTGCCGGTTCTGGCACGGTGGACCGCCACGTCAAGCGCGGGCTCGTCCCGGATAAGGCAATCGCCCGCGAGGACTCGCTCGAGAGCGCGTGGCCAATCGGCCTGCTCGACGACGGCCAGGAATCCTACCTGTCCGAAGTTCACGCCGAGGAGCGGCATGCCGGGGTAGCGGCGGGCCGCGCGCAGGATCGCGCCGTCGCCCCCGAGGACGATCAGCAAGTCTGCCCGTGCTCCCTGCCGCAGGGCCTCCTCGTCGCGGACGGCGATCCCACGTTCCTCAAGCGCGCGCGTTAGATCGGCTGCAGTTGCAGCCGCAGCGGGCTTCCCGGGTGCCAGAACAAGGCCCACTGAGCGAATCGGGCGCGGGCTCGATGTCACTGGGGGTTCTCCACGCTGGGCACTGTCTCCTTGATTCTAAGATTCTAGCCGCGAGCGAATCGGTCCGCAAGGCAGGCGACCAGGCAGACGCTGAAGCTCAGGAACGGCGGGCACTGAAGGTTTGATCGAGCAGACCACCGTATCCCAGCTCGGCCAGGAGGTTCTGATCGATGGACTCTCTGGCCGCGGCGTAGGGCAGGAGCAGATCCAGGATCGAGCGCCGCCCGTAGAGCTCGCAGGATGCCAGTCCCAGGATGAGGGAAGAGGCGGCGCGCGCCGCCCAGAACATCGTCCCTGGGTCAATCGGGGCGCCGCGGCAGGTGAGAATGGCCCCGACGTGCTCGAGGGCCAGAAGAAAGGGATCGGCCGGGTCCAGGACGATGGACCCGGCGACGAAGATCAGATCGGTCTGCTGATTGATCAGGCGCTGATAGATCGCTGCGATATCGGCCGGCTCATCGGTACAGCGGATGGTCGCCGCCAGCTCGATGCCGAATGGCGCAAGGAGCGCGCGGAGGTTCTGATCTGCCGCCTGGACATTGCGGGGACGGATCCGCGGCCCAGCCACGAAGGCGGCAGTCTGCGCGGTGAAGCCGGCCGTCCGCAGGATCGGTTCAGGGCCCACGGTGCGAAGGATCTCCTCGAGCCGCTCGGCCGGCGTCCAGAGGTGGGCCGCCTTGACAATGGCGACGGTATCCCCCGGAGAGACCAGACGACCGTCAAGAGCGGTCGCGAGCAGGATAATTCCCTGGCGGTTGATGCGGACGACCCGGTCGGCGCTGACGCGGAGGACACCGGTCATCGCGGAGCGGATGATGCACTGTCCCTGGTGGGGCCTCTCGACAGTCAGGCCTGGCCCGATCACGGCCCGGGCGAAGCGCTCAGAGGCGTTCTCCTGGGCCAGCTCTCCCGGCTCCGGCAGGACGACCTCGACCCGGGTGCCTATCTGACTTGCGAGCGCGGCTGAGAGACGATCATCGAGGGGAGTGCCGCGCCGAATGGACAGGGAACCATCGGGTGTGCTGATGGAGAGATCTCGGCAGAAGAGGCCCCCCTGTGCCGACGCGAGGTCGTCGGTGCCTACAACCAGGGTTCGGCGAATCATCGCGGCCTTAAACTCCCTCGGCTCGAGACGGCATGGGCTTCGGTGTTCATTATAGCCAGGATCACATCCCGCGACGAGGATTTTCCAGGCGGTGCGGGTATGGCACGCGGTGTGCCCACCCCCTCTTCCCGATCAACCGGGAAGCTATTCGGGGACGCGACTCGGGGCGGCTTTGTGAATCAAGGGGATACCTGCATGGAGGATCGTCAGCGCATCGACCGGATTCGCCAGGAACTCGCGACGGGGGGGCTGGATGCCCTCCTTTGCCAACTCGGTCCGCACGTATTGATGCTGTCCGGCTACGCACCGGTCCTTGGCATCTCGTTCGCGCTGTTTCCCCTCCGTGGGGAGATCGGGCTGGTTGTCCCGTTGGCTGAGGAGTCATGCGCCCGCCAGGGATGGGTCCGGGATGTCCGGACCTACGAGATCGGTGCAGGCGGCAATACGTCAATCCTGGACTCGGCGATGCCAGTTCTTCAGACGTTGATTGCTGACCGCGGCCTCAACGGAGCGACCATTGGCTACGAGGGGAGTGCCGAGATGGTGCCGGCAAGCTATACGCAGGTTGGATTTCCTCCGGTTCGCCTCCTCGCGGCGTGCCAGCATCTCTTCCCCCGCGCACGATTCGTTGACGTGGCGCCGCTCCTCGACGTTCTTCAGGCGTGGAAGAGCACGCGCGAGGTCGAATGCATCCGTACGGCGGCCGAGGTCGCGGCGATGGGGGTCGGGGCCGGACGTGAGAAGGTTCAGGTCGGCAACCGCGAGGCCGCGGTTGCCGCGGCGGTCGAAGAGGTCATCCAGCTCGCTGGGCGTGCCAGAGGCGTTGGGCGGGTCCAGGGGTTCGCTCACGTTATGAGCGGGGCGCGATCGGCGCTTGCCTATCATCCCTTCAATCTGACGACAGATCGTGAGATCCAGCCCAGCGATCCGGTGCTCGTCCAGCTTGAGGTCTATGCGGATGGCTACTGGGCCGAGGTGACCCGTACCTTCTTCGCCGGGGAGCCAGGCGCGGAAGGACGGCGCATCTACGTAGCGTGCCGGGAAGCGCAGTCGCGCGCTATCCAGGCGGTCCGGGACGGGGCGGCGGCTGCGGACGTTGACGCGGCCGCGCGGGAGTATCTAACCCGCGACGGTTTTGGTCAGCAGGTCCGTCACGGGCTCGGTCATGAGGTTGGCTTCCAGGTGATCTCGCACCTCCAGCCCCCGCGGCTCGATCCGCGCTCGACTGACACGCTCCGGACGGGTATGGTGTTCAATATCGAGCCCGGAGTATACGTTCACGGATGGGGCGGCGTTCGGGTGAACGATGTCGTCGTCTGCCAGCGGGATCAAGCGGAAATCCTCACCGCTATGATCCCGCGCGATCTGACATACGCTATCGTGCCGCAGCGGAGGCATGCCTAGGGATGTCCGCCGCCCTCGCCTGCCGGTGCGTCCTCTGGGTCGATCACGCGCAGGTGCAGAACTGCCAGCTCGGCTGGATCAATCGGGGTCGGCGCGCCGGTCATGGGCTCGGTCGCGCTCTGGGTCTTCGGGAAGGCGATCATTTCACGAATGGAGTCGCGGCCGGCGAGGAGCATTGTCAGGCGGTCGATGCCCACGGCGATCCCCCCATGGGGTGGTGTGCCGAACTCGAAGGCCTCGAGGAGGTGGCCGAACTTCTCGGTGACTTCTGCATCGGTCATGCCGATGAGGCGGAAAATACGCTCCTGGAGCTCGCGGCGATGGATGCGGATGCTGCCGCCGCCCAGCTCGTAGCCGTTGCAGACGATGTCGTACTGCTTGGCACGCACTCGCCCGGGGTCGCTCTCCAGATAAGGGAGATCGGCTTCCAGAATTGAAGTGAACTGGTGGTGCTTTGCCTGCCAGGCGTTTCGCTCGGCGTTCCATTCGAAGGCAGGCATTTCGATAATCCAGGCGAAGGCCAGCACCCCAGGGTCGAGCAGGCCCAGACGGCGGCCGATCTCCAGGCGCAGCTCGCCGAGCGCGACTGCGGCGGTCTCGGGGGCGTCAGCGATGATCAGGATGAGATCGCCTGGCCGCGCTCCGAGGCGCTGGGCGATGGCGCTGAGCCGGTCGCCGGTGAAGAAGCGGGTCAGGGGGGAATGGAAGCCATCAGCGGTGATGGCGAGTGGGATGACGCCCTTTGCGCCCGCCGCGGTGGCCACGCGGGTCAACTCATCGATCTCCCGGCGGGAGTAGCCCGCACAGCCCGCGGCAACAATCGCTTTGACTGCTCCCCCACCTTCCAGGACCGCGTTGAAGACGCGAAAGTCTGAGCCAGCTGCTAGCTCGGAGATATCGTGAATCTCCATGCCGAAGCGGAGATCCGGCTTATCGGAGCCGTAGCGCTCCATCGCCTCGCGATAGGTGAGGCGGGGGAAGGGACGGAAGGCAAGCTTCTTGTTGCTGACCGCCTCGACCAGATCGGTCAGACAGGCCTCGGTAATCTGAAGGATGTCCTCTTGATCCACGAAGGACATCTCGAGGTCAAGCTGAGTGAACTCAATGCCCCGGTCCGCGCGCAGGTCCTCGTCGCGGAAGCAGCGGGCGATCTGGAAGTAGCGCTCAATGCCTGCCACCATCAGGAGCTGCTTGTACTGCTGGGGCGACTGCGGCAGGGCATAAAATGACCCGGGATGGATGCGGCTCGGGACGACGAACTCGCGCGCGCCGCCCGGCGTCTCCTTGGTCAGAATCGGCGTCTCGATCTCCAGGAAGTCGCGCTGACTGAACCATTCCCGAAGGAATCGGACCGCGCGGTGACGGAGCTCGAGATTGAAGCGCATGGGATCGCGGCGGAGATCAAGGTAGCGGTACTTCAGCCGGAGGAACTCGTCGATCTCGGCCGGTTCATTGATCGGGAAGGGGGGGGTGCGGGCGGGATTCAGGATCTCGGCGGAGCGAGCCACCAGTTCAATCTCGCCGGTGGCGAGGTTTGGATTCTCCATGCCGGCGGGACGCCGCTCGACCGTTCCCTCGACGGCCAGGACGTACTCGGGCCGACAGGCGTCGGCGACCTCCATGGCCGCGGCGGAGATAGCCGGGTTAAAGACGACCTGCGTGATGCCCCAGCGGTCTCGCAGATCGATGAAGATCAGGCCGCCGTGGCTGCGCCGACGATGGACCCATCCCATCAGAGTGACTGTCTTCCCCGCGTCGGTTAGCCGCAGCTGACCACATGTTGCCGTCTTGCGCACCCTGTCGTTCCCCCGTGCACCGCAGTGCCGTTTGGCTCGTTGCGATTGGCCGCCTCTGGTCGCGACCAAACCGGTCGTGGAATTATACACGGGCAGGTCCGCCGCTGTCAGGATGCGCGGTAGGGTATAATCATGGCGCGGCGGCGCCACGGCCGGGGCCGGTCGGCGCCGTTTCTTCCTAATCTGGTCAGGGCATGTCCGAGACGTGTGTTTCGATCGATCTCGAGATGACCAGCGCACGGCCGGAGAGCCAGGAGGTCATCGAGATCGCCGCAATCAAATTCCGTGGCGAGCGTGTGCTGGAGAGCTGGTCGACGCTCGTCCGTCCTGAGTCGGAGGTTCCATACGGGACGCAGGTCCTCACCGGTATTGATCCCCGACTCCTCGAGCGCGCCCCAGCCCTGCACGAGGTTGCCCCACAGCTCAAGGCCTTCGTAGGGGATCTGCCGCTCGTTGCCCACACCGTCTCGGCAGATGTGGGGTGTCTCCGCCGTCAGGGGGTCGTGCTTACCAATCCCCAGTACGATACGTTCGAGCTCGCCAGCATCCTTCTGCCCCGGATGGGAAGCTACAGCCTTGCCGCACTGGCCGAGCATTTTGGAATCCCCTTTCCCCAACAGCACCGGGCCGCTCACGATGCCCTGGTGACCAAGCAGCTCTTTTTAAAGCTCCTCGATCTCGCGCGCGAGCTTGAGCTCGGGATCATTCAGGAGATCAATCGCTTGCTCGCTCCCCATGATTGGCCGCTCAAGGAGGTCTTCCGAGCGATCGAGGCCGAGAAGAGTCGGACTGCTTTCGGACCCTCGGTTCGCCAGGCGATCGCGGCGAAAGCCGGGGTGGATCAGACCGATCTTGATCTCCTCCTGGCCCCCGAGGCCGCGACGGAACCCCTGCGGCCGACCGGATCGGTCGCGCCGATTGATGTCGGTGCGCTCACCGATCTGCTGAAGCCGGACGGGGCTCTGGCGCGGCACCTCCCCGGCTACGAGTACCGTGAGCCCCAGATCGCGATGCTCCGCGCAGTCGCCCGGACACTCAACGAGGGGGGACAGCTTCTGGTCGAGGCCGGGACTGGCACCGGCAAGTCGATTGCCTATCTGGTTCCGTCTATCTATTTTGCCGCCGCGAATGGTCGGCGGGTTGTGGTCTCGACCAACACGATTAACCTCCAGGATCAGCTCATCCTCAAGGACCTGCCCGATCTCCAGCGGTCTCTACCCGTGAACTTCAGGGCGACCGTGGTAAAGGGGCGGACGAACTACCTGTGCCTGCAGCGCCTTGCCGCCCTGCGCCGGCGCCAGGATCTCTCGCTGGCTGAGACACTTGCCCTGATCAAGATCCTGGTCTGGCTGCCAACCACCGAGACCGGCGATGTGAGTGAGCTGAATCTCACCGACGCCGAGCGGCCGGTGTGGGCCAAGCTGTACGCGCATCCCGACATCTGCACCCCGGCGACCTGCCGCTATGCGCGGCGCGGGCAGTGCTTCCTGTACCGTGCCCGGGCGCGGGCCGAGGCCGCGCACGTGGTGGTGGTCAATCACGCCCTCCTTCTCTCCGATGTTGTCGCGGCGAGCCGGGTGCTCCCGGACTACGAGTACCTGATCGTTGACGAGGCGCATCACCTCGAGGATGAGGCCACCGATCAGCTCGGTTTCACTCTGCAGCCGCGGGAGATCTCGAGTTTCCTGGATGATCTGATGCCGACGGGACAGGGCGAGCGGCGCGGTGGGCTCCTGGGGGAGCTCCCGCTTCACTTCCGGGGAAGCCGCTGTCCTGCGGAGCGGCAGCGCCGCGTCGAGGACGCGACCCAGACAGCGATCCCCCGCGTGACCGATCTCCGGACGGCGGTGGATGCTTTCTTTCGGGCGGTGGCTGGCTTCGTTGCGGAGTGTCCGGCAGATAACCGCGGGTACGAACAGCGGGTCCGCCTTACTCCAACCATCCGGTCGCGCACGGGCTGGACCGCTATTCGGACAGCCTGGGAGATGGTGGAGCTTCGGCTGATCGCCCTGCAGGAGGCGTTGGGCAAGCTCTTCGGGGAGCTGGAGGGCCTCGACCGGTACGGCCTCCTGGAGTATGAGGAGCTCATGAGCCAGCTTGCAAGCCTGATCGGCTTTGGCGAGCACCTGCGGGCCGAGGGAAATGCCATCATCTGCAATCCCTTGCCCGATCGCGTCTACTGGATCGCGCTTTCAGCCAGCGGCGAAGCCGCACTGCACAGCGCGCCGCTGAATGTTGCGCCTCTCCTGCGAAATATGCTCTTTGGCGATAAGAGTGCGGTCATCTTGACCTCGGCGACGCTGACTACGGCCGGGACCTTTACATATATGAAGGAGCGTCTGGGGCTCGAAGATGCGGACGAGCTGATGGTCGGTTCGCCTTTCGATTACGCAAGCTCGACGCTCATGCTCCTGCCGACGGATATGCCCGAGCCGGAGCAGCCCCTCTATCAGAAGGCCCTGCACCAGGTGCTGGAACGGCTCTGCGCGGCGACCGAGGGGCGCGCGCTGGTCCTGTTCACCTCACACGCGCAGCTTCGCGCGGCATGGCAGGCCATCCACCAGCCGCTGGCGCGGAAAGGGATCCTCGTACTCGGCCATGGGGTGGATGGGGCCCCGCGCCGGCAGTTGCTCCACACGTTCAAGACGAATCCCCGGACTGTTCTCCTCGGGGCATCGAGCTTCTGGGAAGGAGTGGATATCGTCGGTGACGCGCTGAGCGTCCTGGTGATTACCCGCATTCCATTCAGCGTGCCGTCCGATCCAGTGGTGGCTGCACGGAGCGAGCTGTTTAACGATCCGTTCCGTGAGTACAGCCTGCCGCAGGCGATCCTCCGCTTCCGGCAGGGTTTTGGCCGACTGATCCGAAGCCAGAGCGACCGGGGCGTGGTTGTGGTTCTCGACCGTCGGATCCAGAGTAAGTCCTACGGGGCGATGATTCTTCGATCTCTGCCGCGGTGTACAGTGCGAACGGTCCCGGTCCAGGAGATCCCACGGCTGACGCGGGCCTGGCTCGATGGGGTCAGGGCTCAGCCGAGATCCTCCTGAATCTCAGCAATCCGGGCAAAAGCTTCCTGATTGGCCCAGTAGATGTCCATGTAGAGGCGGAAGAGGCGGTCGTAGACAGCGCGGTGAGCGGGATCGGGTGATGGGCCAGCATCCACGGCTACCCGCGCCGCGATGTCATCGAGCGAGGGGACGAGACCGGTTCCCAGAGCGGCAAGAGCGGCCGCACCGACTGCCGATGCCTCCTCGATACGGGGGAGGATGAGCGGCTGGCCGAGAACATCGGCGAGCATCTGGAGCCAGAAGGTAGAGCGGGTGAAGCCCCCGGTGGCGCGGTACTCACGCGCCGGACCGGCTGCTTCGTTCAGCGCATCAACGATACTGCGCATTCGAAAGCACACCCCTTCGAAGACAGAGCGGGCCACGTGGTGCGGGCCGTGATGAGCGGCGAGGCCGAAGATGACGCCGCGCGCGTTCGCGTTCCAGTACGGGGACCGCTCGCCAGTCAGGAAGGGCAAAAAGACGATTCCACCGGCGCCGGGCGGTGCCCGCCGTGCCTCGGCCTCGATGGTCTCGAAGTTGCCATCATTTCCTTCTATTGGTCGGCGTGGGAGAAGATTGTCGCGCACCCACTGGCATGCGAGGCCTCCGTTATTGATCGCCGCGCCGGCGATCCAGCGGCCCGCGGCCAGGTAGTAACACCAGGTCCGCGCCTGCGCATCGAAGACCGGGCGGTCGACAGCCAGCCGGGCCGCTCCGCTTGTGCCGATCATCACCGTCATCTGGCCCGGTGCCACGGCTCCCGCTCCGAGGCTCGAGAGAACGCCGTCCCCGGCTCCGGCGACAATGGGTGTGCCCGCGGGCAGGCTGGTGAGCGATGCGACCGCGGGGGTCAACCCGCCGACGATATCGGTGGGCTCAACGATGGGCGGGAGCTGGTCTGCACCGATGCCGATCACCTCGAGGAGCGGCTCATGCCATGTTCCCCGCTCCAGATCGAGTAGACCGGTGGCGCTGGCGACCGAGCGATCAATGACCCTCTGGCCGGTCAGACGGAAGAGGATTTCATCCTTCAGTGATCCGAAGAGGGCGGCCCGGGTAAATGCCTCGGTTGCTACCTCGCGGAGCCAGAGGATCTTGGCCGGCAGGTACATCGGGTGAAGCGGACAGCCAGTCCGCCGATAGAGAAGCTCTGGATCCGCTTGCCGTGCTAGCCGCTCGACCTGGTGCCGAGCCCGCGTATCTGCCCAGCTCATGGACCGGCTGATCGGCACTCCCTGACGGTTGACGGCCAGGAGGCTGTGGAAGATCGTACTGACCCCGATGACTGCGATCGACGCCCCAGCCGGTCGAGACCGGGCGACCTCGCCAAGAGCATCCAGGGCGGCAGTGGCCACCTGGTCTGGATCGTGCTCGGCACGCCCCGGGCCAGGGGTATGGAGGGGGTAGGTTCGCTGGGCGACCGCGAGGATGCGGGCGTCAGCGGTCAGAAGGACGGCCCGAGCGCCGCTCGTGCCGACATCGAGGCCGATGACCAGATCGGCACTCACCCACTGCCCCCTCGCGCCGCGCGAATAGTCGCCAGGAACGCGCGGGCCGTCTCGGTCAGGCGCTCGAACTGGCCTGCCGCGACGAGTGCCGGGCTCACGAGGGCACTGCCCAGCCCGAGAGCCGCGGCCCCAGCCCGGATGAAGTCGCCAGCGTTCTCGAGGGTTACCCCACCGGTTGGGACGAGGGGGATGTTGTCAAGGGGGGCCAGGAGATCGCGGATGTACCGGGGACCCACCGGCCCAGCCGGGAAGACCTTGACCATGCTGGCGCCGGCGGTCCAGGCGCGAACGATCTCGGTTGGCGTGAAGGCCCCCGGGATGCAGGCCACCTGGTGAGCCGTCGCGACGGCGACGATGGTCTCGTCCAGATGGGGTGACACGATCAGCTGTGCCCCGGCCGCGATCGCCTCGCGCGCGGCGTCAGCCGAGAGGACGGTGCCCGCGCCGATGATCAGCCGGTCGCCGAAATGGTCGGCGATGGCGCGAAGCATGGACAGGGCGCCGCTGGTATTGAGGGTAACCTCGATGACTACGACGCCTGCCTCGCGAAGGGCGTCTGCTGTCTCGATGGCTCGCTGGGCCTCGGTATGACGCAAGATTGCGATCAGCCCACTATCCCGGATGCGGTCAATGACTTCCTGGCGGTTCACGCTGGTCCGTCTCCTCCTGATTCGGAGGATGATTATGCCATCGCCGGTCGTTCGCGTCTACCGCGTTGACCCACGGTATTCCGGCGTGATAGCATCGCGGCACGCCGGTCGACAGGCAAGGCGGTTGGCGATCTGGCGAGGGTGGAATGGTTGTGGGAGTCATGCTGCTGAGGCTGCATATCGGCACGAGCCGATCACTCAAGGACAAGCGGCAGGTCACCCGTTCTCTGGTCGCGCGGCTCGGTCACCAGTTCGGCGTCTCGGTTGCCGAGGTTGGTGAGCTGGGAGCCTGGCAGGTCGCTCAGCTGGGAATTGCCCACGTCTCGAACGAGGTGCAGCAGACCGAACGGGTTCTTGATGCGGCACTGCGGTACATTGAGGAGATGCGGCCGGACGTCGAGATTAGCGTCGACGGCCGTGAGGTGCTATCGGTGTTTTGAGGCCGATGTTCTGGCTGGATATTCCTTGCTCTTGCTCTATTCCTTGCTATTCGAGGGGGAGATCAGGGCGCTGATGCAAGTTCGAATCGTCGGGGCGCACCAGGCAGAGACGTCCCAGCTCCGGTTCACTACTCTTCTGATTGATGAGCGACTGGTCATTGATGCCGGAAGCCTGGCGAGTGGACTATCGCTCGCCGAGCAGCTAGCCGTTGAAAACGTCCTTCTTACCCATCAGCACTGGGATCACGTGAAGGATCTCGGGGCTTTCGGATATAACCTGTTCGGCGCCGGACAGGCGGTTACGGTGTATTGTACGGACGAGGTTCGGGAGGTGATCTCTCGCCAACTCTTCCCATCCGGTTTCTGGATGGACTTCTTTACCGGTCCCCTGGCCGGTCAGCCGGTCTTCCTACATCGGAGGGTGGCGCCGGGAGGTGTGCTCGCGGTCGGAGGGTACCGCGTTCTGCCGATTACTGTTCCACATACTGTCCCCACGCTTGGGTATCAGGTGACCGATGCCGCCGGGCGCCGGGTCCTGTACAGCGGCGATAACGGTCCGGGGTGTGGCGCATACTGGGCGGTGGCCGAGCCCCACGTGCTGATCACCGAGTGCACCATGCCTACCGCGATGACCGAGGACGCAGCTGCTCACGGTCACCTCTCGCCAGCGACCCTGGAAGAGGCGCTGGCCGTTTTTCTCCGGCAGCGGGGCTATCTTCCACACGTGGTGGTCGTCCACCTGAATCCATTTCACGAAGATCAGATTCGTGCAGAGCTGGGCGACGTAGCCCGTCGGCTTGGCTGTGTGATTGATGTTGGCCGGGAAGGCATGGCGCTGACTGTATGATTGTCTGGTGGGCTCGGCGTGTGCTATAATTCGCCGGGTTTGTGCTGTCTGCCCTGCGGCCACTGCTGCTCAGGGCGACAGCCCCATTCGTGAAACCACGGCGGTCGCCCGGATCATTCCTTCCCACGGCCAGGGCGAGCGCGCCGGCGGGCAGGCTCTACGCACTGGCTTGCAGGAGACTGCGGAGGGGATGATATGGATCTGATCAAGGCTGTCGAGCAGGAGTATCTGCGAACGGATCTCCCTGACTTCCGACCGGGTGATACAGTGCGTGTCGCGGTCCGGGTGGTGGAGGGGGGGCGCGAGCGCATTCAGCAGTTCGAAGGTGTGGTTCTGCGGAAGACGCGTGGCGGAACCAGCTCGACCTTCACCGTGCGGCGGGTAACCCACAACGTTGGGGTCGAGCGAACCTTTCTTTTGCACTCCCCCCGGATCGAGCGAATCGAGGTGATCCGGCGCGGTCGAGTGCGTCGGGCAAAGCTGTACTACCTACGCGGACTGTCGGGGCGGGCCGCGCGGATCAAGGAGCGGCGGCTTTCGGCACCGGTCGCGCCTCCAGCCGAGCCAGCATCTGACCAGCCCAATCAGTCGAGCCCGTCGGACGGGTAGCCAGCGCTCTCCGGACGGCAGGCCGGGCGGCGAAGGGATACACTGCCGAGGGTGGCGAGGTGGAGGGTCGGGCTCCCAGCCTCGATCTGGAGATGGCACTCTGGCGGCGTCAGCTGGTGCGCGTAGCGGGCGTCGATGAGGCGGGGATAGGGAGCCTGTGTGGACCAGTTGTGGCCGCAGCGGTCATCCTTGCTCCCTTTGAACCGGCCATTCCAGGGGTCCGGGATTCAAAGACCCTTTCACCGGCCCAGCGAGTTGCGCTCGATAGAGAGATCCGCGCCCGGGCCGTGGCGGTTGGCGTGGGGGCGGCCTCGGTGGCTGAGATCGAGCGCCTGAATATCCGGCGTGCGTCGCACCTGGCCATGCGGCGCGCGCTCGCCCGGGTCGGTCCGTATGACTATGCCCTGATCGACGGTCTTCCGATCGGCGCGCAGGACCTTGGTCCCTGCACGACCGTGATCGATGGCGATGCACGCTGTTACTCCATCGCCTGTGCCTCTATCGTCGCCAAGGTCCTGCGCGATCGGTTGCTGGCGCGACTGGCCCGCCGCTACCCGGCTTATGGCTGGGATCGTAACGCAGGCTACGGGACTCCCGAGCACCTGACGGCCCTTGTTCGATACGGCCTGACCCCGTATCACCGTCAGTGCTTCAGGCCGGTCCGGACAGCGCTGGCGCGGTGGGCTGCGGTCGGTGGGGCGGACCGATGAGGCGCCGGCCGGAAGGCGAGATAGCTCGCTCCGGTCAGATGGCCCGGGCCGTCGGCCGAGATGCCGAACAGCTGGCCGTAGGATTTCTCAAGGCTCGCGGGTATCGCGTGCGCGAGACAAACGTCCGGTTCCGCGACGGTGAGATCGACATCGTGGCCGAAGACGGTGACACTCTTGTCTTCGTGGAAGTCCGTGCCCGGCGGCCGGGCCCCTATGGGACGGCGGCCGAGTCGATCAGCACCGCGAAGCGGACGCGTATCTACCGCGCGGCTGAACGCTATCTCCAGGAGCGCGAGCCGGAGTGCGCGCGTCCGGCGCGCATTGATGCCGTTCTCATCACACTGGATGGGAGTGGTCGAGCCCGGGAGATTCAGCTCATTCCGAACGCATTGGAACGGCCGTCCTGAAGGCGGGCAGATCGAAGGTGGCGACGGCTGCGGCAATCCGGGCCTCCTCGTCTGCCGAGACCGTCCGAAGCGGCCGCCGCACCCGGGCTGTAGCGATGACACCGAGCGCTTTCAGGACCGCCTTCATGCCGGAGAAGCTCGAGGATGTCGGTGACCCTCGCGCGATCCCGACGATCTGCTGGAGGGCGATGATGCGCCGTGTATGCCGATCGGCGGCCTCCCAGTCACCCCGGCGGGCTGCTTCGTAGGCGCCGACGCAGTCAGCCGCGGCCACATTGGAGATGCCGGGGATTGCCCCGTGGGCACCGGCGACGAGGCCGGCGTCAATCAGGATGCGCGTGCCCAGGAAGCCGCGGAAGGCCAGCCCCTCCTCTCGAGCGGCCGTCATCACCTGACGAAACCAGTCCAGGTCATTCTGACTGTCCTTGATGCCGATGACCGTGCCCTCTCGAGCCAGGGTGAGTACGGTGGAAGTCTCCAGACGGGTCTTCACATTCTGGGGGATGTTATAGACCATCAGCGGTAGATCCACCGCCGTGCGGACCGCCCGGAAGTGGTCGAGGAGCTCTTCCTGACTATTGACATAATAATACGGCGCAGTCAGAGCAACGGCATCGGCCCCAGCGCGCCAGGCTGCACGGCCGTGCTGGATCGCCAGGCGCGTGCTGGCATCGCCGATCCCGGCGATCACCGGCACCCGTCCGCCGACCGCCTCGACAACCGTGCGAACAATCGCTTCGCGCTCGGCCTGGTCAAAGCACGGGAACTCCCCGGTCGTGCCGGTGACCCAGATGCCGTGAACGCCCTGATCGAGGAGATAGGTCACCAGGCGGCGCAGGGAGGCGTGGTCAACCTCCTCCTCGTCGGTCAGGGGGGTCAGGATGGGCGGGATAATCCCGTGGAGCCGTTCAAGGTTCATCGTGCACTCGATCTTCCTTACTGAACTCGCCGGTTCGGGCTGCTTGCCAGTGTAGGATGCGGGCTGTCCCCTGTCAATCGCGTGTCGATCGGGTACAATGGAGGAGGACATGGTTAATGAGAATGAGATAGATCGGTTGCGCCAGGGATGGCCGGTCTGGGATGGGAGAAAGGTAGGGTCACTGGTGATCCGTGAGGTTCTCGAAAGGCTGATAGCGGGCGGCGAGACGCCCTCCGCCGTGGAAGTCGCTCGCCTGGCCGGGGTAGGGCGCGACGAGCTGGCGGAGTTTGATCGCCTCTGGCCAACGCTGCCGGTCAATCTCCGTCGGAAGGTTCTGCAGATTGCCGTTGAGCTGGCCGAGAACGATGTGGAGATGGATTTCTCGGCAGTTTTTCGGCGTGCGCTCCAGGATCCGGACGCGGCGGTCCGGGCAACGGCGATCGAGGGATTGTGGGAGGATGATGAGTTTCGGACCGCGGAACAGCTCGCGGTTATGCTTCGGCGGGACTCGGCCGAGCGTGTCCGCGTGGCCGCGGCCCTCTGCCTGGCCCATTTTACCCTCCGCGCGGAGCTGGGATCCCTGTATCCCCCTGCCGCCGAGAAGGTGCGGGTTGCCCTGACCGAAGCCTTCAACGACGCGTCAGAGTCGGTCGAGGTGCGGCGGCGCGCGCTCGAGGCGCTGGGTGTATTGAGCGACCCGGGCATCGCCGAGCTGATCCAGGCGGCGTACCGCGATCCAAACCCCCGCATGCGCGCGAGCGCGATCTATGCAATGGGGCGAAACTGCGACGAGCGGTGGCTGGAAACGATTCTTGTCGAGCTGGAGAGCGAGAACCCGGAGATGCGCTACGAAGCGGCCCGGGCGGCGGGTGAGCTGGAGCATCCGCGGGCAGTTGTTCCGTTGATCAACCGCCTGGATGATCCGGACCTGGAGGTGCGCCTCGCGGTGATTGGCGCTCTTGGTCAGATCGGCGGGGATGTGGCCCGTCGGGCGCTTGAGCGCTGTGCCCGGCACGAGAGCCCGGCCATTCGTCAGGCGGCGACGGAAGCCTTGAACGAGCTGATGCTGTCGGCAGATCCCCTTGATATCGCGCCGTTCCTCCGGGACTCCACCCGCACAGTCTAAACCCATCCGGACGTGGGCGCGCCCCGAACGGTCACGAGGTGAGATGAGGCCTGCGCCTGACCGGAACGGCTCGGGAGATGCCTTTCGGGCCCTCCCGAGCGTGGATGAACTGCTCCGCGAACCGGCACTGACTGCTGGCGCCTGGCCGCGGCCACTTGCCGTCGAGGCCGTGCGGGCCGCGCTTGCGGCCGCTCGCGCGGAGATCGCCCGCGGAGAGCCGGCCCCTGGCCGCCCGGCGCTGATCGAGCGCGTGCTGGGTGATCTGCGCCGACGCTCCCGCCGGTCGCTCCGGCCGGTGATTAACGCGACTGGCGTCATCCTCCACACGAACCTGGGGCGGGCGCCGATCTCGGAGGCAGCGGCACGGGCCATGACCGAGATCAGCCTGGGGTATTCGAACCTCGAGTTCGACCTCGCAAGCGGGGAGCGCGGCTCGCGTCAATCTCACCTGCGGGAGCTTCTGCGGGAGGTCACCGGGGCCGAGGACGGCTTCGTCGTCAATAACAACGCCGGGGCGGTCCTGCTGGCGCTGAGCGCTCTGGCAAGCGGACGCGAGGTGATCGTGTCGCGCGGACAGGCGGTTGAGATCGGCGGCGGCTTCCGGATCCCGGATGTTATGCGCCAGAGCGGGGCGACGCTCGTTGAGGTGGGAACGACGAACCGGACCTACATCAGCGATTACGAAGCGGCCGTCACGCCGCGGACTGCCCTGCTCCTGCGTGTTCATCCTTCCAACTTCCGTCTGGAAGGCTTTGTCCATCAGGTCGGCCTCGACGAGCTGGTGGGGCTTGGTCGGCGGCTTGGCGTTCCAGTAATGGATGATCTCGGGAGTGGGGCGCTGATCGATCCCCGATCGTTTGGACTGGGCGCGGAGCCGCTTGTCCAGGAGAGCGTGCGCGCGGGGGCCGCGATCGTCTGCTTCAGCGGGGACAAGCTTCTCGGGGGACCGCAGGCCGGGATCATCGTGGGGAAGCGCGAGCTGATCGAAGTGATCCGCAGGCATCCCTTGGCCCGGGCGGTGCGAATCGACAAAGCCAGCATTGCCGGCCTGGAGGTGACCTTGCGCCACTACCAGCGCGGGGAAGCGTTGGAGGCGATCCCGGTCTGGCGAATGATTGCCTGCCCGGTGGAGCGGCTCGTCGAACGGGCACGCACGATCGAGGCGGCGATTGGCTCGCCGCGCGTCCGGGCGATGCCGATGCGCGCCGCAGTCGGCGGGGGATCGCTACCCGGTCAGACCCTGCCGTCCCACGGCGTGGTTGTTCAGCCAGAGCCGGCAGGGGCAGGCGACCCCGCTGTCATGCTGGCGCGACGTCTCCGCGAGCACGATCCGCCGATCATCGGTCGGATCGAACACGATGCGCTGTGGCTCGATCTCCGCACGGTCGAGCCCGACCGGGATGCGGAGCTCATCGCCGCTTTGCGTGATCTGATCTGCTAGCCGCCGCGATCTATGCCCCATCTCTCCCTCAAATCGTGCGAAGGCGATATCGCGTCCTGCATGCCAGCTGGGTGATCCTGCTATTGGCAGGAGGGCTCAGCGTGAGTGATCCGCACGGGGCCGGCGATCGGCATCTTCCGCGTGATCGGTCATCCGGGGGCAGTCGAACGGTAGAACGTCCGGGCAGATTCGTGTATGATGGTCGGCGTACGGCCGAGTGCCGGGCACGAATCCAGAGGACTGCCGGAATCAGGGGGCGTCCCGATGGCTCTTGGGCGTTTTATTGCAATCTTTCGGCTCGTCATCAAGCGCAGTCTCAATAACGTGCGCCTGCTGTTCGCCGCGTTTCTCGGGCTGATCATCGCTGTCTCGCTCGTCTCGTCGGTGCCGCTGTACACGCACGGCACGCTGGAGCGGCTCCTTCGACAGCGTCTGGCGACGTCGGATAAGCGGCCGGCCGGCACGGTCTGGCTCCGCCACCTGGAGGAGGGAGACCGGCGGGCGACCCTTGATCAGTATCGCGCCCTGGATGCCTATATCACCAATAACATCCAGTGGATCGTGGACCTGCCCCTCCAGAAGTATGTTCAGTACGTGGCAGGGGATGTCTACGTCCTCTGGCCAGCTGATAACCACGGCTTCATCCCGCAGGCCCAGCGGCGGTATGGATACGTGGCGTGGCAGAGCGATCTGATGAAGCACGTGCGGATTGTCCAGGGAACCGGCCTGACCGATGCACCGACCCCTGCGGGTCAGGATATCCCGGTGATTATGAACCAGGCTACTGCTGATGAGCTGCATCTGAAGGTGGGCGAACGCTACATTTACAGCGACGTCGAGCAGTACAACCCCAAGGGCGTGGTCGTGAAGATCGTGGGCATGTGGGAGCCGATCGATCCGAACGATACTTACTGGCTCTACGATCCATTTCTCTTCAACAATGTCCTCTTCAGCAACAAGGCCGATCTGTTCAACCGCGTGTTTCCCCAGCTCCCCAATGCGCCACACGAGTTTTCCTGGTACGCCATCTTCGATGCCAATGCGATTCACACGGTGAACGAGAGTCGGGTGTTGTCCGGGCTGCAGTTCCTGAACACCCGGGCGAACATCATGATGCCTTCAGTCACCGAGTACCCGGCCTTGATGACGACGCTCCAGGAGTTCCAGACCCGGGCTTTTCTCCTCAACCTGTTGCTCTTCGTCCTGAGTGTGCCGATGGTCGTGGTGGTGCTGTACTACATCGCGACCAGCCTGGGGATGATCATCGATCGCCAGCGTAATGAGATCGCCCTGCTCAAGAGCCGGGGGGCATCGACACTCCAGGTGATCGGGATCTACCTGACCGAGGGCATCCTGATGGGGGTGCTCGCGATGATCGTGGGGCCGCTCATCGGTATGGGGGTGGCGGAGCTGATCGGCGACTCCTATGGATTTCTGCTGTTCGCCCAGCGGCCGCCGCTCCCGCTCTGGCTCGATCAGGAAACCCTCCAGTATGCGGCCGGCGCGGTTGTGTTGGCGATTCTCGCCAGTCTGCTCCCGGCGGTCGGGGCGGCCCGTCATACGATCATCAGCTATAAGCAAGAGCTGGCGCGAACAACGCGCGCGCCGCTCTGGCAGCGGTTCTTCATTGATATTCTCTTGCTGGCGATGGCGGGCTACGGCTACCGGCTTCTGAGCCAGAACCACTCGATCCTCATGATTGGCCAGGGAAGCCAGGGGGGCGCCGTTGAGCAAAAGCTCTTCATTGACCCGCTGACCCTGCTGGTACCGTCGGTGGCAATCTTCGGGGCGGCGCTGTTCTTCTTGCGGATCTTTCCCCTGCTTTCTGCCCTGGTGTCGCGAATCGCAAACCTGGTGGCTGGAGCCCCAATCGTACTTGCCCTGCGACAGATCGCGCGCATGCCGCGCCACTACAGCTCCCTGGTTCTGCTGTTGACCGTGACGCTCGCTCTCGGGGCGTTCAGCGCCTCGGCGGCACATACAATTGATCGCAACTTTGCCGAGAAGACCTATTACCAGATTCCTGCAGACCTCTCGATCTGGGAGGCCTGGGATTATGACCAGACAACCGGCGTGTTCAACGCCCCGCCCTTGAGTGCTCACTACGTCAAGGGTGTGGAAGAGATTTCTACCTACAATGAATACACGGTGGTTCCGCAGCAGTCGCGAAGCGGAGAAAAGGCCCAGCTTCTGGCGATCGACCGTCTGACCTTCCCCAAGGTCTGCTGGTGGCGGAGCGACTTCGCCGATAAGCCGCTCGGTGCGCTCATGAACGCGCTCGCGGTGAGCGATCAGGCTATCCTGGTGCAGCAGGAGTTTCTCGACCAGTACCAGCTCCACATCGGCGATACGGTGACCTTGTTGTTCGATAACACGCCGGTTGACTTCTACATTACCGAGACGATCCACGAGTTCCCGACCCTCTACCCGGATCAGGGCTATATCTTCGTGGCAAACCTGAACTACATCTATGACCAGATCGGGATGACCCCGTACCGCGTGTGGGTGAAGCTTGCTCCGGATGCGCGGAGCGTGGACGTGATCAACGCGATGCGGAATAACGGCATCAAGATCGTGAATATTGAGAATAGTCGGGTCGCAGTGAACGCGGATCGTCTGGATCCACAGCGGACAGGCCTCTTCGGCGTACTCTCGATCGGTTTCATCGTTGCCGCAGTGCTGACAGTCCTGGGCTTCTTCCTCTACTCCTTCCTATCGTTCGAGCGGCGTCTGCTGCAAATGGGGATTCTGCGGGCGATGGGGCTCACGGTGCGCCAGCTCTTCGGCCTCTTGATGTTCGAGCAGGTGTACCTGATCGTACTTGGCATCATCGTGGGGACCGGCCTGGGGGTATACGCCGGCAAGCTGTTTATCCCGTTCTTTGAGATCAGCACTGGCTTTCAGAATGCGATCCCGCCGTTCATCGTGGAGACGGCCTGGGGGGATATCACCCGCATCTACATCATCCTTGGTCTGATGCTGGCCGTGGGGTTGGCTTCGACGGCAGTGATGATTGCCCGCATGAAGCTGTACCGGACGGTGAAGCTGGGCGAGGAAAGCTGATGGCACTCAGCGGCTGATGACATACCCGGCCGACCAGCTGGTCGGCCGGGTATGCGATGCCGGGTGAGGCTTCCAGATCCTGCGGCGAGGGAATGCCCTGCGGGGCAACTAGCCGCCCCGCAGACCCCGCCGGATGCGTTCGACGAGATCCTCCTCGCGGCGCAGGGCGGTTAGATCGATCGGCGACTCCATGGCCACATCGAGAAGGGCGCGGATGATCGTGGCCTTGCGGATGGCGCGCCCACCCCGCCGCCGCGCCTCCCGGCACTTATCCTCGAGCCAGTCGATCTGACGTTCCTCAAGGAAGATCGCCGACTGGCGGGTATAGGTCTCCCCAGACGACTCGGGGCGGCCCTCGCTGTCCTGGTTTTCGGAAGAGCCGTCACCGGCAGGGACGGTCTGGCGGAAGAAGAGTGACTTTCCCTCGGGAAGACTAGCTCGACGAGGCATGGTTCTCAATCTCCTCGGCTAGGGATCGATACGCACGGGCTCCGTCGCTAGTGCGCGCGTAGGTGAGGATCGACTGGCCCACGATGGGGCTCTCCTTGAAGCGAACGCTTTCTCGGACGACCGTTTCAAAGATACGGAACTGCCCTCCAAGCTCGGATCGCGCTCGCTGGAGGATTTCCCGCGAGTGAAGGGTCCGCGAGTCGAAGCGGGTGGCGAGGATGCCTTCGACCTGTAGGGACGGGTTGACCTCTTGCTGGATCTCCCGGACGGTCTGGAGGAGGAGCCCGACCCCAAGGAGGGTGTAGTAGTCGCAGGTCATCGGGATCAGCACGCTATCGGCCGCGCTGAGGGCGTTGACAGTGAGGAGGCCGAACGAGGGGGGGCAGTCGATCAGGACGTAGTCATAGTGATCGCGAAGCGGCTTGAGGGCGTTGCGGAGCTTGTCCTCTCGTCGGTTCATGTTGACGAGCTGGAGCTCGGCTGCCGACAGGTGGATGTTGGCGGGGGCGAGCATCACACGGTCTTCAACGGGGACAAGGATATCCGGGAGCCGGGCGCTGCCGATGAGGACGTGATAGGTCGTGGTAGCGAGGGCGTGGAGTTCGAGGCCGCAGCCCTCGGACAGGCTCGCCTGGGGATCGAGATCGATCATGAGGACCTGGCGGCCGCGCTCGGCGAGGGCCGCTGCGAGGGAGCGCGTCGTCGTGGTCTTGCCGGAGCCCCCTTTCTGATTGGCGACTGCGATGACGCGGGCCACGCGGGCGTTACCTCCAATCGATGCAAGTACGATTATACGGTCGGAATGCTCGTTGATTGTACCGGTGCACGGTTGGCAGGTCAAGGGAGGCACGCACTGGAGGTCTGGTTCCGCAGGGCGTGGTGCTATTGGTAAGGCACTGGGGGATCGGG
>DATGMJ010000166.1:0-3837 GCA_035293685.1 Chloroflexota bacterium | reverse complement strand
TATATGTCTCGCCGGGGCGAATGCCCATGAGAGTGCTGTCGGTCAGCTGGTGCGGGTCGAAGCGAGCGGTGATGCGCTGGGAGAGCTGACCTTTTTGCAGGGCGACGAGCGCGGTGAAGATCTTGGTTAAGCTGGCAGGTGCCAGTCGCAGGTGCGGATCGCGCCCATACAGTAGGGCACCCGATGCCTCGTCGACGACGGCGATGGACCGCGCCCGGACATCCGGCGGGGGGGCCGAGCCGGTCTGAAGTGGTTCCCCATTCCGTTCCTCTCTGGCCACGACCGGTGTGGCCACGGGTTCGAAGGCCCGGGTGAGATCTGTTGCCGGGAGCTGATCCGGTCGAGCGATCCAGCCCGGTTGGGACGGGTCGTACTGGCCAAAGAAGCGACTGCCGCGCGCGGCTTCAAGGAGGTCCGGAGGAAGGTTCTGCCCGAGCAGGATGTCCTTGAAGTAATCGGCCAGGAGAACCCCCCGCGTGCAGCCGCAGCTCGCATCATACTGGAGAATGCCTCGCTGGAAGCGCTGGTAAACCACCTCATGGTTGTGTGGGTCGAAAGCCGGGCGGCTTGTCGGTAGCCCCCAGACCTCCAGGGCGAAGCCGTCGATGAGGGCCGGATTGGCCGTCCCAGCCGGGAACGCGCTCCGCAGGGGAATCGTGGAGGTAAAGGTGCGGTGGAAGCCGACCGGGATGCCCTGCCAGGTATCCGGTGCAGTGTCGGCAATCCAGTGGAGGACACTGCCGGCGTAGCCGGGTGACCCCACGGCGGGCGCGGTGCGAACCAGATCAGGATCCTCGGCCGGGAAGGTTGCTCCATTCACCCGGGTGTATGGAAACAGATCGTCATCCAGCAAGTTGAGCAGCTGAACGTGGCCGTCGGGAAAGCGCTGCATTACGGCCCGTTGGAACATCTGGACCGGGAAGCCGAGGAAGGTGAACTCACGCGAGACCGGGTAGCCAAAGGTCGCCACCCCTCCCCGGGCATCGAAGAAATCGAGAAAGTGTGAATCAGTGATAGCGAACCCTGTCTCCGGGAAGTAGCGTATCGTCTCTGCATGCACGGTGCTGGTGAGGGGGACACTCGCGGCGATGCAGGCGGCGATCAGTGCAAGGACCCAGGGTCTCCACCTCACGGTCTCTTCCTCCGAGTCGCGCCGCTTCCGGCGCTACTCCGTCGGCGGGTCGACCACCGGCACCTCGACTCTACACGCTTGACGAAGGCTACGACTATCCCTCTTCACCGGATTCTAACCAGGGACGGATGGGTTCCCTGGCGAGCGATCCTGCCGCGTGGCGGTGTGAGATGGCCGGCGGAGTAAGGATGGCAGGGTGCCGTTTCAAGGGCGGCTGTGCTTGGGAGACGGGTGCGGGATCGTGCCCCCTGCCGCCTGCGGTGGGGGATTGCCGTGCAAGCCTTCTCTCTCGCCGGGGCCGCGTGGGAAGACCGGGGGAACAAGCACAGAGAGTATCACCCAATGCGCAGAACACAATCCGGATGACATGGAGCCTGACGACACGGCCGACGCCGCTTCTGACGACGCGGTAACAGGAATTTGAAGTGGCGGGGTATGTCTGGGCCTGGACAGGATGATTTCTATGAGGGGAGTTGTTTTTCGTTTATTCAAGCGCGCTTGAAGCAGGGTGAGCAGTCAAGGGGCTATCCAGCCTGACACACTTTTTGACACACCCTTTGCAGGGGAAATGGGGTCTGGCGCCGGTAGGGGGAGGTGTAGTGGAATGGTGCCGGATCAAGGGAAACGAGGGTACCGAGGGCGGGATTCGAACCCGCACGGGGTCATCCCCCGGTGGAGTTTAAGTCCACTGCGTCTTCCGTTCCGCCACCTCGGCGCGCGGGAACTGCCCTCCATTATACTGTTCGCGGCCTCTCCCCGCAACTCATCCATTCGACTATACGCGATCGCCGTGGGCGCGGCTCTTGCACCGTTCCTGATTGTCGGTTCTCTGACAGCGGCACCCTCTTCCGCCGCAGGAAGGCTTCGATGAATCTGCGGGCGGCGAACATCTCCTCGTCTGGTCCCGGGTGCGTCACCGCGCGCGGTCCGGGCCTTTCCTTCGCATACCACCTCGATGATGCGCTCTGGCTGGTAGAGGGTGTGAGTGGGAACATGATCTGGACGTGTGCCGCGCGAAGTCGAGTGAGACTCGTCGATCCCCTGGGTGCTGGTGAGACGCGTGATACGGCCAGCGCGGCTCTGATCTCCTGCCGCCAGGAACGGGCCGGGAATGGATCGGTCTGGCGTTTCCAGGTGATCCGCGGGTGGCCGGATGGGCTGATCGTGCGGCAGCAGTTTACGCTCTCGGCTGTTGCGCCAGATCTCCAGATCGAGCTGGCGCTCCGCACCCCGCGCGGCTATTCCCTCGCTGTTCAATCGCTCGATCTGCTCGCGGCGCCACCGGGCTTTGATGAGAACCTGCTGGCCTGCTCCTGGCACGAAGGAGAAGATGACCCGGCTGTGCGAGGGCAGGACACCACGTGGCGGCTTCTCGATTTCGGATGGTCGACTGCCGAAGCGGCCCGGGTCATCGCGCTGACCAACCCCGAACCAGTCGAGGCCACCGGCCTGATGGCGCTGGGACGAGCGGATAACGGGGTTCTGATCACGCTGGGCTTTTACCCTGGCGATGCGGTCGCCGGAACGTTCCGCATTGCCGGTTCGTCTCGCCCGGGGGCGATGCGTCTGGAGGCGAGCTCAGCCTTTGATGCACTTGACTTGCGGCCCGCCGGGGTTACCGGCGGGCCGCTCTGGCTCAGTGCCGCCCGGCTACCGGATGCCCTTGTTCGCTATGTCCACTGGTGGCATCGTGAGGTTCCCTCCGTCGTTCGTCCAACGCTGGCAGCGTGGTCCCTGTCCGCACCGGGCGAGCGCACGGCCGAGCGGACCGTGCTCGATCGGCTCCATGCCTTGCTGGATGCTCTTCACGATCCCGCCGTGGATGCGGCCCTGATCGATCGCGGCTGGGAGGAGAACGTTGGCGATTGGACTCCTGATCGAGAGCGATTCCCACGCGGACTGCGTGCGATTGCCGATATCTTCCGCAGTCGAGGCCTTCGGCCGGGGATCGGTCTGGCGCCCGCACTTGTCGCGCGGTCGTCTCGGACCTTTCGCGAGCACGCCACCTGGCTCGTTCGCTCGCCCGACGGTGCGCCGGTCCTGGTCGGTGAGCCGGATCTCTTCGCCCTCGACGCGACCAGCAGTCCGGTCATCGACTGGCTTCGTGCGATTGGTCGCCGTCCTGGAGATGAGTGGGCTTTTGAAGTGATCCTGCTTGACATGCTCGAAGCGCTCACCGTGGCGGGCTGGCGAGCCGGTGGCTTCTGTTCTCCCGCGGCGATGTATCGCCGCGCCCTCCGCGCACTGCGCGCGGCCGCGATGGGACGTCTGCTCCTGGCAGGCGATGCGCCAATTCAGGTAACCCTCGGTGACGTTGACGGCATGCTGGTCGCGTCAAGACCGGTGAGCCGTGCCGAACCGTCAGCCCTGCTCCGGGCGTTCCTGGCCCAGTCCGGAACACCGGTCGGGGTGCGGGCAGTGGTTGACGGCCCGGGCCAGACCATCGACGAGGTTCGAGCGGCCGCCACCATTGCCTGCCTGAGCGGAGGGATCGCCCTGTTCGGCGGTGATCCACGGCGGCTGCCGCCGGAGCGCATCGCGGTCATCCAATCCTGCATCCCGCCTTTCAATCAGGGATCGGTGCTCCCCCTGGATCCTTTCGCTCCGGATGGGCCGACCCTCTTCGGCTGCTCGGTCCATCGCCCGTGGGGCGACTGGTTCCTCCTCGTCGTGCTTAATCCAACGGAGGCACCGATCGCGCGGAC
>DATGMJ010000165.1:0-19798 GCA_035293685.1 Chloroflexota bacterium | reverse complement strand
TTGACCTCGTCCTCCCGAAAGGAAGCCTCGAGGCAGCGACGCTCCGGCTCTTCGAGGAGGCTGATCTGCCGGTGCGGCGGAGCAGTGACCGCGACTACAGTGCGACGATTCCGGATCCCCGGATCGGCAAGGTCAAAATTCTCCGCCCCCAGGAGATCGCCCAGGCAGTAGAGCATGGTTACTTCGATCTCGGCATCACCGGGCACGACTGGGTGCTGGAGACAGACAGTGATGTCTACGAGGTCATGGACCTGGGGTTCAACCGGGCCAGCAATGGCATTGCGCGGATCGTTCTGGCTGTGCCCGGGGACTCGCCGATCGAGCGGCCGGAGGACGTGCCACCGGGCTGGCGCATCAGCACCGAGTACCTGAACCTGACCCGCCGCTTCTTCGCACGCCTCGGCATCCCGGTCGAGGTCAGCCTGTCCTACGGCGCGACTGAGGCAAAGATCCCCGAGCTCGCCGATGCCATCGTGGATATCACCGAGACGGGCTCCTCGCTCCGGCGGGCCGGGTTCAAGATCATCGGCACGCTCGCCGAGACGACGAGCCGGTTGATCGCCAATCACGCGTCCTGGCAAGATCCGGCGAAGCGGCAGGAGATCATCGAGATTCAGACCCTTCTCGCCGGCGTTCTCACCGCGCGGGGCAAGGTGCTGATCAAGATGAATGTCTCGGAGGACCGGCTCCAGGAGGTGATCAACGTCTTGCCAGCTATGAAGGCGCCGACGGTCTCCCGTCTCTTTGGCACGAATTACTACGCGGTCGAGGCGGTAGCGGTCAAGGCGAACATCAATCTGCTGATCCCCGAACTCAAGAAGCGCGGTGCCGAGGATATCCTCGAGCTTCCCATCTCGAAGATCGTACCTTGACCCCACCGCACCGGGCGCGGCGGCCAGCCGGCCCGGGCGTTCCGCCGAACGCGAGCACGAGGGAGACCAGTAGGGATGTACTGCTCCGTGATCATTCCAGCTCAGAATGCACGCCGCACAATCAGCGAGTGCATCCTGGCCGTTCTGAGCCAGTCGGTCCCGCGCGATCTCTACGAGGTGATCGTCGTCGATGCCGGCTCGTCTGATGCCACGGCGGCAATCGCCCGATCGCACGGCGTGCGCGTTATCCCCCGACCGCCGATCGGCATGGCCGCCGCCCGGAACATCGGCGCCCGCGCCGCCCGGGGTGAGATCCTGCTGTTCCTCGATCCAGACTGCATACCGGCGCTGGATTGGATCGCCCAAATGATCGCGCCATTCGCAGACCCGTCGGTCGTCGCGGTGAAGGGAGCCTACCAGACCCACGAGACAGCACTCCTGCCGCGTCTGATCCAGGCCGAGTACGAGGATGCCTATCAGCGCCTCGCTGAGGCGAACGCTGGCGAGATCGTCGGCACCTATTCGGCCGCGTATCGCCGCTCGGCATTCCTCGCCGCGGGCGGGTTTGATCCGACGCTGGCCTCGATGGAGGACGTGGACCTCTCTCTTCGACTGGCCCGCTCGGGCCAGCGGGTCGTCTTCGCCCCCAAGGCCCGGGTGTACCACGCGCACGGCACCCATCTTCGCCACTACGTCGCGCGCATGCTCCGTCGGGGGCTGTGGCGCCCGCTCGTCTACGCTCGCCATCCCGATCGGCCCCTCGGACAGAGCCCGGCTTCGGACGAAGTTCGAACCCAGATCCGGTTGGCAGCGCTCGCGGTCGCCTCGGCGCTCCTGGGATCGCGGTGGCAGCGGCTCCGACCGATCGCGGGCATCTTCCTGGCCATCTTCACGTCAACGACCGTGCCGTTTGCCTGGCGAGCCCGTCGAGCCGGCACGGATGTCGCCGTCGCATCGCCCTTCCTCATCTTCGTTCGCGCGCTTGCTCTCGGTGCCGGCCTGGCGATTGGGAACGCCAGCTTGATCGGCCGACAGGCCGTCGATCAGGTGGCTCGCGCGGTCCGCATATTCCGAATAATGGGTTCATAGCCGTGCAGACCCAGCTCATCCTCGTTCGACATGGCGAGTCCGAGGATAACCTCGCCCAGCGTCTCTCCGGCTGGACCGATTCGGACCTGACGCCGGTTGGGGTTGAGCAGGCACAGCGCACTGCCCACCACGTGGCCCGCTCCTATCAGCCGGCCGTCGTCTACGCCAGCCCCCTTCGCCGGGCACGCCGCACCGCCGAGCCCCTTGCTGCGCTCACCGGTCTTCCCCTCAATCTCCACGACGACCTGCGGGAGATCTATTTTGGCCAGGCCGAGGGGTTGAGCATTCCGGAGGTCATGGAGCGGTTTCCGACAGACTGGCAGCGCGCGATGGACGATGACGACCTCGACTTCGGCTTTCCGGGAGGAGAGACGCGCCGCGCGTTCTACGCGCGGATCGGACGGGTATTCCAGCAGATCATCGATCGACACGCCGGGGAGACAGTGGCCATCGTCAGTCACGGCGGTGTGCTCAGCGCGTTCCTGGCGATGGTCGCCGAAGGCCGCCCGCAGCGCTGGCGGGCGTTCTACAAGCAGAACTGTGCCATTTCCGAGGTCGTGGCCAACGGCCGATCACTGACAATCGTCCGCTGGAATCTCACCGATCATCTTTCTTCCCCGCCACCCGATACTCCCTGATCGGTGTCCATATCACCCGGGAGCCCCTCGGCGTAGCCGCCGATCCGGGCCGGAATCCGGCGGCAGGAAGTCGTTTGACGCGCAAGCCTCCCGCCGGTAGGATTAGAGCCCCATCCGGGCATGGCGCGTGCAACCTCGCCATGCCCGGGTGCAGGAGAATCTCCGTTGAGGAGGAACGACCATGATTGGAGTAGCGGTTCTTGGCCTCGGGCGAATGGGGCCAGCCCACGCGCGTACGGTGCGCGACAGCGCCCGGGCATCCCTCATCGCGCTCGCCGACGCAGACCCGGCGAAGCTGGATCGGGCAGCGCACGATTTTCCCGGCTGCGCCCTCTATCGGGATTACCGCGAGGCGCTCGCCCGTGACGACGTCCAGGCAGTGATCATCGCCCTGCCTCACTGGCTCCACGAGCAGGCAGCGATCGACGCAGTACAGGCGGGGAAGCACGTATTGATCGAGAAACCGCTGGCAAACAGCGTCGAAGAGTGCCTGCGGATCGCCCGGGCCGTCGCGTCGCATCCGGTCACGTTCATGGTCGGCCACACCCAGCACTTCTATCCCGTTGTCGCCGCGGCAAAGCAGGTCCTCGACTCCGGACGGATTGGCCGGACGATCATGGCGCTGGATACCTGGTACAAACCGCTGGCGCCGGAGAGCCGACCGGCTTGGATGCTCGACCGGAAGCTTGGCGGCGGCATGCTCCTGATGGACGGCGTCCACATGATTGACCGCCTGCTCTGGCACCTGGGAGGCAAGGTGACCGCGGTCAAGGCTATGAACGGCAACCCGGTCTACCCCGAGATTCCGGCCGATGACACGGCGATGGCCTTCCTCCAGTTCGACACGGGCGTTGTCGCCACGATCAGCCGAATCGCCTACCGCACTGGCGTTGTCCAGTACGGCGCGGATTACTTCGGCACCAATGGACAGCTCAAGTTCCGCCTGCCCTACGGCCGCCACGGCGAGCACGGCCTCTGGATTGGCCAGAACGAGGTCTGGGAGGAGGTTCCCGTCCCGGACCGGAACTCGGTGGCTGACCAGTTCGATGCCTTCCTTGACAGCATCGAGCGCGGAACGGAGCCGCCAGTCACCATCGAGCACGCTGTGGAGGTCATCCGCGTTATGGAGGCGATCGAGCGATCGGGGGCAACCGGCCGCGAGGTGCTGGTCGAACGGTAGCCGCCAGGGAATGGTACAATTCAATGGAAAAAAGCGAGAGCCGGGCCGGTGGCGGGGATAATCCCCGCCCGCCAGGGATTCGTGGAGACGAGAGTGGTACTGGCGAACAACCTTGGATACCCCCGGATTGGAAAGCACCGGGAGCTAAAGCGGGCGACCGAGGGATACTGGGCCGGGAAGGTGAGCGCCGAGGAGCTCGCCCGGACCAGCGCGATGATTCGACAGCAGAACTGGGAGGTACAGCGAGCGGCCGGTATCTCCCTGATCCCATCGAACGACTTCAGCCTTTACGACCAGGTCCTCGATACTATCGCCCTGGTCGGCGCAGTTCCAGAGCGCTACCGCTGGGACGGTGATACCGTCGATCTCGACACCTACTTCGCCATGGCCCGCGGAGCACAGCGCACTGGCCTTGATGTCACCCCGCTCGAGATGACCAAGTGGTTTGACACGAATTACCATTACCTCGTGCCGGAGTTCGTGCCGGGCCAGAGATTCCGCCTCGCATCCACGAAGCCGTTCGACGAGTTCGAGCAGGCACGCGACCTTGGCATCATCACGAAGCCAGTCCTGATCGGGCCGGTGAGCTTTCTCCTGCTCGGCAAGAGCCGAGTTGCGGGGTTTGATCCGCTCGATCTGCTGGCAGCCCTCCTTCCGATCTATCGCCAGGTCATTGCCGCGCTGGCCCAGCGCGGTGCGGAGTGGATTCAGCTCGATGAGCCTTGCTTTGTCCAGGATCGCGGGGATCACGAGCGCCGCGCGCTGGCTGAGGCTTACGCGGACCTGGCCCGCTACCGCGGCGGCGCTCGCCTCCTCGTTCAGACCTACTTCGATCACGTGGGCGACTCGTACGCCACCCTGGCTGACCTGCCCGTGCAGGGGATCGGCCTCGATTTCGTGCGGGGACGGCAGAACCTCGAGTTTATCCGGGCCCAGGGCTTCCCGGCCGATAAGGTGCTGGCCGCGGGCGTTGTCGACGGACGCAACGTCTGGGTAACCGACTTGGAAGCCGCTCTCGGCCTCCTGAACGACCTCAGTGCGTGGGTGAGCGCGGACCGTCTCCTGGTGAATCCATCGTGTTCGCTCATGCACGTTCCCCTCGACGTGCGGCTGGAGCAGGGCAGTCTCGATCCCCGGCTGGTGGAGTGGCTTGCTTTCGCCGAGCAGAAGCTCGGTGAGGTAGTGCTTCTCACCCGGGCCCTGGCCGAGGGGCGATCGAGCGTTGCCGAGGCCCTTCGGGCAAACGCGGAGGTCGTGCAACGCCGCCGCACGGCCGATTGGATGCGGCGCCCGTCGGTGCGCGAGCGGGTCGCGGCAATTCGGCCGGAGGATACGCGCCGCGGCGCGGACTATCCCCAGCGGCGCGAAGCACAGCAACGCGCGCTGAATCTGCCCCCCTTCCCGACCACCACGATCGGGTCATTCCCGCAGACGCCGGAGGTCCGGCGCAACCGGAGTCGCTTCCAGAGAGGCGAGATCAGCCAGGAAGAGTACGACCGCTTTATCGCCGAGGAGATTCGGAGGCTGATCGCCTTTCAGGAAGAGATCGGCCTTGATGTGCTCGTCCATGGCGAGTTCGAGCGGAGCGATATGGTCGAGTACTTCGCCGAGCGCCTGGACGGCTTCGCGCTCACCCGCCACGGCTGGGTCCAGTCCTACGGCAGTCGCTACGTCCGACCGCCGATCATCTACGGCGATGTGGAGCGCCCGGGGCCAATAACGGTGCGCTGGTCCCGCTACGCCCAGTCACTCACCACACGGCCGGTCAAAGGCATGCTGACCGGTCCGGTGACGATTCTTAACTGGTCCTTCGTGCGCGACGATCAACCGCGGAGTGAGACCTGCAAGCAGATCGCGCTGGCTCTCCGCGACGAGGTGCGCGACCTGGAGGAAGCTGGCCTGCGGGTGATCCAGGTTGATGAACCGGCGTTCCGTGAAGGACTTCCACTGCACCGGAGCGCATGGCCAGAGTACCTGGACTGGGCAGTGACGTGCTATCGGCTGGCAACGGCAGTCGCTGCCCCGACAACCCAGATCCACTCGCACATGTGCTACAGCGAGTTCGGCGACATCATCGAGGCCATTGCGGCACTCGACGCGGACGTGATCTCGATGTCAAACTCGCGCTCGGATCTCGAGCTTCTGGATACGTTCCGCCGCTTCCGGTACACCAACGAGATTGGGCCCGGAGTCTATGACATCCACTCTCCGCGGGTGCCCTCGATCGACGAGATCCGCCGCAACCTCCAGGCGACCTGCGAGGTGCTTGACCCATCTCAGGTATGGGTGAACCCGGACTGCGGCCTGAAGACCCGCCGTTGGGAGGAGGTCATTCCCTCGCTGCGCAATATGGTTCAGGCAGCCCGCGAGATGCGCGGCGCCCTGGTTACATCGGGCTCCTAACGACCGGTGGAGACAGAGCGCCTGTGCTCGTCTCCACCGGTCCAGCGACCGCCCCACGGCTCGCCCTGGCGTTACTCCCCAGAGTCCAGGCGGGCGCGCAGAAGGGCATTGACGAGCCCCGGATTCGCCTTACCGCGTGACGCTTTCATGACCTGCCCGACCAGGAATCCGAGCGCCTGGGTTTTGCCGGCCCGGTAATCCGCGACACTTTTTGGATTGGCAGCGATCGCCTCATCTACCAGGCGCTCGAGCGCCGCCGCATCGCTGATCTGGGTGAGCCCCATGTCCTCGACCACACGCGCGGCCGGCTCGCCTGTTCGAAACATGCGCTCGAAGACATCCTTGGCCGCCCGCGAACTGATCGTCCCCTGCTCGATGAGCGCCAGGAGTTCAGCCAGGCCGGCCGGTGTGATCCTGGCCTGGCTAATATCGAGGTTCTCAGCATTCAACAGGCGGAAGAACTCGCCGGTCATCCAATTCGCGACCATCTTCGGTCGGTTGAAATGGCGCACAACCTCTTCGAAGTAGTCGCCGACGGCTCGACTGGCCGTGAGGAGCTCCACATCATACGCGGAAAGCCCATACTGCTCGGCAAAGCGCTGACGACGCGCCGCAGGGAGCTCTGGCAGTCGAGCGCGAATCGCGGCAGTCCAGGAGGGCGGCAGAGAGAGGGGAGGAAGATCGGGCTCGGGGAAGTACCGGTAATCGTGAGCGTACTCCTTGGTCCGCTGACTCACGGTAACGCCCCGAGTCTCGTCCCATCCGCGCGTCTCCTGGATGATCGGCTCCCCCCGCGCGACCGCGGCGAGCTGACGCTCCGCCTCGTACTCGAGCGCGCGGAAGACAGCCCGAAACGAGTTCATGTTCTTCACTTCTACCTTCGTTCCAAGCTCGTACGCACCCACGGGCCGCACCGAGACATTCGCATCACAGCGAAACGCCCCTTCCTCCATATTGCCCGTGCTCACCCCCAGATACTGGAGGATCGTGCGAAGCTCCATAAGGTAGAGGCGGGCCTCCTCAGCGGAATGGATATCCGGCTCGCTCACGATCTCGATGAGCGGCACCCCCGCCCGATTCACATCCACCAGGCTGTACGGCCGTCCGGTCACCGGATCAACGCGGTGAGTAAGCTTGGCAGTATCCTCCTCGAGATGAACCCGGCGAATTCCGATGCGCCGGCGCTGACCGTTGTGCTCGATCTCCAGCCAGCCATTCCGCGCGATTGGGTGCTCGTACTGGGAGATCTGGTAGCCTTTCATCAGGTCCGGGTAGAAGTAGTTCTTGCGATCAAAGCGAGTGAACTCACTGATCGAGCAGTTCAGGGCAAGGCCGGTCATGGCTGTCAGTTCAACCGCTCGCTGGTTAATCACCGGGAGCGCACCGGGGAGACCAAGACAGACCGGACAGACGTTGGTGTTCGGCGGCGCGCCGGGCTGATTCGCACAGCCGCAGAACATCTTGCTGTTGGTCAGGAGTTCGGTATGGACTTCAAGGCCAATGACAACCTCGTAGGCCTGCTGTGTTGCTGTACTCATGCCTTTCGTCGTCGCACGTAAGAATCAATGCGGTGGAGCGCCTCCTCGATCTGGGCAAGCGAGGTCGCGTAGCAACAGCGGACGTGACCGCGACCGCACGCACCGAATGCAGAGCCCGGTACGACCGCGACGTGCTCTTCGAGCAGGAGACGCTCGGCAAACTCTTCGTCGCTCTGGCCGGTCACCGCAACCGAAGGGAAGGCGTAGAACGCCCCCTCGGGCTCGAGACAGGTCAGCCCGATGTCATTCAGCCCCTTAACGATCACGCGACGCCGCCGATCGTACTCAGCGACCATGGCCTGCACCGCCGCCTCGCCATTCTTCAGCGCCTCGATCGCGGCCATCTGGCTTGTGATAGGGGCACACAGCGCGGTGTACTGGTGGATCTTGACCAGACCGGCCATGAGGTCACGCGGCGCCGCCACGTAACCGATCCGCCAGCCGGTCATCGCGTAGGCCTTCGAGAATCCTCCTAGCAGAATCGTGCGCTCGCGCATCTCGGGCAGTGCGGCAAAGCAGACGTGCTCGCGACCGTATACCAGACGATCGTAGATCTCGTCGGATACGGCAATGAGATCGTGCTCGGCAACGATCCGGGCGATCGCGGCAAGGGTATCGCGGTCCACGACCGTGCCGGTCGGATTGTTCGGGTAGCCAAGCAGGACGGCCTTGGTGCGCGGCGTGAGGCGGCTGGCAAAATCCTCTGGAGCCGGGCGGAAGCCATTCTCCGGCGCGGTCGGGACAGGCTGGACCACACCGCCTGCGAACGTCACACACGGCGCATAGGACACATAGCCCGGATCGGGAATCAGCACCTCATCACCGGGATCCAGAATCGCCCGCATGGCCAGATCCAATCCTTCGGAAACCCCGACCGTGATCAGGATCTCCTCGTGCGGATCATACACGACGCCGTATCGGCGGGCGAGGTGCTCGGCAAGGGCCCGGCGCAGCTCGATGAGGCCGTGATTCGAGGTATACATCGTATAGCCGCGTTCGAGCGAGTAGATCGCGGCTTCCCGAATATGCCAGGGGGTCACAAAATCAGGCTCTCCCACGCCGAGGGAGATCACATCATCCATCGTCTGGATGAGATCAAAGAAGCGCCGGATGCCGCTAGACGGCACGCGACGCACGCGCTCGGCGAGGCGCGCCCTCTGTGCGCGCCCGGATGCGGGAACAGAGGAAATCGTCTGCACGGTCTACTCCCGAATCTAGCACCCCCCACGCTGTGACGGCGTGTACACGGGTGCGCAACCTGGATCGATCGTCGGGCCTCTGGCGGCCGGACCCTCGGGCCGTCCCGGGCGATCCGGCGGCACGCCGTCCCCCCTACGGCGTGAAGGGGAGCCGCGGCGGCGGCTCGGTCTCGTCGAAGAGCTCGCCGTCCTCCTTGTACCGCTTCAGGATAAAATGCGTCGTCGTCCCCTGCACTCCCTCGAGTGGGGCGAGCTTCTCCGAGACAAAACTGGCCACGTCTTTCATGGAGCGCCCGACAACCTCGACGGCAAGGTCATAGGTTCCCGAGACAAGATGCACCGAGCGTGCCTCGGGGAAGCGTGCAATCCGCGCGGCGATCGCGGCGAAGCCGACTTCCCTCTGCGGGCTGACGCGGACCTCAATCAACGCCGTGACCGGTTCCTCGCCAGCACGCTCCCAGTTGACGAGCGCATGGCGTCCCACGAGGATCCGCTCCTGCTCGAGCATCGCGATCCGTCGGGAAATCTCCGCCACAGGGGTGCCACACATGGCCGCGAGCTGTTCGACAGTCAGCGACGCATCCCGCTGGAGTAGTTTGAGAATCTCCAGCGAGAGATCATCGACCCGCCGCACCGAGTCAGTCATGTCTGGTTCCCCACGGCAGTCATGGTAGCCGCACCGCTTTCCAATCGCCGCTCTGCTCGAACGCGTATCCCACTCGCAGGAGGGTCTCCTCGCTTCCCGGGGGGCCAAGGAGCTGCAGGCCGACCGGCAGGCCGTGGACCAGGGCACACGGTACGACCAGGCCGGGAAGACCGGCTACGTTGACCGTCACGGTAAAGACATCGGTCAGGTACATCGCCACGGGATCCTCGACCCGCGCGCCAATCGGAAAAGCAACCGTTGGCGCCGTTGGCACAGCGAGGACGTCAAAGCGCTCGAACGCTCGATCAAAGTCTTGCTTGATCAGGGTCCGGACCTTCTGGGCCTTCAGATAATACGCCTCGTAGTAGCCTGCCGAGAGCGTATAGGTTCCGATCATAATTCGGCGCTTGACCTCCGGCCCGAATCCGACCTCCCGGGTGCGGTCGAACGTCTCCCAGATGTCCGCACCTTCGACACGCAGGCCATACTTTACGCCATCATAGCGAGCGAGATTCGCGCTCGCCTCGGCTGGCGCGACCACATAATAGGCTGGTAAGGCGTAGGGCGTATTCGGTAAGGAAACCTCATCAACCGCCGCGCCCAGATCGCCAATCCGCCGGATTGCACGCCGGACCGCCTCGGCGACCAGCGGATCGATTCCCTCGCCAAAGTATTCGATCGGTACCCCGACCCGCAGGTCAGCGATCTCACCCGTCAGGGCCTGCCGGTAGTCCGGCACCGGCCAGGGCAGAGAGGTCGAATCGTTTGGGTCGTGGCCTGCGATGACCGAAAGGACCAGCGCCGCGTCAGTGACATCGCGCGTCAGCGGACCGATCTGGTCCAGCGATGAGCCGAACGCCACGAGCCCATACCGCGAGACCCGCCCGTAGGTGGGCTTGAGGCCCACCACGCCGCAGAAGCTGGCCGGCAGTCTGATGGAACCACCGGTATCACTTCCTAGCGCGGCAAGCGCCTCGCCCGCAGCGACGGCGGCGGCAGAGCCGCCGCTACTCCCCCCGGGAACCCGCGTCGGATCCCAGGGGTTGGCCGTGGGATGGAACGCGGAAAACTCGGTGGACGATCCCATGGCAAACTCATCCATGTTCGTCTTCCCGAGGATCACCGCACCCGCCGCCCGCAGACGCTCGACAACCGTCGCATCATACGGAGGGCGAAAGTCAGCAAGGATGCGCGAGGCGCAGGTTGTTCGGATCCCGCGCGTGCAGAGGTTGTCCTTCAAGGCGATTGGGATGCCGGCCAGCGGCGGCAGGTCTTCGCCCGCGGACAGGCGGGCATCGATCGCCGCGGCCTGCTGGCGCGCCTCCTCGGCTGTAACGGTGATGTACGCCCGGATCGTTGGCTCGCGCTCGTGAATGCGCGCCAGGACAGCCTCGGTCAGCTCGACAGCGCTGATCTCGCGCCTTCGGAGCAGGTCGCCGGCCTCATGGACAGTCAGTTCGGCTAGGTTCATTCTTCCTCGAAGACTGGTGGAACCCGAATGTAATCGTCTTCTGTCGCGTAGGCGTTGGCGAGCACCTCGTCAACGGACAACCCCGGACGGACGAGATCCGGCCGGGTCACGTTCTCGATCGGTATGACCTGCGCTGATGGGGGAACGTGCGACGTATCCAGCTCATTCAGCTTGCTGACATACCCGAGAATCGCGCCGAGCTGATCGCGCAGGCGCTCGCGCTCCGCAGCGGTCAAGCCGAGACGCGCAAGGGTAGCGATGTGATCAACCTCATCCAGGCTGATTCGCATGATGATATGCTCTCACTCCCCATGGCAGAGTATACCCACGCCCGACCATGCCGTCGGAAGTCGGTCCGACAGAGGTCGGCCGATGCTCCCATAGTCCCTGCGTTCCGATCAGGGATACAGGCGGTAGAGCATGCGCGGGAACGGGATCGTCTCACGAACATGCTCCAGTCCGCAGATCCAGGCAACCGTCCGCTCGAGGCCGAGGCCGAATCCACTATGCGGAACTGATCCATAGCGCCGCAGGTCAAGGTACCACTCGAATGCCGCGCGCGGGAGCCCGTGCTCGGCCAGCCGCTGCTCGAGCAGGGCGAGATCGTGGATGCGCTGACTGCCGCCGATGATCTCACCGTACCCTTCGGGGGCGAGCAGATCATCGCAGAGCACAACCTCCGGACGCGTCGGATCGGGCTGCATGTAAAACGCCTTGGCCACAGCCGGGAACTTCTCGACAAACAATGGGCGCTCGTAGAGCCGTGCGAGGAAGGTCTCCTCTGGCGCGCCGAAATCATCGCCCCAGCGCTGATCAAACCCTTCGCGCTGAAGGATCTCCACGGCCTCGTCGTAGGTAATGCGCGGGAATGGCGGCCGGATGGCTTCCAGCTTGCTCAGGTCGCGCCCGAGCGTCTCCAGCTCGGCGCGGCGCTCGCGAAGGACCGTCTCGACCACGTGTACGAGGAGATCCTCCTGAAGGCGGAGATTATCCTCGTGCTCGTAGTACGCCACCTCCGGCTCGACGATCCAGAACTCGATGAGATGGCGGCGAGTTTTGGACTTCTCGGCGCGGAAGGCAGGCCCGAAGCAGTACACCCTGCCCAGCGCCATGGCCGCGGCCTCCACGTAGAGCTGTCCGCTTTGGCTCAGATAGGCCTTCTCATCAAAGTACGATGTCTCAAAGAGGGTCGTCGTCCCTTCGCAGGCTGCAGGCGTCAGGATCGGCGCGTCAACGAGGGTAAAGCCGTGCCCGTCCAAGTAGTCGCGGATCGCCCGCTCGATCGTCGCGCGAATCCGGAGGATCGCGTGCTGGCGGCGGGAGCGGAGCCAGAGGTGGCGGTGGTCCATCAGGAAATCCACCCCGTGCTCCTTCGGCGCGATCGGGTAGTCGCGCGTGATCTGGACCGGCGTGAGCGTCTCGACAGCGATCTCGTAGCCGCCCGGCGCCCGGCTGTCGGCCCGAACGCGCCCAGTCACGATGAGCGACGACTCCTGGGTCAGCGCATCCGCCGCCGCGAAGGTATCCGGCGCGACATCAGCGCGGGAGACGACCGCCTGAATCAGGCCGGTGCCGTCCCGGACGAGCAAGAAGTGGATCTTCCCGCTCGACCGCTTGTTGTACAGCCACCCCTTCAGGGTAACTGTCTCCCCCACGTGGGCACCGATCTCGGAGATGTAGACCCAGCTCACGAAAACCCTCGACCGACAGGACGCCTAGAGTCTACCACGCCCCCCGGGATTGTGCTACCGCAGCCCACCGGACTACAATCAGCCCGCCCGAGGCCCACCGGCCGGGGCAGGTGTTCGATGCGCGGAGGAGATGATGCCACAGAATGATTTGCCGCTGGAAAAGCTACGGGTCTACAATCCCGCCCCAAACGCGCCTCCCGATCTCGATGCTTTCTGGCGGGAGACGCTCGCGGAGGCAGCCCGCGCTCCGCTGAATGCCTCCCTGGAGCGGATCGATTACCCGGTCGACGAGCTCGACGTATACCGCGCCTTCTATGACGGTTGGCACGGAGCACGCATCTGCGCCTGGTTCATCGCCCGCTCCGGCGGCCGGTCCCAGCCGACGATGGTGTTCTACCACGGCTACAGTGGGAACAAGGGACAGGTCTACGACTACCTGGGCTGGGCCCTGCAGGGATACACCGTCGTGGCCGTCGACGTCCGGGGCCAGAGCGGCGACAGCTCGGACGTTGACGATTACCCGGGCGGTCATGTCACTGGCTGGATGACGAAGGGCATAACCTCCCCATACACCTATTACTATCGGGGGGTCTACGTCGACTGCATCCGGGCCCTCGATTTCGCGGCGAGCCGCCCGGAGGTCGATCCCGAGCGGATCGGCGTGGCCGGCGTCAGCCAGGGAGGGGGCCTGAGCCTGGCCGTTGCCGCACTCGACCACCGCCCGAAGCTCGCCCTCCCCGAGGTTCCCTACCTCTGCCACTTCCGCCGGGCGCTGGACATCACCAACTTGCATCCTTACCAGGAGTTGGCACTCTACGCGAACCGGTATCCGGACCGCCTGGATACCATGTTCACGACGCTGAGCTACTTCGACAACCTGAACCTCGCCGATCGGATCCAGTGCCCGGTCCTCGTGACCGTCGGACTGCAGGACATGATCTGTCCGCCGTCGACGATCTTCGCCGTCTACAACCGGATTCGGAGCGAGAAGGAGATCCGCGTCTACCCCTTCGGGGGGCACGAGGCGTTTCCCACCCACCACGAGCACAAGCTCCGTTGGGCGCGGCGCTTCCTCCGTGGCTGATATGGTACACTGGAGATTGGTGGAGGGGCCATCCTCCACCAATCTCCAGGTCCCGGGGGCACGGTGGGCGAGCGAGTCGTGGTTGGGATGAGCGGCGGCGTTGACAGCTCCGTCGCTGCCGCGCTACTCAAGGAGCAGGGGTATGACGTTATTGGCGTAACCCTGAACCTCTCCCCACGGATCGAAGGGGTGGAAGCGTGGGAGCGGGACGACTCCTGCTGCGGCCTCTCGGCCGTCGAGGATGCGCGCCGCGTCGCTGATCGGCTGGGCATCCCGCATTATGTCCTGAACTTCCGCGATATCTTCGCCGAGAAGGTGATCGCGAACTTCCTCGAGGAGTACCGCCGCGGCCGCACGCCCAATCCGTGCATCCGCTGTAACGACCACATTAAGTTCGGCACGGTTCTCCTGAAGGCGCGCGCGCTCCAGGCTGATCTCGTCGCCACCGGTCACTACGCCCGGATCACGACCGACCCGGAGACCGGTCGGCGGCTCCTGTGCAAGGCACGCGATCTCCAGAAGGACCAGTCGTACGTCCTGTACGTCCTCACCCAGGAGGAGCTCCGGCGCACTATCTTTCCGCTCGGCGAGATGACCAAACAGGAGACGCGCGAGCTCGCCCGCCGGCTTGGCCTCCCCGTCGCGAACAAGCCGGAGAGCCAGGAGATCTGCTTTGTGAGCGAGCGGCGTTACAGCGACTTTCTCCTGAAGCTAGCGCCGGACATCGCGCGGCCGGGGCCGATCGTTGATCTGGATGGGCGGGTGCTCGGCGAGCACCGGGGAATCGCGTTCTACACGATTGGCCAGCGGCGCGGGCTCGGCATCACGAGCCGCGAGACCCTCTACGTGATCGACCTGGATGCTGAGACGGGTACAGTCGTTGTCGGGCCGGAAGAGGCGCTCTACGATCGCGTGCTCGAGGCGGACGAGGTGAATATGGTAAGCGTTCCGGAGATCCGGGAGCCGCGCCGCGTCCAGGCACGCATCCGCTACCGAATGCCGGACGCCGATGCATGGGTCAGTCAGCCGACACCGGATACGCTTCGGATCGAGTTCGTCCAGCCCCAGCGAGCGATCACGCCGGGTCAGGCAGTCGTGTGCTATGACGGGGATATCGTACTGGCCGGCGGGACTATCCGGCGGACCACACGGCCGCGCTGGCGGGCAGGCGCGGCTGGCGCCCCGGCCGTGGGTCGCTCCTGACGGCAACGGGTCCGTATCTCATCACACAGGGCTCAACTGACGGGTAGAAAGCCGCCCCTCACATCCCACCCTTCGTAGGGAATGGAGCGACCGTCGGCCGTCAATCCCCCTCGACAGCCCGTTTTCCCTCACGTATACTTAGAATAGCTAATTATTCGGCTTCTGGTTCCCACTTCAGTCTTTCTATCTGCCGGCAGCTATATCCGGGAGGTTGGTATGCCCACCACGGAGCTCACGCCGGAGCAGTGCGCTGGCGTGGTCATGGAGCACATCCCGCCGGTCATGCGCCTTATCCGTTCGAAGATGCGCCGCCATGGGGCTCCTGATCTCTCCATCCCTCAGTTCCGGGCCCTTGCCTTCCTGAGCCATCACCCCGGCGCCTCGCTCTCGGATGTCGCCGAGCATCTGGGGGTTACCCTTCCCACCGCCTCGACGATCGCCGATCGCCTCGTGCGGCACGGGCTGGTGACACGGGCACTCCATCCGCACGAACGGCGGCGGCTTACCCTCAACCTGACTGGTCGCGGCTCCCAGATCCTCCAGCAGGCCCGCGATGCGACCCGGTTGTGCATGGCAGGCATGCTGGCAGCTCTCACCCCCGATCAACTTCGCATCATTGCCGACGGCGTTACTCTCCTCGCCGAGACCCTCGGGCGTGCATCTCCCGAGAAAGACAGCCGCGGTCGGCCCTCTTCCCCAACGAACGGATCATCCTCGACCGAGGAGAGCGTGTGATGGAGTTCTCGAAAACCCCTTTTTCACCCACCGTCGAGCCGGCGCGCCGCGCCCGGTTCGAGACTTTTCGGTCGCTCCAGCGCAACCCTAACTATCGGCTCTACTGGGGAGGCGCATTCCTGTCCAATATTGGAACCTGGATGCAGTCGCTTGCCCAGGGCTGGCTCGTCTTCCAGCTGACCGGTTCCACCTTCCTCCTCGGTGCAGTGAGCTTTGCCGGCTCGATCCCCATCCTCTTCCTCTCTATCCTTGGCGGCGCCCTCGCTGATCGGGTCGAGCGGCGGCGGCTCATGATCTTTACCCAGACCGGAATGATGCTCCTGGCGTTCACCCTGGCGGGGCTCACCTTCGCCCGTGTCGTCACGGTCTGGCACATTATGACGATCGCCTTCCTGAATGGCGTCGTCAACGCGTTCAACGCGCCGGTGCGCCAATCCCTGATCGCCGACCTGGTTCCGCGTGAGGACCTGCAGAACGCCATCGCCCTGAATTCCGCGCAGTTCCAGAGTAGCCGCATCCTCGGCCCCACCTTCGCCGGGATCGCCCTGGCAGCGGTCGGGCCGGCCTGGTGCTTCCTCCTCAACGGCATTAGCTTCCTTGCGGTGATCGGGGCCCTCTTCCTGGTCGTGGTGCCGCCGCTCCCGCCACGCCGCCCGCAATCGATGCTGCACAACGTCGTCGAGGGCCTCCACTACGTCTGGAAGGAGCCAACGATCTTCGCCCTCCTCATGGTCGCGGCCGTCCCGGCCCTGTTCGGCCAGCCCTACCAGCCGATGCTGCCAGCGGTCGTCTCGACCGTTCTGCACGTTGGCGCAACTGGGCTCGGGCTGTTGGAGAGTGCGGCAGGAGCGGGCGCTGTCGTGGGAGCCCTGTTCGTGGCGTCGCTCGCCCGCACCCGGCGGCGCGGGCGAATCCAGCTCATCATGCTCGCCCTCTTCGGGATCGCCCTCATCCTCTTCAGCCAGAGTCGCTGGCTGGGGATCTCGGTCATCCTCGTCTTTGTCATCGGCATGGCAAGCATGGCGTATAATTCGCTGAACCAGACCTTTCTCCACAGCCTGGTCCACGACGAAATGCGCGGGCGCGTGATGAGCCTGCTCACCCTGACCACCCTCGGCTTACAGCCGCTCGGGGCACTACAGGCCGGTACAGTCGGACAGCGGTTCGGGGTATCGACGGCGCTTCTGATCGGGGGAATCGTCTGCCTCTCAGTAAGCATCGTCGCAACGCGTGCCCGGCGCGCCGGGTTAGATGAGCTTGTCTGAACGGTGGATGGCCGCTGGCGTTTGCGGCGTGCCGTGATCTCTGCTATAATGCCAGGGATTCCGCACCGGCCACTGGCCGCAGCCGGCTGGTGGCTACCTGTCTTCGGACACAACGATAAGGAAGGCTGGGAATGACCATGCCGAAGATGAAGACCCATAAGGCCGCCGCCAAGCGCTTGAAGGTAACCGGCACTGGCAAGATCCTGCGCATGAAAGGTCTGCGGGGTCACCTGCGCCGCAACCGCTCTCCCCGGGCAAAGGAGAAGTACGATAAGATGTTTCCGGTCTCGCCCGCGGATGTGAAGCGGGTCAAGCGTCTGATTCCCTACGGCGTGCCCTGAGAGGGAGATCAGCGATGCCACGGGTCAAACGAGGCGTCACGGCTCACGCCCGACACAAGAAGATCCTCAAGCTGACCAAGGGACACCGGGCGACCCGCCATACGCTGTATCGGCGAGCGCACGAGTCAATGCTCAAGGCGCTGTCGTACGCATATGCGCACCGCCGTGAACGGAAGGGCGATATGCGGCGGCTCTGGATCAGCCGGATCAATGCGGCAGTGCGCCTGGCCGGCTTGACGTACAGTCAGTTCATGCACGGGCTGAAGCTGGCAGGGATCACGGTCGACCGCAAGATCCTCGCTGACCTCGCCTGCACGAACCAGGCGGACTTCTCTCAGCTCGTCGCGGCGGCAAAGGGAGCGCTCTCAGCCGGCTGAGAGGCACAGCCATATGCCCGCCACCGAGCGGCGCCGCTTTGCCGGTCCCACGATCAGCAGTCCAGCGAATGAGCGCATCCGCTTCGTGCGGTCGCTCTATCGTACGACGACGCGGCGCAAAGAAGGGCTCTTCATCGCCGAGGGTGTCCGGTTGGTCGAGGATGCCCTGGAGGCGGGTGCCCGCCCGGAGGCCGTCCTGGTGGTGCCCGAAGAGCTGGAGCGGACCGCCCGCGGGCAGGCGCTCCTCGAACGGCTGTTAACCTTTCGGTGCTGGCCAGTGACCGGGGCCGTGCTCAAGGCAATCAGCGATACCGTCACTCCACAGGGCGTCATCGCCGTGTTTCCGGTGCCGCGGCCGCCCGAGCGTCTCGATCTCGGACCGGTCTTCCTGATCCTTGATCGGGTGCGGGATCCCGGGAATGCGGGGACGCTCCTGCGCTCGGCGGACGCGAGCGGGGTGGTGCGGACCGCCGCGTTTGTGGAATCGGTTGATGCATTCTCTCCGAAGGTCGTTCGGGCCGCCATGGGTGCTCACTTCCGATTGACGATCCTGGAAGATGTGCGGTGGAGCGATCTCCTGCCGCACCTCGGTGAGCGCCCCCGGTGGCTGGCGACCGCGCACGGGGGCACACCGTATGATCAGATTGATTGGAAAACGGACTGCGCCTTGATTCTCGGCGGCGAAGCCGAGGGGGCTGGCCCGGAAGCGGAGATCGCCGCCACCGGTAAGGTGACGATCCCTATGGCCGGGACGGTCGAGTCGCTCAATGCGGCCATGGCCGGTACAATCCTGCTCTTTGAGGCAGCACGCGCGCGGCGCGCGAGAGCCAGGAGTATGCGGTGATTGAACGACTGGAAGAGCTCCGGAGACGCGCGCTCGAGGAGCTCGCGCGGATCGACGATGTGGAACGGCTGGACCAGTGGCGGGTCACCTACCTGGGGAAGCGGAGTGAGCTGAACCAGATCCTCCGTGGCCTCGGTACTCTGGCACCAGCTGACCGGCGGGCCGTCGGACAGGTCGCCAACGACGTCAAGAGCGTCCTCGAAGGGGAATGGAACGCCCGCCGGACCGAGCTGCTGCGCCTGGCCCGCGCGGCCGAGATCGCCCGTGAGCGCCTTGATGTAACCCTGCCTCCGCGGCCGATCCCGCGCGGACAGCGCCACCCCCTCTCGCTCGTTATCGCCGAGATTCTCGAGGCTTTTCGGGCGCTCGGCTATGACATCGTCGAGGGACCAGAGGTCGAGTGGGATACCTACAATTTCGAGAAGCTTAACATTCCCGCCGAGCACCCGGCCCGCGACCTCTGGGACACATTTTACGTCAAGCCTCCGGCCGGCGTGCGCCCCGGCCAGATGCTGCTCCGCACCCACACCTCGCCAGTCCAGATCCGGGTCATGGAACGGCGGACACCGCCGATCCGCGTGGTTGTGCCCGGCCGGTGCTACCGCTACGAGGCAACTGATGCGACCCATGAATCGGAGTTCTATCAGATCGAGGGGCTGGCGGTCGACGAGCACCTGACCATGGCCGATCTGAAGGGCACCTTAACCGCCTTCGCTCACGCCGTATTCGGCCCGGAGCGGCGGACCCGCTTCCGGGTGGACTTCTTCCCGTTCGTCGAGCCGGGCGCCGAGATGGCGATCGACTGTCACGGGTGTCGCGGCGCCGGGTGCCGCATGTGCAAGAATACCGGCTGGATCGAGATCCTCGGCGCCGGCATGGTCCATCCTCGGGTGCTGGAAGGTGTCGGCTACGATCCCGCACGCTACACCGGCTTCGCCTTCGGCCTGGGGCCGGAGCGGGTGGCCATGCTCAAGTACGGGATCGAAGACATTCGACTGTTCAAGCTCAATGACCTGCGATTCCTGCGTCAGTTCTGTTTGTAGCGGCTGACCGCGCCGGGCGCCCTGGAGTGCGCTGAGGGGCGACACGGCGCACTGGACAGCCGCACGAGAACAGAACGGCAGGCCGACCGGACCGACCTGCCGCGGCGGCCGCAAAGCGACCAGGAGAAACAGATATGCGAGTCTCACTCAAGTGGCTGCGGAGTTACACGCCAGTCCAC
>DATGMJ010000164.1:0-8374 GCA_035293685.1 Chloroflexota bacterium | reverse complement strand
TGCCCCCGTTCGTTCCCGGGTATCCGAGAGGCGCTCACCGGGGCCAGTACAGCAGACCCCGCCCCGCGCGATGCTTTGACTGGACAGCTGACAGGGGTCGATTTAGCCGAACGATTCAACCGAACGGTGAGGCCGCTGCTCCCGGCGCGGCCAGCGCCGGGAGGCGTAAACGGACCCCGATAGCCACTCACGCCCCTGACGCGCTATCATTGCCCCGGCAGTATGCCTATCCCGAAGGCTGGAGGACTGATCGTGTCAGAGGAGCTCTACCAGCGCGGGCTCGAGATCCGTCGCGCCGTTCTGGGCGATGATTACGTCGAGCGAGCTATTCGGAACATCGACGACTTCAACCGGGACTTCCAGCGGCTCCTGACCGAGTACTGCTGGGGTGCAGTCTGGGGCCGTGACGGGCTCAGCCGGAAGCAGCGAAGCCTCAACAACCTCTGCATTCTCGCCGCCCTGAATCGCGCTCAGGAGTTCGAGCTCCACGTCCGCGGGGCCCTGCGTAATGGGTGCACGCCCGAGGAAATTCGCGAGACGCTCCTGCAGGTTGCCGTCTACGCCGGGATGCCGGCCGGTGTCGAAGCATTCCGCATCGCCCACAAGGTATTGATGGAAGAAGGACGCATTCCGGCCGGCGGCTGATCGCCACACCCGGCGCCGCAGGGAACGCGATCGTTGACACACCCGATCCGCGGTGATATACCCGGTATCCGCCGCCCGCCTCGCAGGAGACAGACGTGGCCGCGGGACCGAGCTGCCGCGAGCACGTCGGTACTCCCCGAGTTCCCAGGGCATTCCTCCTGGTCGATCCAGTCGCGTATTTTCTCAAGGAGGTTCATACGGTGTCATTCAAGATCGTCACGACCGGCTTCGGCGGACGCCCCGTCGACACCCGCTACGAGGATGAGGCTCTTGAGCCACTCGGTGCCCGTGTGCAGGTGGTCGAGGCCGCAACCGAGGACGAGTACATCGAGCAGATTCGCGACGCTGACGCGGTCATCGTCGGACGATTCGCCCTGAACGCCCGGGTGATCGGAGCCCTGGAACGGTGCAGGGTGATCGCCGCGGGTGGGATCGGCGTTGACCGGATCGACCTGGACGCGGCAACCGCGAAAGGAATCGTTGTTACGAACGTACCCGACGTGTTTACCGAGGAGGTAGCCGTCCACGCCTTCATGCTCCTTCTCTGTTGTGCCAAGAAAACAATCCCGCTCGACCGCTGTGTCCGCGAGAACCGCTGGCGGGAGGCCCGGCGGTACATGTCGCCCATGCCGCGGGTCGTCGGGGAGACACTCGGCCTCGTACCGTTCGGCAACATCCCCCGGCTGGTTGCCAAGAAGGCGAAGGGCTTCGATATGAAGGTCATCGCCTGGGACCCGTACGTTCCGGATGAGGTATTCGAGCAGCACGGCGTGGAACGGGTCACTGATCTGATCGAGATCTTTCGCCGGAGCGATTACGTCTCGGCCCATCTCCCGCTCAACCCCGGCACGCGCGGGCTGATCGACTACACCTGCTTCAGCGCGATGAAACCGACAGCCTACTTCATCAATACCGGGCGCGGGCCAACCCACAACGAGGCCGATCTCATCCGCGCCCTGCGCGAGAAGAAGCTGGCTGGAGCCGGTCTGGACGTGATGGAGATCGAGCCCGTGCCGCCGGACAACCCGCTCCTCACAATGGATAATGTCGTGCTGACCCCGCACAGCGCCTCCGTATCGGACTGGTCGGACGTTGAACGGCGGCGCCGCGTGGGCCAGGAGATCGCGGCCGTCCTCCAGGGGCGCATGCCGCGCAGCGTCGTGAACAAGGAGGTACTGCGGACAGTGCAACTCGCCGAATCCTCTTGATCGCGAGCCGGGCGGGAGAGAGCGAGTCGATCGGAAGCCAATACGGGAGGCGAGCATCCGCGGCCGGCCTCGCGAGCGCGGCCTGGCCGACCGTGGGCGGACTCGTCGAACGGAAGAAAGGGTGGGAGCCATGCGCGGAGCCGATGCGGTTGCCCGAATCCTGAAGCTCGAGGGGGTGGAATATCTTTTCTCCTACCCTCATAATCCTCTCATCGATGCCGCGGCGCGGGTCGGCATTCGGCCGATCATCGCCCGAGGCGAGAAAACCCTCGTGAACATAGCCGACGGCTTTGCCCGCGCCACGAACGGTCAGCGGCCGAGCGTCGTGGTCGTCCAGGCTGGGCCGGGGATCGAGAACGCCTTCGGAGCCCTTGCCCAGGCCTTCGCCGATTCCGTGCCGGTCCTGATCATCCCCGGCGGTCCAGATCAGCACCGACTAGGCGAGCCGCCGGAGTTCGATCCCCTGCCAGTCTATCGGAACATCACCAAGTGGTCGGGACGGATCAACTTTGCTGACCGAATCCCGGAGATGACCCGGCGAGCGTTCTCTCAGCTGCGCAACGGACGGCCCGGCCCGGTTCTCCTGGAGATCCCGCGCGATATCAGCGATGCCGAGCTGGATGAGTCCGCCTTCACCTACCAGCCTGCCCGTGCCCACCGACCGGCTGGCGATCCGGAGGATGTGGCCATAGCCGCCCGGATGCTCCTCGAGGCCCGACGGCCGATGCTGCATGTCGGCCACGGGGTACTCTGGGCCGGCGCCTGGGAGGAACTCCGCGAGCTGGCCGAACTTGTCGCCGCCCCGGTGATGACGACCATGGCGGCCAAGGGCGCCTTTCCGGAAGACCATCCCCTCTCCCTGGGCACCGGCGGGCATACCCTCACTCGTGCTGCCGCCGAGTTCTTGCTCACCGCGGACCTGATCGTCGGGATCGGATGCAGCTTCGCGCGCGGCTCCTTCTCGACCCCGATCCCTCCGGGGAGAAAGCTCATCCAGATCACAATCGATCCCAACGACCTCGATCGGCACTATCCAGTCGACCATGCTGTCATCGGCGATGCTCGCCTGGTTTTGCGCCAACTCCTTGGCGAGCTCCGCGGCCAGATGGCATCACCGCGGCCGACTGACGCGGTCGCCTCGGAGATCCAGGCGGCACGCGCGGCATACCTCGCTGAGTGGATGCCGCGCCTGACCTCTGATGAAATACCGATTAACCCTTACCGGGTCATCTGGGACCTCATGCACACCATCGATCGCCGCGCGGCGATCGTAACCCACGACTCCGGGAATCCTCGCGATCAGACCCTTACCTTCTTCGAAGCGCTGACCCCGCGTGGTTACCTGGGCTGGGGAAAGTCAACCCAGCTGGGCACCGGCTACGGCCTGGCAATGGGAGCCAAGCTGGCCCACCCGGAGAAGCTCGTCGTCAACATTATGGGCGACTTGGCCTTCGGAACGGTGGGGATGGAGGTCGAGACTGCAGTACGCGAGCGAATCCCCGTCCTCACGATCATTCTGAACAACTCCTGTATGGGCGGCTACGGACACCACATGCCGACCGCGAGCGAACGCTACGGTGCCAACCGCCTAACGGGCGATTACAGCACTGTGGCGCGCGGGCTGGGCGCTTACGCCGAGCGCATCGAACGCCCGGCTGATGTGGTGCCGGCGATCCAGCGTGGTATCGCCGCGACGCGCGACGGGCGACCGGCGGTCCTGGAGATGCTGACCAAGGAAGAGCCGGTGTATCCGGTGGCAACACGTCTCCTCGACGAGCTGGCCCGGCGAACGCCGGTCCGCGCGTGACCTCCCGCTTGCACTGACCATACATCTTCCCGGCCTAGGCGTCGGCCGGCCCTCCAACGGGATGGAAGGAAGGGAACAGATGAAGCTGGGGCTCCACTGCAATCGGTTCACCTGGCCTGGCGGTCCCGCGGCGATGCGCCCGACGCTTATCGCGCTCGCCCGGCGTGCCGAGACAGCAGGCTTCTACAGCATCTCAGTGATGGACCACTTCTTCCAGATCGAGAGCGTCGGGCCAGCTGAGTGGGAGATGAATGAGGCCTATACCACCCTCGGCTTCCTCGCCGGTGTCACCGAGCGACTCCGTCTCGGAACGGTTGTCACTGGAGTGACCTACCGGCATCCCGGCTTTCTGGTCAAGCAGGTCACCACACTTGATGTGCTCTCGGGCGGGCGAGCCTGGTTCGGGATCGGTGCCGCCTGGTACGAGCGGGAGCACTATGGGCTGGGCATCCCGTTCCCCCCGCTGAGCGAGCGCTTCCAGCGCCTGGAGGAGACGGTTCAGATCGCGCTCCAGATGTGGTCGGGAAGTGCGGGATCATACCGCGGCCGCTACTACCAGCTCGCCGAGACACTCTGCTCCCCCATGCCGCTCCAGCGTCCCCATCCCCCGATTATGATCGGCGGAGGAGGAGAACAAAAGACCCTACGCCTTGTCGCCCGCTACGCCGATATCTGCAACATACCGGCCCGGGATGGTGTCGATACAGTACGTCACAAGCTTGAGGTACTGCGCCAGCACTGCGCGCGGGAGGGGCGACCCTACGAGGCAATCGAGAAATCGGTCAACACCCGTCTCATTATCAGCCGCGACGGGGCCAGCGGCACCGAGACACCGGCTGAAGCGCTGGCCCGCTTTCGCGCGCTCCGAGCGGTCGGGATCACCTGGGTCAACTGCTCGATCCCAAACGCTCATGAGGAGGGTATCCTCGAGTTGATTGGACGGGAAATCGTCCCGGCCCTGGCAGAGCTGTAGGACCGGTCCGCCGTTCCACCCGACTTCACCGGATGGGGCGCTCCACCAGCGGACGGGCCCCGCTTCGGAAGAGTTCACGGTCTCGCGCGGCACGCTGATCTGCCGCCAGGAGAGCGGATAGGCGGGGGTCACCCTCCTGCCACGCATTGGCCAGGACGCCCGCGACCACCGCCCAGCAGCGGGCCACGTGTTCCGGAGCATAGCCGCCGCCGGCCACGGCAATGATGCGCCCGCCGCAGAGATCGTCCGCTAGTTCGGCCAGACGGCGGGCAAGCGTCAGATAGGCATTCAATGTGAGGCCCAACCGCACGAGCGGATCCGCAAAATGGCTGTCTGCGCCGACAACGACGATCAGCAGCTCGGGCAGATACCAGCGCAGGGCCGGCACCACCCAGCGCTCGAAAGCTCGCACATATTCCTGATCACCAGTCCCGCGCTCGAGCGGCACGTTCAGATTGAAGCCGAATCCATTCCCCCGTCCAACCTCATTCGGTGCACCACTCCCCGGATAGAAGCGCCCGTCATAGCGGTGGAGTGAGATAGTCAGGATCGGCTCCTCGTACAGCAGGTCCTGGGTACCATCGCCGTGGTGCCCGTCGAGATCGATGATTGCCAGGCGGCGGAAACCGCGCTCCTGCTGGAGCCAGCGCACCGCGATGACGATATCGTTGAAAGGGCAGAAACCCGCTGCCCGATCGCGGTGGGCGTGGTGAAGCCCGCCCGCTGGGTGAAAAGCCCGTCGGAAGCATCCGTCGGCCACGAGGCGAGCCGCGAGAAGGCTTCCCCCAACCGCGAGGGTGGCCCGCCGGAATAGGCCAGTCCAGGCGGGTGTATCACCCCGGTCAAGGAAACCATCGCCCCGGGCATCCGCCGCCCGCACGAACTCGAGATACGCCGGTGTATGGACTCGCAGCAGGTCAGCATCAGAGGCCGGATCCGGCCGACATTCGATCAGGGGATACGCACCCACCGCGGCCAATCCCCGTCCATCCATCGGGGGGCCCAGGAGAGCCAGCGAGCGAAGGAGTTGGCGGCCGAGGCGATAGCGCCGCCAGCTCTCAGCGAGGCGCGAGAAGCCGCGCCCATCAAAGACATCGTGGTAGATAAAGGCAACTGGCTCGGCCACGACCGCGCCCTCTCGCACTCCCTAGCGGTCCGGTCGAGCTGATTCTACCAGACCTTGCGTCCGGTCAGGCAGACAGATCGGCAGTTAGCACGGGCATCGCGATCGGCGCCCCCTCGTATCCCAGCGCAAGAGAGCGCCCAATCATCCGACGGACGGCCGCGGCCGCTTCCCGCCGAAAGATGATCGGGCCCCAGATGCCCACATCACTCACCCACGCGCCATTTCGGATCTCCTGGCGCATCGCACCGGCAGCTACCTCGTCGATCAGCAGATCAAGGTCGAGGGCCTCGTGCGCGAGAAGAACCATGCGGATGAGCGTCTCGTAGTCAACCGGCGCGAGATCACCTCCCACCCGCCCATCCACCAGCCGGCGGAGCCACTCCCCAAGACGATGATGCACCAGCCTGGCCAGGAGAGAAGATATCATCGGCCTCGTGGTCCAGATTTATTGAGATATTTGATTACCTTAGTCGCCTTTCTCGAAGCTAGTGTAGCGACCGCGGGCCTACCTGTCAATGATCAACCGATACGGAGCGCGCCGCAACCGAGCGGAACTGGGTGTGGTACAGCGCAGCATACAGGCCGCCCCGCGCCAGCAGTTCATGATGGGTTCCATACTCGACCAGCCGTCCCCGATTCAATACCAGGATGATATCGGCGGCCAGGATCGTACTCAGGCGATGGGCGATCACCAGACTGGTGCGTCCCTTCATCACCCGCTCGAGGGCGGCCTGGATCAGCGCTTCGGACTGCGAGTCCAGGTGCGAGGTCGCCTCGTCGAGCACAAGAATGCGCGGGTTCTTCAGGAGGACCCGGGCAATCGCGATGCGCTGCTTCTCCCCACCCGAGAGGCGGTAGCCTCGCTCACCCACAACGGTCTCGTAGCCATCTGGCAATTCGGTGATGAAATCGTGAATATTCGCCGCACGGCAGGCCTCGACGATCTCGTCGAACGTCGCCTCCGGACGGGCGTACAGCAGATTTGCCCGGATCGTATCGTGGAAGAGATAGGTCTCCTGCGTCACCATACCGATGTGCTGGCTCAACGATCCAAGGGTCAGATCACGCAGATCGTGGCCGTCGATCAGGATGCGCCCCCGAGTCGGGTCATACAACCGCGGCAGAAGATAGGTGATCGTCGTCTTACCGGCACCGCTTGGACCAACCAGTGCGGCAAGCTGTCCGGGCTCGATCTCGAAGCTCACGTGTTCGAGCGCCCAGCGGCGGGCCTGATGCCGAATCACGGTTGGAGCACCAGCCGGTTCCGCCCGTGCCCCCGCATCACTATCGCCCTCCGATAGGGGGCGTTCCATGCGCGACCAGCGGCGCTCGACCGGCCGCAGGGTAGCGACCGGTGCTGACGATCCATCCTCCGGCCGGTAGCTGAAGGAGACATCCTCGAACGTCACCCGACCGGTAACATCCTGAAGGGCGATGGCGCCCGGCCGCTCGGCGATCTCCACCGGGAGATCCAGCACCTCGAACACGCGCTCAAAGCTCACGAATGACGTCGCCAAATCAACCCGCGCGTTCGTCAGTGCTGAGAGCGGCCCATAAAACTGGTTGAGATACGCCGCGAAGGCGACGATCGTGCCGATGGTAAACTCGCCGCGGAGAACAAGAACGCCTCCCACCCAGAAGACCAGCGCGGTTCCCACCGCGCTGATCAGGCCGAGTCCGAAGAAGAACCATCGGCCGATCAGGGCCTGCCGGATGCCGATATCGCGCACGGCGGCCGCACGCTGGGCAAACCGGGAGGTCTCCAGTGGAGCGCGCCCGAAGAGCTTGACCAGGAGAGCGCCGCTAACGTTCAGCGTTTCGTTCATCAGGGCGTTCATGCGAGCGGTTCGGTCGAGCTGCTCACGCGCTACTGCGCGGAGCAGACCGGCCATGCGCCGCGACGGGAGGATGAAGAGCGGGAGCACAACAATCGCCAGAAGGGTGAGCCGCCATTCCAGAGCAAGCATGACGGCGAGCGTCGACACGAGCGACAGAAGGTTCGAGGTGATGCTGGTCATGGTGGAGGTCACTGCCTGCTGCGCCCCGATGACATCGTTATTGAGGCGCGACATCAGCTCGCCCGTCTTGGTGGAGGTGAAGAAGCGCAGCGACATCCGCTGCATGTGGGCATAGAGCGCCCGGCGGAGATCGTAGATAATTCCCTCTCCAATGCTCGCGCTCAGGTAGCGCTGGAGCACGCCGATCAGACCGCTGAGGACCGGTATGCCGACCATCCCAAGGGCAAGGAGATTCAGACGTCCCAGATCGCGGTGCGGGAGGGCGTTGTCGAAGAGATCGCGGAAGAGAAGCGGCGGCACGAGAGAGAGGGCGGTCGTCACCAGAATCGTGGCCAGCATGAGGAGGATCCGGAACCGATAGGGCCAGGCATATGCCCCAACCCGCCTCAACAGCGATCGGCTGATCCGCAACTCACGAGGCTGGTCATCACCGTGGACGTGGCGCCAGAAGTGCCCGCCCCCTGCAGGGTACAGCATAACTCTCCCTCTCGTACCTTCGGCCTATCACCTTGACCGGTGCCCGTGCCAGCACCGGTACCCACAGTCTAGAAGCCTCAGGGGCAGGGCGACACCGCCAGGACGGGTAGTCTATCTCCT
>DATGMJ010000163.1:0-8394 GCA_035293685.1 Chloroflexota bacterium | reverse complement strand
GATCCATCGATAGCCGCATCTGCCGGAGCCCTAACCGGGGAACGGACAGGTCCGCCGGCATCGGGAATGCCGAGCCTTTCCAGGGTCATCCCCGCGTTCCTCGATTTTGCTGCGGTCATTGACCGTGCCCCTCATACCCTGCGCTCGGCACGCGTGGATCTCGGTCTCCTGGTGCAGTTTCTCGGCGATCGACCGGTTGACGCGGTCACATTGGAAGACCTGCGGCGCTTTACGCTCTGGCTTCGCCGCGATCGAGGAAACGACGTGCGATCGCTCCGGCGGAAGATTGCCTCGGTCAAGGCATTTTTCGGCTACGCGCGCCAGGCCGGCCTTCGTCCTGACAACCCGGCCGACCGCCTCATCTACCCCTCCCCTGCCCCCCATCTCCCGGAGATCCTGGAGGACGATGAGGCCGCCCGGCTGGTCGCCGCAGTCGATCGTCCGCTCTGGCGAGCGGTCATTCTCACCCTCCTCGATACCGGCCTCAAGCGCGACGAGGTCGTGGCCCTGCACCCCGGCGATATTTACATTGATCCGGCCCTGCCTGACCGCGGGTATCTCGCCGTCCGGGCGACCAGTGAGTCCCGACGCCTGCGTGCCCGCACCCTGCCGCTGACCCCCCGCCTCGCTCGGGTGCTCGCGGAACACCTGGCGACCGGCGCCGGCAGCCGTCTTTTCCCCATCTCCGCGCGGATGATTAACGTCATCGTCGAGACGACGGCCCGACGGGCAGGCATACGCAAGCGAGGGACGGTTACGCCGCAAATGCTCCGCGACACCTTCGCCGTCCGACAGGTGCGCCAGCGCATCGCAGAAGAGGAGAGGCGGCGTCACCAGGGAGCGACCGAATACGAGCTCGCGCTGTTGCGGGCGCGTCACGACCTCGAGGTCTGCGAGCTACTCGGGCTGACCGCGGGGGGGCCGATTGACCCGATCGCTCGCTATCGCATCCTCGCCGCTGCCCTTCCCCCCTCCCTGGCCTGATCGGACTACTGGCACGCGGATTGCGCCGGCCGAGGTCCTCGCATGGACGGGATTCCGCCGAGGTGAACGCATGGCACCGGTCAGACAGTCACTTGCCGATCTTGCGCCCTATCTCGAGCGGATCCGTCATCTTGGTCTGACCGAGAGCGAACTCCGTCTGATCCCGGCTCGTTCGGTGCCTCCATCCGGCCAAGGATTCGTCGGGCTAGGCGACCTGCCCCCCGGTGCCCCGCCGCTCGACAGTGTTCCCTTCATCGGCACACACCCGATCTACGTATGGCGCTCGGACGTTCCGGATCCGCTCTGGCACCGTCTGGTAGCCGCTCTAACACCGCGCCAGGCAAGCGGGCGCGGCGGCACTGGAATGTTCGGGCACCCCGAGGAGCGGGTCGTTGACTCGGACGATCCGCGCCACAGCTGGCGCATTCTGGATGCGGGCGAAGAATATCATCCCGGCTTCTGATCTCGACGGCCCGGTCGAATCGCGTAGAATACCGGATAGGATTCCACACTGGAGGATGCACGTGCCATCCACTGCTCGCCAGGCGATCCGTGCCTGGTACGCCACCCATCCAAAGACCTACTGCCCGGTCGTTGGCCAGTGCATCTGCCCGAGCCGAGGCTGTCAGAATCCAGCCATTCGGCAGGATCCTCGCTGTAATATTGACCTCAAGATGGCCCAGGCCGCCGAGCGCCCGGAGTCTTTGGAGGAGCTCCGCGGCTGGATTTACGACCTGCGTGAAACCCCTGATGGCCGGCGCTGGATTCTCAATTTTGGTTATAACCGCGCCCTCCTCGACGACTTCCGCCGCTTGATTCCGGCGAATGCCCGACGGTATGATCCAGAGACGCGCGAGTGGGCGGTCGCCAAGGAGTACAGCAACGTCCTGCGGGCCCTCTTCATCAACTTCGATCGCTTCGTCGCAGCACGCTACCACTGGCTCAAAGCTCGACGGGATCAAGCAGACAGTCCGGAGACGACATGAAGGGGGAGCCCGCCGAGTCCTCCTATGACACGACAGCGCAGGATGACCGCGAGGTCGTTTCCGTGGATAGTGTGGATCAGCGCGACGGTTTGGGTTTCCCATCCCTTCTTCGGGCTTTTCGGGAGCGGGCCGGCCTGAGCCAGAGCGCTCTTGCACGGCGCGCCGGCCTTGACCCAAGCTTCATCAACCGACTCGAAAGCGGTCAGCGCACCGCTGACCGCACGGTCGCCATGCGGCTCGTCGCAGCGCTGGGGTTGGATCAGGCGGATACGGACCGCCTGCTCGCCGCGGGCGGCTACCTCCCTGATACCCTTGCCCGCATCGGCCCGGATGATCCGACCCTCCAGACGGTGGTGCGCATCCTTACCGACGAGCGTCTGAGCCCCGAGGATCGGGCGGAGTTCCGCGAAGTCATTCGTCTCCTGGCCCGCCGCTGGCAGCCGGACGCCTCCACACCGCGCTCTTCCGATCACTAACCCGGGAGCCCCGCGCCAGATCATCCGACCGACGGTGGGACAAACGCCGCGGACGTGTCCGCGGCCTTATACCCCACGGACTGTCCGGAGGAAGCCGTCGCGCCCTGGAGAACGGCGACCCAACGGCGCATACCCGGGCGCGCGCGAGATGGCCCCGGCTGCGCCATTCACTCCAAGTGCTTCCAGCGCCGAGGCATGGTGACGGAGAGGCATTTCCATGATATGGTTGATCCAACCGATCTCGTTCGATCGGGACTTGCGACCTGCAACGGGGCTCCCTGCCAGGCAGGCCCTTTGTTCAGGAGGAGGCCGATGGCCGTCGAGCAGCGCGAGGGGTTGATCTGCGCCGGCCCACTCAGCGAGATCCAGGCGAAAGGGTGCGTCGTCGTAAGCGGACGGCGGCACGGCATCGCCGTGTTCTATCATGAGGGCCACGTCTACGCGGTCGACAATCGCTGTCCCCATATGGGTTTTCCCCTGAGCAAGGGGACCCTTCATCAGGGGGTTCTCACCTGCCACTGGCATCACGCCCGCTTTGATCTGACCAGCGGGGGCACGTTCGATCCGTTCGCCGATGATGTCCAGGTCTATCCGGTCCACGTCGACAACGGCATGGTGTGGATCGATCCCCGCATCTCCGCCGCCGATCGGACCGCCCGCTCATACCGCCGCCTCCAGGACGGCCTCGAGCAGAACCTCGGCCTAGTTATCGTAAAGTCAGTCCTTGCCCTTCGGGAGGCCGGCGAGCCGTATGAGAGAATCCTGGCCGCAGGCGCACGCTTCGGAACTCGCTACCGGGCCGCCGGCTGGGGACCTGGTCTGACAATCCTGACAGCGCTGGGCAACCTGGTCCCCCAGTTTGGACCGGAGGAGCAGGTGCTGGCCCTGTATCACGGGCTGGTGCACGTGGCGGAGGACTGTGCCGGTCAGCCGCCCCGGTTCGCGCGTGATCCCCTTCCAACCCGCACGGTCAGCCCCGAACGCCTGAAAGAATGGTTGCGCCAGCTCGTCGAGGTCCGTGACGTCGAAGGGACCGAACGCGTCCTCCGTACGGCAATCGCCAACGGCTGTCCTCCTGCTCGTGTCGCGGACATGCTCCTGGCGGCGGCTACCGATCACTACTTCCTCAATGGCGGCCATACGATTGATTTCCTCAACAAGGCGTTCGAGCTGCTGGAAAGGAGTGGATGGGACCAGGCGGAAGAGATCCTGCCGGGACTGGTGCCCGCGCTCTGCCGTGCCCAGCGGAGCGAGGAGAGCAACGCCTGGCGCCACCCGATCGACCTCGTGGCACTGCTCGAGCCGGTTCTGGCGGACCTCCCCTCCCTCCTCCGCGAACGGCGACCCAGCACAAGCTGGAATGGATTCCAGCCGCTGACCAGCATCCTCCTCGGAGATGATCCCAAGGCTAGTGTGGACGGCCTCGTCGCAGCTCTGCGAGACGGCGCACCGCTCACGGCACTCTCCCGGACCGTCGCCTACGCCGCTGCAGTCCGCATCGCTCGTTTCCACACCAGTAACGAGTTCGGCGACTGGATCACCGTGCTCCATACATTCAGCTACGCCAACGCCCTTCACCAGTGCCTCAAACGCGCGCCGTCGCCAGAGGCCGCACGGGGCATCTTCCACGGAGCCATGCGCCTCTATCTTGATCGTTTCCTCAATATTCCTCCGGCTCGGATTCCCGAGGGCAATGCGCATCCAGACGGCATCTCCGCCGAGGCTCTGCTCAACGAGTTCCTTGATCTGCTTGACCGCGAGCAGCAGGTGAACGCCGCAGGCTCGCTGGTGCACCGCTACCTTGCCGCTGGGTGCGACGATACCCTCCTGATCCAGACTCTCGGGAAAGCCCTTCTCCGCGAGGATGCCGAGTTCCACACCTATCAGATGCTCGAGGCCGGCATCCAGCAGTATCACGAACTGAAGGCCGCTCACCCGCGCGAGGCGTGCCATGTCTTGATCGCCGTCGCTCGCTACCTCGCTGCGCATTCACCTACGCCGCGCTCCCTGCTGCAGACCGCCCGCATCGCGATTCGGCTCCACCGAGGGGAGGACCTGACCCAGCCAGACGACGAGACCTGATCGGATCGTCGAGCCGGCCCACTCCTGTCCGCGCTGGTCGTCCCACGAGCGCCCGTGGAACGACCGGTCCTCCATGTAACACCCCGGCGATCGCTCCGTTTTGTCTCATGACCAGTGGATGATCAAGGCGGCTGCCGCTCCGCATGATCATGCGTTCATTCACGGTGCATTGGAAGGTATCCAGGGGAATAATCCTGAATTAATTGAGGAGGGAGACCTGTGCAGCGACGCATCTCACATACCCTTCTTGCCCTGTTCTTATCCGCCGTCCTTACCACTGGGATCACTGCCGGTGCTCTGGCCGAGCGCGGTGGCCACGGAAACCACGCCAGCCAGAATCAGGGTGCGCACGGCACCGCGAGCGCGGCCCTAACGCATGATCCCGCAGGTCAGGGAAACCACGGGCAGCAGGAGGTAGACGCGAGCACAGAAGATGACGACACCACGACCAGCGCAACGTCATCTGCCAGCCCGGTTAGCTCACCCGTGCGGACGCCCGATGCCGATGACCAGGAGCCGCACAATGAACACGGGAAGGCGGTCAGCGAAGTTGCACACACCGCCTCTCCTGGCCCGGATCACGGCCGAGCGGTGCGTGAGGTAGCGCTCCAGAATCACGGCCAAGAAGAAAAGGCCGAGCACCACGGTACGGTCACGCCAACGCCAACCGGCACGCCGTCGCCGACTCCGACGGCAACCCCTGGCGCCAGTGTGACCGCGACGTCCACGCCAACGGAGACGGCGGTAGCGACCACCACGCCGACCGAGACAGCCACCCCGACCGCCACGCCAACCACCAGCGTCACTGAGACCCCAACGGCGACGAATACCGCAACCCCCACCCCAACGGCAACCACCCCGACCGCGACTGCAACGCCTAGCACGACCCCAACGGTATCCGTCTCAGCTACATTGGGAGCTGGCTCAAACATTATTACCGTGGTTATCTCGATTATCGTCAATTCTTTTAGTCGCCTCTTCCACCACTGACCGCGTACCCCGGATCACGCGGTGCGCTACGACTGCCGATTGGGGGCATCGTAGCGCACCGCTGTCATGCCCCGATGCCTTTGGACGCGAAGCCTTCTATCCTCACGGGAAGTGGTCTGACACCCTGCCGCTCGAACGTACCGCAGACTAGCGAGTCAGCAGAGGTCCGGCCAGACGCCTCTCCTGACTTCATTAGCGAGAGCGGTTCAGAATCGTAGGACGGCCGATCCGGCCAGCTTAACCGTTGACAGACGTTGGAGTCGGGAGAAGCCGTGATCCTCCCGGGGAGAGATTGAAGGGCAGAACCACTTTGAACGTAGCCGCGGCCACGGCATGGCTCTCCTCGCCGACCGCCACGAACGTCACCTGATAGCGTGCCTCCAGGGGGATAGAGACCGGCCCAGCATCGTGGAGCCAGCCGTAGTCATCAGCCTGACCAAACGCAACCGGAGGGCTCGCCGCGCTGCCGATATGGATCGAGATACGTTCGCAGCCAGCCCACCCTCCACCGGAGAACTGTACCGAGCCGCCTGGCGCACCCCAGTACTGCGTGAGCTCCAGCCACGGCCGCGGCTGGAGGACCCGGTACAGAGCAACCGCCCGGGCGCCGCTGTCCTCGCCAACCAGGGTCACGGATACAGAGCCAGCGGCTGTCCCGAACGGAATGCGCACCGGGCCGGCTCCCCAGAGGTTTCCATCGCGATCCGCACGGAGAATCGCCGCGAGCCGGGCAGTACCACCAAAGTGCACCGCGACCCGCTCGCCGGGCTCGAATCCGCGTGCATTGAGCTGGAGCTTCGTCCCGGGCGGACCGGCCCACGGACTGAGCGTGATGCTCGGGCTGTATGGCACGATCGTCAGCTCGCGCCGTCCCTCCAGATGACTGCGCTCGCCCTGCGCTATGATGCTGTACTGGCCGGGAGCAACACGAGGCAGCCGCACCTCTTCCCATCCGGAGTTTCCGGCTTGATCAGTCGAGAGCACCGCGACTGCTATCGGATGGATGGGCGCGCCCGACCCACTGTGCTCCGTGCTGGCCGCGTGAGGAGGGCCGATGAGAATACGGACGCGCTCACCCGGCAGGAATCCCCCGACGATCAGCCCCAGCAGGCCGCGCGGCTGTGCCTGATCGGTCCCAAACGTCACCCACGGGGAGCGAGCGCGAACGTACAGCGTGGTACTACTCCGGCGTCTGCTGATTTGACCGGTGGCGCGCAGCAGGTGTGCGCCAGAATCCAGCCCCGCTGGCACGGCGATGGGCACATCGAGAAGCCCTCCCCACACCGACGCCGAGACCGTGCCCAAGCGGCGAAATGGTGATGAAGCTCCGCGTGTACTGATCTCAACCGTAACCGGCTCTAGCGGATAAAAACCATTGGCCGTAAGGCGCATCTCCTCCCCCGGAAGAACCGGGGTTTGATCGACGTGGAGCGGTCCCGGGGCTGAACCCCGCGCGATGAGCCCGACAACGAGCATCAGCCCCATGCCCAAAAGGACTGCGACGATGAGCGCTTCACGTCGACCGGGACGAATGCCTTGCACGGCGCGCAACAGTGAACGCGTATCCCTGCTCTACATTCGATTGTCGGTAGCACGACTATCGGCGGTTGAATGTCGTGCCGCGGTGAGCGATACGGGAGCAAAAATCGGACCGCCCCCGCAAGGGAGTATCATGGATACAGAGTTGCTTGGAGGTGGTCATGCAACAGCGCTGGTCCGGTACGGTTCGCGCGCCGGACTTTCCCGCCGGCCTTGATTGGATCAACGTTGCCCGGCCTCTTCGCCTCGCCGATCTGCGCGGGCGCATCGTCATCCTGGACTTCTGGACATTCTGCTGAATTAACTGCATGCATATCTTTCCGCAGTTGCGGAAAGCCGAACGCAAGTATCCGAACGAGCTCGTGGTGATCGGCGTTCATTCGCCGAAGTTTCCAGCCGAGCGGGAGACGGAGAACCTACGCGCCGCCGTCCTGCGCTATGGGATCGAGCATCCGGTCGTCAATGACCGGGATTTCCGAATCTGGCAGTCCTACGCTGGCCGAGCGTGGCCAACCCTCGTCTTTATCGATCCAGAAGGAAAGGTTATCGGGCGGCACGAAGGGGAGATATCCTTTCGGGTTCTGGACCAGATTCTCGGCGATATGGTCGCGGAGTTCGACCGGAAAGGGCTGCTGGTCCACCAGGCCGTGCCGGGGCTCCGCGAGACCAGCCCGGCCGCCACCACGCCCTTGCTCTTTCCGGGGAAGATCCTCGCTGATGCGCGGGCCGATATCCTGGCCATCGCCGATTCCGGACACAACCTGCTGATCGTCGCCGGGCTTGACGGTCGCATCCGCGAGGTCGTTGGCTGTGGCGAGCCCGGCCTGCAGGACGGCGACTTCAGCACGGCTCGCTTCCAGGCGCCGCAAGGACTAGCACTTCGAGGGGAGATACTCTACGTAGCCGACCTGGAGAACCATGCGGTTCGTCAGGTTGACCTGGCGGCACGGACAGTCTCCACGATCGCTGGCACGGGCGAGCAAGCCAGCGCGTTCCACCGGGGCGGTACTGCCACGCGCGTCCCCTTGAACTCGCCCTGGGACCTCGCGATTCACGCCGACACTCTCTACATTGCCATGGCCGGCTTCCACCAGATCTGGGCCTTGAATCTGACCACCGGCCAGCTCTCCCCCTTCGCCGGCACCGGATATGAAGGGATCGAGGATGGACCGCTCGATCGAGCCTGGTTTGCCCAGCCAAGCGGTCTTGCTGTGGGGCCATCGGTGCTGTACGTCGCGGACGCCGAGACGAGCGCGATTCGGGCGGTTGATCTGACCCCCGGAGGATTTGTTCACACGATCGTCGGACAGGGGCTCTTCGAGTTCGGTGACATTGAC
>DATGMJ010000162.1:0-14312 GCA_035293685.1 Chloroflexota bacterium | reverse complement strand
TCGCTTCGGAGCAGAAGGAGGGCCTCGTCGACCTCGAGCGGCCCGAGCGCGACCGCCGATACGCGCGGCGGCAGACGCCGCCGCGTCGTGACCAGGGAGCGGGTCGGCGAGGGAAGATCCAGGAGAAAACTCAGCACCGCCGGATCCGCACGATCGACATCATCAACCACGATCAGAACCGCGCGCCTCCCGAGAATTTCTCGGAGCGCCGACCGCCGGTCGGCGAGTTCGCGCCCCAGGAGACCGGGGTAGTCGAGTGTGCGAGCGAGGGTATCGAGGAGATCCCCCAGCCCGAGGGTTCCCTGGCGGCTACCCACCCAGACTACCGCATCGAACAGCGGGACAGCCGTTCCTCCCTCGAGAATCACCGGCCGCCACGCGCGGGTCGCTGACAGGCAGAGGCTCACGACAGCCTGGGCCAGGGCAGTCTTGCCAGTTCCTCCGGCTCCCTCGATCCCCACGACACTGCCGGGCGCGGTCGCCAGCCGCTGAACCACCTCAGCACGTTCGGCCACCCGCCCGACGAATCGCTCGTAGTCCGGTCGGGGGCGGTTTGTTGGGACGGCGCGATGAAGGATTTCCCACCAGAGGCGGTCAATGAAGGCACCGAAGGCGCCCCGGCGATACCGATAGAAAGTCGACTCGTTGGTCGAGAGGTTCTGCCAGGATCGCCGCTGACCGACGTGATAGATCAGGATCGCCGCGTAGCGGTCGGTCTCCCCCAGGCGGTCATCGTTGAGTGGGGGCGGGTATCGCCCGTCGAGCGCGAGGTGAAGCGGACCAAACCAGCGCTCTGCCAGGTGAACGACAGCCTCGCGTGATGAACGGGCGACTGTGCTCATCAGGTGCCCAAGCGCCCCTCCGTGCGGCACTGGCGGCTCGCGACCGGCTGCCAGCCCGTCGAGAAGCGCGCGGACGGTTCGGGCGAACTCCGGGTCGACCGCGGCGGTTGAGGTCTCGCGCTCCACGTCTAGTTGTTCCGCCGCGGCGGGAAAATGGCAGGTATTTGGCAGAATGCCGGGCATCGGATCATCGCCATCCCCATGGATTTTAATTATGATCGGTGTAACGACAAAGGGAAAGGGGACGCGAGCTATGGCTCAGATCGCGAAGGGATTGGAAGGTGTGGTGGTCGCCGACACCGCGCTCAGTCACATCGACGGCGAGCGGGGACGGCTGATCTACTGCGGCTACGACATCGGCGACCTCGCGGCGCACGCAACCTTTGAGGAAGTCGCCTACCTCCTCTGGCATGGTCACTTACCCAATCGCGCCGAACTCGCGGAGTTTACCGGCGAGATGGCGCGCTACCGCACCCTCCCGCCCGCAGTCGTCGAGGTCATTCGTGTCCTGCCGGACAGCGCCGAGCCGCTCGAGGTTCTGCGCACCGCGGTGTCGGCGTTCGCCGCGGCCCTAGACTTTAAGGGACATCCATCTGTCACTCACGCGATGGCGCTGACCGGGAGCATGCCATCGATCATGGCCACCTTTGATCGTCTCCGGCGCGGTCTGCCGCCGGTACCTCCGCGGGCTGATCTGTCGCATGCGAGTAACTACCTGTACATGTTGACTGGCGAGGTGCCGAGCGAGCAGCGCGCTCGGGCGCTTGAGACGTACCTCGTGCTCACCGCCGATCACGGCCTGAACGCTTCGACGTTTACCGCACGGGTGATCGCCTCGACCCTCTCGGATATGGGATCGGCGATCGTCGGGGCGATTGGTGCGCTGAAGGGGCCGCTCCACGGCGGGGCTCCGGCACTCGTCCTGGATATGCTCCGCGCGATCGGAAAGCCCGAGAACGCCGAGGCCTGGCTCAAGGCCGTGCTCGACCGCGGCGAGCGGATCATGGGCTTCGGTCACCGGGTCTACCGCACCGAAGATCCGCGGGCCAGGGTTCTCCGCGCGCTCGCCGAACGCACCAGTGAGATCGAGTTTTTCAAGCTCGCCCTCCACGTCGAGGACGTTGCCCTGCGGCTCCTTCACGAGCGAAAGCCGGAGCGGCGCATCTACACCAACGTGGAGTTTTACTCGGCGGCGGTGTTGCACGGCGTGGGGCTGCCGGACGATTTGTTTACCCCGACCTTCGCGATCAGCCGTGTAGCCGGCTGGACCGCGCACGTCATTGAACAGCTGAAGGATAACCGTCTGATTCGACCGGATGCCGAGTATGTCGGCCCGATGAATCTGACATTCGTCCCCCTGGATCAGCGCTGAGGGGGAGCAGTATCCTCCGTGGCTGCTGGAGCCGCGGGGTGGTCGGATCGTCTGGCGTGTGCCCGCAGGGCTGCGATGGCCCGCATCCGTTCGGCGATGGTCGCCTCGAAGCCGACCGCCGAGGGACGGTAGAATGGGCCGTCCAGTCCGTCGGGCAGATAGCGCTGGCGGTAGCGGCGCGGATCGTCGGCCGCGAAATCGTGGCTGTACTCGTAATCCCGCCCGTATCCGAGCGATCGCATGAGGCCGGTCGGGGCGTTGCGCAGGTGCAACGGCACCGGCAGATTGCCTGTTGCCTCTACCGCCGCTCGTGCACGCCCGTACGCCTCCAGGGCAGAATTGCTCTTGGGAGCAGTCGCGAGATAGATCGCTGCCTCGGCCATAGGGAGATAGCCTTCCGGCATGCCGACGAAATGGACCGCCTGCTGTGCGGCCACTGCCACGACAAGTGCCTGGGGGTCCGCGAGGCCGACGTCCTCCGCGGCCAGGATCACCATGCGCCGGACGATGAACAGGGGATCCTCGCCCGCTTCGAGCATCCGCGCCATCCAGTAAAGCGCCGCGTCTGGGTCGGATCCACGCAGTGACTTGATAAAGGCCGAGATGATGTCGTAATGCTGGTCCCCCTGACGATCGTACAGGAGGACCCGCCGTTGCATGGCCTCCTCGATCGTCGCAGAGGTGATGAGGCGCTGGCCTTCCGCGTCCGGTGGGGTGGCCACGGCGGCGAGTTCCAGGCCATTCAGCGCAGCGCGAGCATCCCCGTCGGCCAGGGCGATCAGCGCGCGCCGCGCTGCCGCCTCCAGGACGACCTTCAGGCGGCCCAGCCCCCGTTCTGAATCCTCGATCGCGCGCTGGATCAGGATATCCAGGTCGGGCGCGCGGAGCGGACGCAGGGGAACGACCCGGCACCGCGAGAGGAGCGCTGCGTTGACCTCGAAGCTTGGGTTCTCCGTCGTGGCACCGATCAGGATGATCGTTCCTTCCTCAACAGCGTGGAGGACGCTGTCCTGCTGAGCCTTATTGAATCGATGAATCTCGTCAATCAGGACGATCGTTCGCTGGTGCTGGCGCAGGCGGCGGCGTGCGTCATCAATGACCTGCCGGAGATCGGCAATGCCCGCCGAGACGGCGCTCAGGCTCACAAAATGGGCGCCGGCCTGGCGAGCAATGAGCCGGGCGAGCGTTGTCTTCCCGCAGCCAGGTGGCCCCCAGAGGATCAGCGAGCCAATCTCACCGCGCTCGATCGCGCGGCGGAGAGCACGCCCCGGTCCGAGAATGTGCTCCTGCCCGACCAGCTCATCGAGCGTGCGCGGCCGCATGCGCGCGGCAAGCGGCTCGTGAGGTCCGATCTCCGGAGATGCTGAGGGGGTGGAATCGTCAAAGAGGCGCTGTTGCACCGTCTGCTCCATGTTCCCCGTTCGCTTGTGGTATTGTACTACGCGATTAGCCACGTCATGCGAAGGGATCGGCAATGGACCAGCACGCGGCGCGGATTTTTCCCAGTATTCTCGATACGATCGGGCGAACGCCCCTCGTCGCGCTCGATCGCCTCACCCGCGGTCTTCCGGGGCGCATTGTCCTGAAGCTGGAGTACTTCAATCCCGGCTTCAGCATTAAGGACCGCATTGCCTTGCGGATCATCGAAGAAGCCGAGCGCAGTGGTCGGCTGAAGCCCGGCGGAACTGTCATTGAGCTCACCAGTGGAAATACCGGAACTGGTTTAGCCGTCGTGTGTGCGGTCAAGGGGTATCATCTCATTGCGGTTATGTCCGAGGGCAACAGTGTCGAGCGGCGCCGCATGCTGCGTGCACTGGGGGCCGAGGTAGAGCTGGTTCCGCAGGCCCCGGGCGGCCAACCCGGGCAGGTGTCGAAGGAAGATCTAGAGCTGGTTGAGCGTCGGACCCGTGAGCTCCAGGAACAGCTGGGCGCCTTTCGGGCCGATCAGTTTAATAACCCGAGCAATGTCGAAGCTCACGAACTGACGACCGGGCCGGAGATCTGGGAGCAGACCGGCGGTCAGGTTCAGGTATTCGTGGCGCTAGTCGGGACTGCCGGTACGTTCATGGGGGTGGCGCGGGCGCTGAAAAAGCGGCGGCCCGAGATCCGCACGTACGCGGTCGAGCCGGCGACGGCGGCCGTCCTCGCCGGAAAGCCAGTTACCGATACCCGCCACAAGCTCCAGGGCGGCGGGTACGCGATGATCCCCCCTCTCTGGGATCCGCGCTACTGCGACGGCTACATCGCGGTCAGCGATGATGAAGCGATCGCGGTTGCCCGCCGGCTGGCCCGCGAGGAGGGCATCTTCGCCGGGTTCTCGACCGGCGCGAACGTCGCGGCGGCGCTCCGATTGGCCCGCGAGGCCGAGCCCGGCACGCTCATCGCGACGACGGCGAACGATACCGGCCTCAAATACCTCAGCACCGATCTCTTTCCCTGATCTTACCGCCTTTATCGCTCGGACGACCGAATGTAAAGCCTCCCGAGCGGATGTGATGATCGGCCGGCGTGATCCCGCGGATCGGCGGCAGGAGCGCTCTGGAGAAGGCCGCGGCAGGCCTTGCCGGCGACCTATCTGCGGGCCAGCGGTCAGGCCAGGATCTCGGTCCGGGCCAGACGAGGATACGTCCCCCGGAAGAAGAGGAGCGGCAAGGACGGCTCGCCTGCCGTCGCGGCGACGACCTCGGCAATGAAAATGGCGTGGTCGCCCGCGTCGTGTCGCCCGACGATCCGACATTCGAGGTAGGCAATACAGCCGTCGAGGAGCGGTGCACCGGTCATCCCGAAGTGGTGCGGCACCGCGGCAAGCTCATCTTGGACGTCCGGCGCCGACCGACGGGCGAAGCGCTCGCAAAGCCACCGCTGGTGCTCGCCCAGGATATTCACCGCAAAGGCCCCCGCGCGGGGCAGAAACTCATATGTCCGCGCGCGTCGATCGATGCAGATGAGGACAAGCGGTGGGTCAAGGCTGACCGAGGTGAAGGAATTGACCGTGATGCCGCGAGACTCCGTGCCGGAGCGGCCGGTGACCACGGTCACGCCGGTGGCGAAGTGGCCGAGTATTCGGCGTAGCTCTATCGGCTGGATCGCCATCGCGTCTCCTGTTCCTCGGACCACTCGCGCGCGAAGCATATCATGCATCACGCGCTTCTGTGAAGGGGAAACCACTCGCTCCTACCTGAGCCGCCGGCTAGCCTCTCCGGCCGTGCGGTCTGCTATACTGTCCTCCGAGATGACCGGTGGCAGGCTACTCGATCCGTGAATCGATCATTCCCGGGGGCGAGCATGGTGTACATACCCGATGAAGCCGCGCAGAGCGTTATCCGGCAGATTCTCGCGCGGGGAGAGACAGCCGTTGTTGTCGAGGCGGGCGAGGGCACCGAGATTCTCGGTGTTGCCAACTACCCACGCGTCTGCCGAGAGTACTATGCCGGACGCCTTGTTCGGGCGGTCTTCCGCACCGAGCACGATCTTGAAAGCCGCCTCGCACTAGCCCGCGCCCGCTCCAGCTAGGAGGCCAGTGCGGGCGTGGCCCTTCACCGTCCCACGATGATGTTGTCGATAAGCCGCGCTCGGCCAATCCACGCCGCCAGCGAGATCAGTGCCGGACGGTCCACGGTGCTGAGTTCCTCAAGTGTCTCGGCGTCGGCGACGCTGACGTAGTCAAGCTGCGCCCGGGGCTCCCCGGCGATGATCTGGCTGACCAGCCGTCGTAAAGCCTCGGCGTTCCGCTCCCCTCGCTCGTAAGCCTCTGCGGCTGCCCGAAGCGATGCCGAGAGTACCCGGGCCGCGACCCGCTGCTCTGGATCGAGGTACACGTTCCGACTGCTCATGGCCAGTCCGTCGGGCTCACGGACAGTTGGAACAGTCACGATTTCGATGGGCAGGCCCAGATCGGCCACCAGCTTCTTGATCACCACGCACTGCTGGGCGTCTTTTTGGCCGAAATACGCCCGGTCCGGCTGGATCAGACAGAAAAGCCGCGTCACTACCGTTGCCACGCCCCGGAAGTGCCCCGGTCGGCGGGCCCCTTCGAGAATCTCCCCAAGCGGCCCGACATCTACGAAGGTCGAGAAGCCGGGCGGGTACATCTCCTCCACGCTGGGCGCAAAGACGAGGTCCACGGCTTCCTGCTCAAGGAGGCGCAGGTCGCGGTCGAGATCCCGCGGATACGACGCGTAGTCCTCGTTCGGCCCAAACTGCTTGGGATTGACGAAGATGCTCACGACAACTGACTGATTCTGGGTGCGGGCCGCTCGAACCAGGGCGAGGTGTCCCTCGTGCAGGTAGCCCATGGTCGGGACGAAGCCCACTGGGGAAGGAAGGGCCGCACGGGCCGCACGCACGTCCTTGATTGTGGCCACAACCTTCATGGTTCGTCACTCACTGGCACTGCGGACGCCGCGTCGAGACCGAAGCTCTCGGCCGGTCCGGGGAAGGTCGCCGCGCGCACTTCCTCGGCGTAGGCGCATACTGCATTGCGAATGATCTCGGCAAGGTTTGCGAACCGCCGCACGTGCCGCGGCTTGAAGTCCGGATCCATACCCAGCAGATCGTAGAGGACCTGCACCTGCCCGTCACAGTAGGGACCGGCGCCGATGCCGATGGTCGGGACGGCAATGGTCTCGGTGATCGTCCGCGCCAGGGGGGCAGGGACGAGCTCGAGCACGAGCGAGAAGACCCCGGCTTGCTCGAGGGACCGGGCATCATCAATGATCCGCTGGGCGGCCGCTTCGGTCTTGCCCTGGAGGCGGTGTCCCCCAAGCTGGTAGACCGACTGCGGCGTGAGCCCCAGGTGCCCTTGCACCGGTATGCCGCAGTCAACTAGACGACGGACGGTGTCCGCGACAACCGCGCCCCCTTCCAGTTTCACCGCCTGCGCGCCCCCTTCCTGCAGCAGGCGGCCCGCGGTCCGCAGTGCCTGTTCCTGGCTCGGGTGATAGGACATGAACGGCATATCCGCGATGACCATCGCTCGGCTGGTGCCGCGGACAACGGCGCGCGTGTGATGAATGATGTCCTCGACCGTGACCGGAATCGTCGTCTCGTAGCCCAGGACAGCGGTTCCTAGGCTGTCGCCGACTAGGATAAGGGGAATTCCCGCTGCGTCCAGAATGCGCGCGGTCGGGTAGTCGTAGGCGGTCAGCATAGGAATCCGCTCGCCTCGTCTCTTCATCGCCCGGATGTCGGCAGGGGTCACTCGCGCCACGCTCCTGTCTCCTTTCACCTTTCAGGCAGCCGGTGGGGATGGCTCCCCGCCGGCGTCGCTCTGAGTGGTCTCGCGATGGAGGGGACCGGGCAGGCCGCCCATGGGACGTGCCTGCATCACCGCTCGGATGATCGCCGTGGCGACAACCTCACTGGCTGCGACGGCGATGGCCACCGGGCTGACCGCGGCCGCGGATCGGCCGGTGGCCAGGGCGAAGAATGTATCCCCGTCGAACAGGGTATGGGCTGGGCGAACCGCGCGTGCCAGCCCGTCGTGCGCCGCCGTCGCCACGCGCTGGAGGGCGTCACGGTCAAGAGAGGCGTCAGTGGCCACGACGCCAATGGTTGTGCTTGCCCCGAGCATCGGCTCGGAGGGAAGCTCACCGCCGAGCAGGCGACTCACCGCGCTGACGTACTCGCCGGTCGTCGGATGGCGTGCTCCTGCCAGGATCTGACCGGTCACCGGGTTGACGACCTCTCCGAACGCGTTGACCGCCACCAGCGCACCCACAGTGATCCCGCTGGGGAGGCGGAGCGCCGCGGACCCGAGGCCGGATTTTGTGGCCTGGGCCGGTCCGAGCACCTTCCCGACGGTCGCGCCGGTACCGGCGCCTACGCAGCCTTCCTCGAGGTCATCTGCCCGTGCACGTTCGCATGCCTGCCATCCATCACGGGCGTCAGGAAAGACACGCATGTCTCCGATCGTCAGGTCGTAGAGAACCGCCGCTGGAACAATGGGGACGCGGGTTCTGCCGACCGGAAAGCCGAAGCCGCGATCGAGGAGAAACTGCACAACGCCATCAGCCGCCGCGAGGCCCATGGCACTGCCGCCGGTCAGCAGAATGGCGTGGACGTTCTGCACGAGCCGGCCCGTGCCGAGCAGGTCGGTCTCCCGGGTGCCCGGCGCACCACCGCGGACGTCTACTGCCGCGGTGGCACCTTCGGGGCACAGCACCACGGTACAGCCGGTGATCGCGTCGAGGTTTGTCGCATGTCCCACGCTGATCCCGGGGACATCGACGATTGATCGCACAGACTGCACTCACGCCCCTCTTCGGCACGTGCCGAAGACGGGGCCGATGCGCTCAATCCGTCCCGGTCGTGCCGATCCAAGCGGATGATCCACTCCAGCTCGCTGGGGCTACTCGCGGTTGGCCTGGGGCCAATCTGCGGTGCCGCCGGTGATTGTATGCTGTCGGATGCACTCTCGGCAAGCCTTCGTGGCGATTGATCGCGAGACTCCGCTACTACATGATCCAACGAACAATATAGACGAGGGCATACAGGCTCCTGCGGATCGCTGGCGGTGTACAATAGGCGCGATCCGACCCTGGATCGAACCTACGCACTCCGGGAGGAACAGGACCATGGCGAGTACCAGCACGTACGACCTGGCGGCGATCCGGCGTGCCCTTCCCGCCCTGGCCGAGGTTGTCTATATGAACAGCGGGACCGAGGGAATCATGGCCGAGCCCGTCCTGCAGGCATATTTTGCCGTGCTCGGGCGCTTCGAGCGATACGGCTACTGGGATCGGCCGCGGATCGCTGGCGCCTTCGCTGAGGCGCGCCAGCGTCTTGCCAGCCTCATCAACGCTGATCCTGACGAGGTGGGGGTGACCCATGGCGGAACGGATGGGGTGAGCATCGTGCTGGGGTCCTTCGACTTTCGCCCCGGGGACCAGCTGTTGATCGGCGACCAGGAGCATCCGGCGATCACCTATCCAGCCTTCGCGCTGCAGGCGATGGCCGGGATCGAGGTGCGGCGGTTCCGCTTTTGCCATGATCCCCGCGAGACGATCTCCTCGTTCATTTCCCAACTCACCCCCCGGACGCGAATGGCTGCCTTCAGTCACGTCTCGTGCGAGACCGGCATTCGCGTCCCCGCGGCCGAACTCATCCAGATCGCCCATGAGCACGGTGCGCGGGTCTTGCTGGACGGCGCACAGTCGATTGGCATGTTTCCGGTCGATTTCCGTGCCCTCGGCTGTGACTACCTGACTGGCAGCGTGCACAAGTGGCTGTGCGGACCGAAAGGGACAGGGGTTCTGGCCGTGCGACGCGATCGTCTCGATGAGCTGACACCCCGCTACATCGGGGGAGGTTCCTTCGCCGAAGGATTCCCCGCTGGTGATTTGAATCGTCCAGAAACGGTCCAGATCAAGTTCGCGCCAACTACCGCCCGCTTCGAATACGGTATGCGCAACCCTGCCCTGTACGCGGGGATCGTCAGCGCAGTGGACTATCTCGCCAGCCTGGGCTGGGAAGCAATCGCCGAGCATGAACGACGTATGATCGCTAGTCTGAAGGAGCGGCTTGCTGGTATCGATGGCGTCGTGCTCCAGACCCCAATGGAGTGGGAACATTCCTCCGCACTGCTCAACTTCCGTCTCGAAGGTGTGAGCGGTCGGGAGCTGAGCCGCCGTCTCTGGGACGACTGGAAGATTGTCCAGCGGGCAGTCCGCGAACCGGAGGGCGTCCGGTTGTGCGTCGCCTATTTCACCTCTGATGAGGACCTCGATCGGGTCGTTGAAGCGGTACTGGCGATCCGTCGAGGAAAAAGCTGAATCGGGCAGTCGCATACTCCACACTGTACAAACGATGCGTTCCCGTGGGAATAGGGGAATATCGTGGGAGAAGTAGGAAAGGATACGACCGATGCGTCTGGCCGTGGGTGGTGATCACGCCGGGTATCCCCTTCGGGAGCCGGTCATTCGAAAACTTACGGAGTGGGGTCACGCGGTTCGTCAGGTTGGCCCATGGACGCCGGAACCGGTCGACTTCCCTGACGTCGCCCAGGCGCTCTGTCGCCTCGTGGTCAGTGGGGAGGTCGAGCGGGGGATTATGATCTGTGGAACCGGTGTGGGCGCGTCAATTGCGGCGAATAAGATCCCGGGCATCCGGGCCGCGGTGTGCCACGACCTCTACTCCGCCCGTCAGTGCGTGGAGCATGACGACGTGAACGTCCTCTGTCTGGGAGCCCAGATCGTCGGAGAGTTCATGGCCCTCGAACTCATCCGAACCTTCCTCTCCGCCCGCTTCTCAAGCGAGGAGGAGTTCCGCCGGCGGGTTCGGAAGCTCGAGGAGATGGACCGTTTACGGGAACAACGTCCCTGATGCGGTGGTGGAGGCGAGGGGATTCGAACCCCTGACCCCTGCGATGCGAACGCAATGCTCTCCCACTGAGCTACGCCCCCACGTGAGCTATATTGATTATAGTCGGTTGGTGTCGGCCCGGTCAAGATCAGTTCGAGCAGAGCAGCGTGTCAGACGAGCGATTTGCCTTTGCCCGCCCATATCTCGCCGCGCCGGTCCTTGACGCGGAGACCCTCCAGACGCGCGTGCGCGAGATGGGGGCGGAGATATCCCGCGACTATCGGGGACGAGCGGTCCACGTGGTTGCAGTGCTCAAGGGATCGATGATGATTGTTGCCGATCTCCTGCGCGCGCTGACCGTGCCGGTGTCGGTGGACTTTATCGCCGTCAGTAGCTACGGCCCTGAGGCGCGCACCAGCGGGGCGGTGCGTCTGATCAAGGATCTCGACGAGAGCATCGCCGGGCGCCACGTCCTGGTGGTCGAGGACGTGATCGATACCGGTCTGACGTTGAACTATATTCTCGGCGTTCTCCGCCGGCGCCAGCCCGCGTCGCTGGAGGTCGCAACCCTGCTTGACAAGCCCGCGCATCGGCTGGTTGATTTGCCGATTCGCTACATCGGCTTTACCCTGCCTGACTGCTTCGTCGTCGGGTATGGGCTCGACTTCCGGGAACGCTTCCGGAACCTGCCCTTCATTGCCGAGCTCCGCGAGGATCTGATCGAAGAGGGGCTGATTGGATAGGGGACGGCCCGCAGACACAGCGGAGCCTGCGCTGGTAGCCTGCCGACAGCACAGGCAGGGGGGTAGGTAGTACGCTCGGCGAATGGAGTTATACTGTGCAAAGCAACTGCTCGGGAGGGGCCAGAACTGTGTCCGTTGATTATGAACTGCTGAAGCGGCTATCCGAAGCGCCGGGCATCGCCTCGCGCGAGCAGCGCGTGCGATCGGTGGTTATCGAGGCCTTGCGGCCGCTCGTCGATGAGATTCGCGTCGATACGCTTGGGAATACCATCGGGTTGAAGCGCGGCGCAGGGCGGCGCCGGGTGATGATCGCCGCCCATGTGGATGAGATCGGCTTCCTGGTCCGCTCGATTGACGGGAATGGCTTCCTCCGGCTGCAGCCGGTTGGCGGCTTTGATGCTCGTACCCTGGTGGCCCAGCGAGTGCTTGTCCACACGACCCGCGGCGAGGTGCTCCGCGGCGCCCTTATGCCAGCGGCAAAACCGGTCCATCTGATGACCAGCCAGGAGGCCAAGGAAATACGCCTGGATGATCTCTTCGTGGATGTCGGGCTGGATGGTGAGCACGCTCGGCAGTGCATCGAGATCGGCGACATGGTCACCCTGGATCGAACGGTCGAGCGGGTGGGAGGCAATATCATCGGCAAGGCGATGGACGACCGCATTGGCGTCTTCGTCATGCTGGAAGCGCTGCGTCTCGTGCGATCCCATGAGGTAGACATCCTGGCCGTGGCGACCGTTCAGGAGGAAGTCGGCCTGCGCGGCGCCACGACGGCCGCCTTCGGCCTTGAGCCGGACGTCGGCATCGCGGTTGACGTCACAGTGGCCGGCGACATCCCGGGCATGAAGGAAGAGGAAGCGGTGACGCGGCTCGGCCACGGTGCCGCGATTACCATCATGGATTCCTCCCTGCTGTGTGATCCGCGCCTGGTCCAGCAGTTTCGTGATATTGCCCGGGAGGAGGGCATACCGTTCCAGATGGAGATTCTCCCGCGCGGTGGAACCGATGCCGGAAGCATCCAGCGCTCGCGCGCGGGCGTGCCGTCAATAACGCTCTCGATCCCGACGCGTTACCTTCACACCGTCAATGAGATGGTGAACGAGGGTGATGTAATCGCCTGCGCGACACTCCTGGCGCGGTATCTCGAGCGAGCGCATACCTTCGATTACTCCTATGCAAGCTGAGGTGTTATGGAACTCGCCGTGGAGACAGAGCGTCTGAGCGGGGATCGCCCCTTTGAGGGACAGGTAGTCCTGGTCACCGGCGGCTCGCGTGGCATTGGCCGTGCGATCGCGCGCCGTTTTGCCCAGGGGGGAGCGCACGTGGTGGTCAACTACCTCCGGCACCGGGCAGCGGCCGAGGAGACAGTAGCCGGGCTGCGCGAGCTGGGAGCGCGGGCGATCGCCGTTCGGGCGGATGTTGGGGATCCGGATGACCTTGACCATCTCTTCGCGGCGGCGTGGAGCGAGTTTGGCTATCTGGATGTGCTGGTCAGCAATGCCGCTCTGGGGAAGCTGATCCCGGCGATGCAGCTCGAACCCCGCCACTGGCAGAGGACGCTCGACGTGATGGGGCGCGCGCTCTTGCTCTGCGCTCAGCGCGCGGTGCCGCTGATGGAGGGCCGCTGGGGGCGCATTATTGCCATCAGCAGCATCGGATCGTTCCGGGTCATGCCGAACTATGCGGCGCCGGGCGTGGCGAAGGCGATCCTGGAGACGCTGACCCGCTATCTGGCAGTCGAGCTTGCCCCGCGGGGCATCAGCGTGAACTGCGTCTCCGATGGGGTTATCGAGACCGACGCTTTGAATGCCTTCGCAAACAAGGAGGAGATGCTAGCTTTCGGCCGCCGGGCTCCGATGGGTCGGCTTGGTCGACCGGATGATATCGCGGGCGTCGTGACCCTGCTCTGTCGTCCTGAAGCCCGGTGGATCTGCGGCCAAACGATCATCGCCGATGGCGGCTACTCGCTCCTGGCCTAGCCTTCTGCGCCCTGAGGGATTGCCGCAGTGGTGAGGGCGGCACGCCCCTTGCTCAGGCCAGCCGTCCGCGATTCCACCCGGAGGGAGACCCTGCGGGGGATCACTATCCGGAGGGAGGGTACCATGCTCAATCCTGCTCGCTGGGAGGAGATTGAGGAACGGGTCTGGCGCGGGAAGCTCGTTGCTCATGCCGTTGCCCACGTGCTTGCCGGGCTCGGATTCGGTCTGCTCCTATATCCTGCCCTGCGCGTCCCGGCGCGCGCGCTTGCCCTGGTGGCTCTCACCGCGTCGCTCGCGATGCATCTATCCGCGGTGCTATCCGTGCTGCAGAAGGAATCCTTCATCGAGAGGATATCCTCCTGACGCGGGTGAAGACGATCCCGGGCTGCCTCCGTGGAGAGCCCGGCAGGCTGCCCGGGGTCTACCTTGGCCCTGCCTTCCCTCTTGCTTCCCTGCCCTGATTTGCTGGCGCCAGAGAGACTACCCGGTCGGCCGTTGATCCGTGCATCGGTGTCTGCCTGGATGCCGCGGCCGAGGGGATTTGGCTGGCGCTGACCGATACGGGCGGCAGAGAAAGCCGTGGCGAAATGGAAATCTAACCCCCGAGACGAAGCATGCGGCGGTCAATCATCTGGGACACCTCTTCGCCGCCGGCCGAGACGGGGGGATTGGCGGTGCTTTAGTGACAAAGGCCCTGAATCGGGAAAGCAAAGGCCAGGCAGTATTGGCCTGGCCTTTTTCGGTACCCCCGGCAGGACTCGAACCCGCAACCTTGTGGTCCGAAGCCACACGCTCTGTCCAGTTGAGCTACAGGGGCACACCGCGATTATAGCACTGCCCGACTGTCAGCGTCAAACCGCCCAGGGCGCGGCGATCTGGTCTCTGCTGGGGTAAGATCGAGCACCGCATGATACTGCGTCTGCGCGTAGAGATCGTGCCGATATGCGGTGGATCTTGCTTGTGCTTCAGCCCTGACTCGGGCTAAAAAAGACTTGCACCGGCGGGCGAGCGCGCTATACTTGAGCCATGGCGAGCGATGAGGACTCGCGGAGAAGGAGGCCGTAATGGGACGGAT
>DATGMJ010000161.1:0-3639 GCA_035293685.1 Chloroflexota bacterium | reverse complement strand
TAATGGTGGACGGTCTCGGCCAATCCGAGGCGCTCGTATAGGAGGGTAACCCGGTTCTGACGCACGGGTGGAAGCTTCTGGTTGATCCAGAACCCATCGGCATCAAGGACGCGTTGGCCGTCTCGCATGAGGATCTCGCCGTCGTACGACTTGGTGATGTCGTGCAGGGTTGCGGCGAACTCCAGAACGCGCGGATCGGCCCCCTCGCGGGCCCCGATCGAGCGAGCCAGGGACCGGACCCGCATGACGTGATCAAAGGTGTAGTTGCGCCAGGAGAATCCAACCCAGACCTCATCCCAGAGCTGATAGGTCTCCCGAACGAGTGCCTCTAGCTCGGCGAGCACCTCTCGATCGTGTTCGGTGAGGACACTGTTCCCATTCATCACGCGCTGATCTCCGCATCTGACTCCGACGTGATCGTGCACCAGTATAGCCGCCCGCACAGATCGAGTTCCCGACGGGGTGCGGGCCCGGATGCCGACGGCATGCCGTGTCGTCAGGTAAAGCCCTACAAAAGATGCGGAGCTTCCCTGACACACTCTTGGCGAAAGTCGATCTATGATAACGCGCGGATGAAAAATCCAGCGGTTTGAGGTGGGCAGTGACCGCGCCCGCTGCTCACCTCATACTGACGACCGCGATGGTTTTTCACCCCGGTGGGCGCAGGGAGCGTGACCTGACATGCGCGTCCGGCGCCCCACGCTGGCGGCGTGGGAGCCGCCAGGCTTTTACTTCACCCCTATGCCGAGGGCGGAATCAGCCGGAAGGCCTGGCGCCCTTGGTTTTTTTTTGTTTGCTCCGATTCTATCCCCTCCGGCTTCCCTGGTCTTCACGGATCTCCTATGCGATGCGCTTGATCCGGCTCAGCGCCCTGGCTTATCTTCCGGGCGATGCAGAAGCGATTGCACCGGATGCGCCCAGCAGGTGAAGAGTTCGCGCGTCGCGGTCCGCGTATCGCGGCCGCGCTGGCGATCTGGGCGGCTGTCCTGGCGGTCTTTATGCCGCCGCCTGTCGCGCGTGCCGCTGCGCGGCTCGAGACGTGGGGCTTCTATGTGAGCTACGATCCGTCCTCTTTGATGAGCCTGAGCGGCCACGTCCGCCAGCTTGATGTTGTCGTGCCAGATTATTTTACCGTTCAGGCGGATGGGAGCGTGAGCGGGAATGATGATCCGCGGGTTGATCGGATCGTTCGGGATGCCGGCAAGCGTTTGTTTCCGCTCGTACAGAACGGCGCGCGGTATGCCGCGCTCGACCCCTTTCTCGCTAGCCCGGCGGCGCGCGCCGCTACGGCAGCACTCCTGGCGGATCTAGTGGCCCGGTACGGTTATGACGGCCTCACGCTCGACTTCGAGGGGATCAGTCCGGATGACCGGGAGAGCCTTACTGCGTTCATCCATGCGGTGGCGGCCGCTCTTCACGAGCGGGGGCGGGCGCTCGCCGTCGCTATCCCAGCCCGGTCCGGCGATCTGTCCTCCGGCTGGGCAGGCGCCTATGATTACGCGGCCATCGCTGGAGTCGCGGACCGGTGCATTCTGATGGCCTATGCCTTCCGGACTGCCGCGTCGCGCGAGCCGGGACCGGCTTCGCCGCTCTCGTGGATCGAGGACGTCGCCGACTATGCCGTGACTCGCATCCCTGCCAATCAGCTACTGCTGGGAGTCGGCCTCTGGGGGTATGACTGGACGGTCGGAGGGCAGAGTCGGGCCCAGGCGCTTCGGTATGATCAGGTTATCTCGCTGATCCAGGCTCACGGTGGCTCGCCCTCTTTCGACACCGCGAGCGCTACCGCGGTGTACCGCTACCAGCAAGGGGGACAAGTGCACGAGGTCTGGTACGAGGATGCGACCGCGCTCCAGGAAAAGGTAGCGGTGGCGTCGCGCGACGGGCTGGCGGGCATCGCGCTCTGGCGGCTCGGCCAGGAGCCGCCAGAGCTCTGGGCGAGCCTCGCCGCGCCGGTGCGCGCTGATTTTGCCATTCCCAGCGGATGGTTCTTCAGTGAAACCGGCCCCGGCAATGGCCTCGGATACCGCGTCACCGATGCGGATGGGGTGCGCTTCTGGAGCGAATTCCAGCGGCTGGGGGGCGTGGCAACGCTCGGATACCCGAGCAGCCGGCGCTTTGTCGGGGCCGATGGGTTCGTCTATCAGGTCTTCCAGCGAGGCATCCTTCAGTGGCGCCCCGAGCTTGGATCGGCCGTGCTCGTGAATACCTTCGATGAGTTGTCCGCGGCCGGCCAGGATGCCCGGCTCGCGGAGCTGGGCATCCCCTCCCCGATTCGGGATGATGGCTCGAACGGGAACTGGCTCCGGGCCCGCGACACCCGTCTGGCCTGGCTTACTAATCCGGCGATCGCCTCCTTCTTCCGCGCCAACCCGAACCCGCGCGCCATATCGTTCTGGAACGTTGACCGTTCGATCGAGTTGTACGGCCTGCCTACCTCCTACCCGGTGCGGAGCGGTCCGTTCGTGGTTCAACGGTTCCAGCGCATCTCGCTTCAGCTCTGGATAGAAGCGGTCCCCGGCATGCCGCCGCCTGGCTCAGTCGTGGGCATCCTCGGGGGCGACCTGTACAAGCAGGCCGGCCTCATCCCGCCGGGCGCTACGGAGCCAGAGACACCCTCCTGAGCAGTCGCGAGGACCGCTCCGGACGCCGGCCGCTGGTCCGGAGCCGGCTCAGCGGCCGGCCGCCCTGGCTGGGCCTTCATCCGGTACCACGGTGTTTCGGAGCGTACCCACTCCCTCGATCTCCACCTCGACCACGTCATGGATCCGGAGAGGGCCCCAGCCAGGGGGCGTACCTGTCAGGATGACATCTCCCGGCAGCAGGGTCATGACATGAGAGATATAGCTTACCAGCTCCGGTACGCTGAAATGGAGCTGACTGGTCGAGGCGGACTGCCGGACCTCCTGATTGACCCTGGTGATGAGGCGGCAGCTGGCGATGTCCAGGTCAGTCGCGATCCAGGGACCGAGCGGGCAAAATGTGTCAAAGCCTTTGGCTCGGGCCCATTGCCCCTCGCGCCGCTGGAGATCGCGTGCTGTGACATCATTCGCACAGGTCACCCCAAGGAGATAGGCGTGGGCCTCCGCTGGCGAGATCTTTCGAGCCGTCTTCCCGATGACAATGGCCACCTCTCCCTCGAAATCGATCCGCTGCGAGACGCATGGCCATACGATCGGTCTATCAGTCGCGATCACTGCAGAGGGCGGTTTCAGGAATAGGATCGGCTCATCCGGCCGGACATCCTCTCCTTCTCGCTCCGGCACGCGATAGTTGAGGCCAACCGCGATGATCTTGCTCGGGACGCACGGCGCGAGCAGGCGTACCTCTCCGAGGTGGCCAACCCGCGGCCCGACCGTGATGCCGTCGAACGGCGAGCCCTCGAGCGCGAAGATATCGCTTCCCTCGAGAACGCCATAGCGGGCCCCGAATTCGTCCTGAAAGCGAAGGATCTTCATGGCGGGCAGGTGGATGCTCACAGCATCTGGGTGCGATTGATGAACAGCTGGAAACCACACCCGAGGAACTGGGCGGCCTTGCGAATGAATAGCATGCGCGTCAGGAAGATCTCGAAGTAATCGACGACTGACGCCTTCGACAGATCAATCGTGAGCTCGAGCATGATCAGGCGGCGCTCCG
>DATGMJ010000160.1:0-5376 GCA_035293685.1 Chloroflexota bacterium | reverse complement strand
CTCAGGACAACCACGCGGTGTCGCCGGGCGAGCAGTCCAGCGAGCGCTGCCAGCAGAATGAGCCCCACGAGAAGGTCGGTCGGAGTGATGGGCACAGCGCTCTCGCTGTCCCCACTGGTGCCAAAGGGTACGGCCGCGGTGAGTGCGGCGAGGCCGAGGACTGGCTGGACGACAATGACCACCCCGGCGACAGCTCCGGCCGCGAAGGCGATCCCCAGGCGGGGCGGCAGTAGACCGGCCGCCGCGCCGAGGATCAGGGCCGCGGCCGCAGTCGAGAGCCGCGGGATCACGACCAGTCGGACCACGGCCGCCGGTCCACTGCTGGGATGGATCCCCCACCTGTTCACGGCTTGAAGACCACCGCTACTGTCCGTGCCCGGTCGAGTCACTTCCCTGCGATTGGGCGCCAAGGCCGAGGCGCTCCCGGAACCAGGCGATCGTCCGCGTCAAGCCCTCGTCCAGACTGACGCGCGGCTCCCAGCCGAGTTCTGCCCGCGCTCGGGAGATATCCGGACAGCGCCGTCGGGGATCATCATCGCGGGTCAGCGGCTGGAACACGATCTCGGAAGGCGACCCGGTGATTCGCTTGATCAGCTGGGCAAACTCGAGGACCGATCGCTCATCCGGGTTGCCGAGGTTGTAGACGCGCCCGGTCGTTCCGGGTGTCTCGATGGCCCGGACAAGCCCATCAACGAGGTCGCTCACGTAGCAGAGGCTCCGCGTCTGGGTTCCCTCGCCGTATACCGTGAGCGGCTGGCCGGTCAGCGCCTGGGTGACGAAGTTGGGGATGAGGCGGCCGTCGTTCGGGTCCGAGCGGGGGCCGTAGCAGTTGAAGATCCGGACGATGCGGGCGTCAACGCCGTATTCCCGAACGTAGACCATGGTTAGTGCCTCGGCGAACCGCTTGCCCTCGTCGTAGCAGCTGCGCACCCCGATCGGATTGACGTTTCCCCAGTAATCCTCGGTCTGGGGGTGCACCAGGGGATCGCCGTATGCCTCTGACGTCGAGGCCAGGAGAAACCGCGCGCCGGTGGCCCGGGCGAGTTCGAGCAGATGGTACGTGCCGAGGCTGTTGACGAGGGCCGTTTCCAGCGGTCGGCGCAGGTAACCCGGCGGACTGGCCGGACTGGCGAGGTGATAGATGCGGTCGAGGGGACCAGTGACCGGCAGGGAACTGCAGATGTCCGCCTGGACGAACTGAAACCGCGGGTGCGCGTGGAGATGAGCGATGTTCTCGGCCTGGCCGGTAATCAGGTTGTCAATGCAGATTACCTCGGCACCCTGGTCGAGGAGAGTGTCACAGAGGTGGGAGCCGATGAAGCCCGCTCCACCCGCGACCAGTATTCTCACCGATGCATTCTCCAGCTAGCGTCGCGGACCGTCGGGCCAGGCATGCAACCGCCCGACGCACGGGAGGGGGAAGCAGAGGAGCCGGAGAGAATCCAGCCGGCCGCCCACTGCGCCTGCTCGCTGCCGGCGCGGGTGGCCGATCACGGCTCGTTTGCCCGCTGTCCACCGGATTCGCCGACCATCTGCCCGCGATCGCGCGTCTGTGACGCCGCAAGCGAACCCACTCGCCCCTGGTCCCGTTCCCGTACCGTAACTATAGCAAAGAGAAGCCAGAATAGCACGGACAGATCGACGAGGAAGAATGAGTTATCGATCATCCCGTGCACGACTGTATCAATCACGGCGCCGAGGGCGCCAGCATAGATGGCGCGATCGAGTGCGCTCGCGCGCCGCCATGCCGATGCGATCAGCGCGGCGAAGCGCCCGAGCAGGAGCGCCAGGAGAATCGGGCCGGGGAGCCCCAGGCTCAGCCAGAAGTCCAGGATGAGGTTGTGTGGGTGCGAGAGATCGGGCTCCCGCCAGGCCGCCGGAAGGCGGTAGCCGTGCCGATAGTAATACAGGAAGTTATCCAGACCGATCCCGCGGAGTGGATGGTCGCGGAGCATGTGAAGTGCAGACTGCCAGACCAGGAGCCGCTCGAGGCTTGTCCCCGCGTTCACGTCGAGGTGGGAGCCGAGCCGGGGCACCCGGGTGGCGGCGACGGCGCCGATCAGGATGACGCCCGCCGCGATCGCGACGGCGAAACGGCGGGCGCGGGGGCCGCGGAGCCAGGCCACAACGAGAAGGCTGACCATGACTGCGATCCAGGCGCCGGCCGAGAAGGTGAGTACGAGGGCGGCAAGCATGATCACGCTCGCCGCGGCGAGGATAGGCCGCCCCGCCCGCCACCAGAGGGCCAGAGATACTGCCAGCGGGACGGCCCGTCCTAGGAATAGTCCCAGGTTATTCGGCGAGCCGTAGAAGCCGCGGATGCGCCGCAGGCCGGCTTCGGCGGTAATGATGTTCTGATCGGTCACGTACTGCCACAACCCGACCAGGGAGATGAGTACACCCGCTGTCACGAGAGCAAGCGCCAGGATCAGCCCGTCCCGGCGTCGGCGAGCACCGGTGACCGCCAGGACATAGAACGCCGCCGGCTCCAGGATGATCGTCCGAAATGACCGCAGGCTCTCGTGGAGTGCGACGCTGGCGGTCAGACTGATGAGCCCGGCGATGACGGTCAGTCCGACCAGGGCAGCGATCGGGGGATCCCCAAGCCAGGTACGGAGGCAGTGAAACCACGGTGTGCGCGTGGTGGCGGAAGCCGTCGGACCGTGCGCATCTGGATCGGGGGGCAAGCGGTGCGCGGCTGGTGAGGCGGAGCGCGGCACGGCGCGGCCGAGGAGGGTGACGCCGTATCCGATCGTCCGGATGAGCCAGGCCAGGCAGGACAGCAGGATCAGAATCTCGGTGGGGGAGAAGGTGAGATGGCCGATCGGGCGGCCGAGGAGATAGAACGGCAGGCTGATTACGATCAGACACAGGCCAGGGAGAGGCGACCGCACACTGGCAATAACGTAGGCGACCGCGCCGGCTGCCGCGATGGGCAAGGGAGCAAAAAGCACCATGATGGTGCTGGCCAGAACTGCCAGCCAGCTCAACGCCGCCAGGCGGCGCCCGGTGCGGGCGAACTCGGCGGGACCCTCGCGTGTGCTCATGGGCGCCTCGGCCAGAGATGCCCGAGGGCGAGAACGCCCAGCGCGGCGGCGAGGGCGATTGCCAGGAGCACGGCGCTCCGCCGCACGGCCGCGGACGCATCGACCGGCCGGACCTCGAATCCAACGATCTGGACCGGTCCGCGTTCCGGGCCGGTGGCCGGCCCGACAACAAGCCGCAGGACGTGCTGTCCTTGCGGCAGGCCGTCGGCCACCGGAATCCAGATTGGCGCCTCCTGACTGTTCGGGGCGCTGAGATTAATGACCGAGCGTCCCTGGAAGTGGTCGCGCACGGCGTTCGCCTCGCGCCCGTCGATCGTCAGGTAGATATCGCCCGCGTTGGGCGCACGCTGGACACTCAGGCTGAGCCCGCCGCCCTGGAAGGTGATTGTCAGGCTATCGCCCGGGTTTGTGGAGGCTTCGATCACCCCCTCGGGAAGGGAAGGCCGCAGGACCTGCTGCCACTGACCAGCGAAGTGGGCAGCCGGATTGGTGACGGCGTACCGACCGATGCCAGCGATATCGATGCCCTGGGTGGCCTGCTTGACCGCGTTATACAGCGGACGGGGGGTGAAGCCGACATCGACCATGCGGAAGTAGTAAGCCGCGGTGTCCTGGGTCATACTCGGGATATTGCCAGACTGACGGAAGTACCAGATGTTAAAGACGCCGGCCCAGGGCCAGTGGGTTCGGGCGTAGCGAATCGCGTCAACGGTGTACTGGGCCTGCTCCTGCTCAGTGACCCGTCCCCAGGGAAGCTGGTCCGGTCGGAAGGAGGCGGGTGCGGCGTTCCAGCCGAACTCATTGAACCAGATCGGCTTGTTGGCGTCGCCGTACTGGACCATGATCTGGCGCAGGAGGGTCACGCGCTGGAAGTTCAGGCGGTTTGGAGCCGCGGGGTCCTCTGGGGGAAGCCCGAAGCCGTAGGCGTTCGCGAAGAGGATGTCAAAGTAGGGGGCGGCGCCCGCCTGGTACATCCGACGGAGGAATTCGAGGTCGGACATATTACGCGACGAGTTCTCGAGGGTTTGGGCCAGCGGCGCGCTCAGGATCACTGCGTTGGGGTCCGCCTGCTTGGCGCGCGTGTAGGCGATCTGCAGGAGGCGGGTATACGCGACTGGATCGGGCGGCTGGTCGCCCCATTCTGGGTAGACGTTGGGTTCGTTCCAGATCTGGTAGTAATGGATTCGCCCCTTGAAGTGGCTGACCACATCGTAGACGAAGTTGCCGTACAGAGAGAAATCATCGGGCGGGCGCTCCGGGCGCCGATTGTCGCTTCGGGTCCAGGCCGGCGGGCGGTCCAGCCGGGCGATGACCTGAAGGCCGTACTTGGCGGCAAGATTAACGATCCGGTCGTACTTGGTCCACGTGCTCTCGTTCAAACGGCTGTCCCAGTAGCCGTCCGGGCCAGGCGCAAGCTGGAGATCCTCCCAGGGAAACTGCTGCTTGACCCAGCCGATCCCCGCTTCATGAGCCATCTCCAGGGTCTTGTCGATCTTCCACTCCTCGGCCTCGGTATCCAGCAGGAAATCGGCCCCGAAGGGATTCACATCGGTAAAGGGGATCGTCCGGCGGGGAGCGGGAGCCGGCTGGGCAGCCAGGAGCTGGTCGAAGGGGAAGGAAGCCAGGACGGTGATCAGGGCAATAATCACGATGCTCGCGGCGATCCCCGCGCTGGCCGCCCTGGGGTTGATCAGCACGGTGCTCCTCGTGACGGTCGCGATCGAAGCAAGAGCCGGGTGCGCGGTGTGCTGAGAAGCTATCCTCTCGACCGGCACCGGTCGTGGGCCGAGTATAGCACGCTCGCCAGGCGTTGGGGAATTTTCCGCGGATTGGCGCGGCGACAGATGCAACCGCAGGTGCGGCAGAGCCTCTCTCCCGGAGGGCCCTGCTGCGCGTGCGGAAAGGCTTGTCGCGGAGAGTCTTGACGTGATCTGCCGCGCGATCGGGTCCGTGCCGCATCGCCAGATACGGCACGCGCCAGTTTCTCTATCACGAGTCTGGGCCATTCAGGCCGGTGCTGCTGATCCAGGATCGGCCGATCCGAAAAGAAAACGTGGCTGTCCTGGCCGCCTGGCTGATTGACAACAGTCAATACGCTGGGTAGAATCAGACATACAAGATCGCCGGGCGGTTCTACGTGTGCCGCCCGGCGATTGGCGGTAGTAACGGTAGTAAGTAAAGGTGGTGATCGCATCGATGCAGGTGACCTTGCGGCAGGGCGAGACATTCGAGTCACTCCTCAAGCACTTCCGGTCCGCGGTCGCGAAGCACGGGATTATTAGCGACTACAAGCGGCATCAGAGCTTTATCAGCAAGAGCCAGAAGCTTC
>DATGMJ010000159.1:0-16374 GCA_035293685.1 Chloroflexota bacterium | reverse complement strand
AGTCCACGCGCGCGCCCAAGAAAGCGGGGAGCGGACGGCGCGGGACGGTATCGATGACGGAAGTGCGAACGAGCGAGGAGCACGATAGATAGGCGCCTGACGGACCAGCTGAACGGTGAGACGGAGAGTAGCAAGGTCCTGGCGGCATCGGGAGCACGCGGCCAGGTGCGTCCGTACAGCTTCGCGCTGCTCCGCGGCGAGATCGTCGTTCAGGTACTCCGAGAGCAGGTGATGAACGTGCTCCCCATTATCGAGAAAGACGTGCTCATTCATGGCTCATATCTGCCTGGATGATACCCGGTTGTCCGTTCATCGATCCGTTGCACGGTGACATCGGTCTGGTCGGTCGTCCGGCCGGTGCTCCCTCCGCATGATTCCAACTGTCCAGTATCCCTGGTCCGCGCGACGCCGCAGGGTTCTACGGTTTACAGACGCGTTCACGGCTTCCAGAGTTCCGGATGGCTCATCACGTAGTCCCGCAGTCGACGCCGGGCACGGTTCAGCCGTGACTTGACCGTCCCCAGGCTGATCTGCAGGGTTGCGGCGATCTCCTCGTAGCTGAGACCGTGCAGATCGTAGAGAATCAGCACCGCGCGCTGCTCCACTGCTAGCGCACGCAGACCCTCCTCGAGTTCCCCGATCCACTCCTGCTGCAGCACGACTGTTTCTGGAAGCTCGCCCGGATCGGGCGCATCATAGGATGACTCCTCGATCAGCAGATCGAGAGACTCGCTGTTGTGGCGCTGGCGGTCGCGGAGCAGATCATAGCTGGCGTTGGTAACGATGCGCAGGAGCCAGGCTCGAAATGACCCTCCCTTGAACTGGTCGAGGTGGCGATAGGCGGAGATGAAGGCATCCTGAGTGACGTCTGCCGCAGTCTCAGGATCCCCGACCAGCCGCAGGGCGACGTTGTAGAGCAGGTCCTGATACGATAGGACAAGCTGGTTGAACGCGGCCACGTTGCCGCGGCGGGCATCCTGGATCAGCTGAAGATCGCGTTCGGCAGCCGCCTCGGGCGTCGTCCGGGTCGGGCCTTCGCTTGACGTCACTTTCTCAATTACCCTATACTATGGCGCACGCTGTATACAGGATGAGATCTGAGTGGGCCGGCGCGGGCCTGCCGAAGAGTGTAGCAGTCGAGGTCCGCGATCGGCTAGTCCAGCAGGGGAGTTGTTCTCGTGAGAATTGGCGTCCTTACTGGCGGCGGCGATTGTCCGGGATTGAACGCGGCGATCCGGGCCGTTGTCCGACGAGCTGATCAGTACGGGTACGAGGTACTGGGGATTCTGAATGGGTGGGCCGGACTGCTCGGCGAGGGGAGGGTCCAGCCGCTCGGAGTTCGTGATGTCTCTGGTATTCTCCCGCTCGGTGGTACCATCCTGGGCACGTCGCGGACGAACCCCTTCCGCGACCCGGCACAGGTTCAGCAGGTGCTCGATAACCTGCGGCGGTATAACGTTGATGCACTGATCGCGATTGGGGGCGATGATACCCTCGGCGTGGCGGCCAAGCTGTACGAGCGAGATGTCCAGGTCGTTGGTATCCCCAAGACCATGGATAACGATGTCAACGGGACCGATTACACGATCGGCTTCAACTCGGCGGTGACCATCGTCGCGGATGCGCTCGATAAACTGCACACGACCGCGAGCTCGCACCACCGCGTCCTGGTGGTCGAGGTCATGGGGCGCGAGGCTGGCTGGGTAGCCGTCGTTGGTGGGCTGGCAGGCGGCGCTGATTTTATCCTCATCCCCGAGCGGCCTACCGAGATCGATGTCGTTTGCCGCCACCTCGAGCGGCGCCGCCAGATGGGCAAAGACTTTAGTATTATCGTGGTGGCCGAGGGCGCGGTTGTACCGGATCTGCAGACGAACGAGCAGAGCGAGACCGATCAGTTTGGCCACGTACGCCTCGATCGCCGCAATATCGGGGAGCTCCTGGGGCGAGAGATCGAGCGGCGAACTGGTTTCGAGACGCGGGTCACCGTTCTCGGGCACCTGCAGCGCGGCGGCTCGCCAACGCTGTTCGATCGGGTGTTGGCCACGCGGTACGGCGTCGCAGCTGTCGATTATGTCAATGAAGGGCGCTTCGGCTATATGCCCGCGCTGCGTGGGACAGACATCGTGCCGTGCCCGCTCGCCGAGGCCGTGGCGCGGACGCGTCTGGTTGATCTCAGCCTTTACGAGCTCGCCCAGCTGTTTTACTGATCTTCCACCAGCACCCTCTTACCAGGAAAAAAACCCGCTTCCTGGAAAGCCATCTCCCGACTGGCCGCAAGGCGCGGCCGGTCGGGAGGTCCTGCTCTCTCAGCACCCGTCTCGCCATCTTCGGCCTTTCTATCTTCGATGCCCATGCCGCCGCACCGAACTCGTGCCCGCTCGGCCGACCCGACCGGCACGTGACTTGCGCGTGCTGTGCAACCACCGGGAGTCGCTGAAGGAGGGTACGATGGCTGAGGAGATTCGGGGCGAACGCTTCGAGGGACGTGAACCTTATCGCGAGCGAGCAGTCGAGCCGCACGTCTTCGCTCTGGGTGACCACGGCCCCTTCCCCGGAACGGCGCCATCTCGCCCGGATGAGGACATTCGACGAGATGTGGAGAGCGCCCTTTTCTACGACGAAGCTGTCAGCTCGCTCGGGATCACCGTGACCGTTCAGGACGGCGTGGTTACCCTGTCGGGTACGGTCGGCTCAACCCTCGCAAAACAGCTGGCGATCGAAGATGCCTGGACCGTGGCAGGGGTGCGTGAGGTCAGGGATGGATTGACCGTGCACGAGACTCCGACACCGAGCCGCGCGGCCGGCCAGGATGTTGTCCCGGCCAAGCCTCCCATGCCGGGGTATGGTCTGCCGCTCGAGAGCCCGGCGGCCGGTGCCGAGACCCGCACCGCACCGGAGATATCTTCACCTCCAGCCTCGGCAGATCTGCCCGGTCACTGATCGGCTCGTTCGCCGGGGGCACGCCTGCACCTGGCAGCCGGCTGGCCTCTAGCGTGCTCATCGAGAGGTATGCCGTCGCGGCACGCAAGCGCATGTCCGGATCACCGGGTATTCTGCTCCCGGGGCAGGTGGATCAGTCCGCCTGCCCCGGACCCGGCAGGCCCGTGAGGGATTCCTCTCCTCAGCCGGAGTTCGCAGGGGCAGGCTGGCTGGCTTCTGCAGCGATCGCGGACCGGAGCAGGACCCGGGAGACGATCAGATCACGCGGCTCCGTGCGCAGCATCGTCGATGCCCCTTCGTGGGTGGACTCGAGGATGAAGATCCCCTCTGAGACGAGGAAATCGATCCAGGAGGAGATCTCCCCGGGCTCGAGCCCGGTGTTCTCGGCGACCGAGGCCTGCAGGAGCCCGCGCGGTACAGCAGAGCGGCTAGCCAGGAGTATCGCCAGCCGCCGGATGATCTCATCGCGGATGCCGATGAGCTCGATCACGCGCGGATGCTCCCGGTTGAGGCGAGCCACAGTCGTCGTGCCGCCGATCTTCTGGTTCGGGATCTGCTCGATCCGCAGAAGCCCGATCTCCTCAGCCAGGGAGATCGCTCGCTTCGCATCGTAGCGGCTCAGCGCCGTTGTCGATGCCGCGCTCGGCGATGGCGCGGCGCTGAGCTGGTTGAGCAGTTGCGAGAGGGCGATCCAGGCGAAGGTCGGGTGACGATCCAGGAAGTTGGCCAGACGGACCGCGGCAAACTCGGCAACGCGTCGGAGGCGCTGCTGCCCCTCGGGTTCATCCGGCGCGGGCAAACTGTCCCACGCACCCGGGCTCTGCCGCAGGAGGGTAACCATTACGCCCTCCTTGCGGAAGTGCGGCACCTGCTCGGTGGTCAGAAATCCCGCGTTAATCATCCAGGTGAGCCAGTTCCGGGCCTGGACCTCGGTGAGACGGAGTTCGGGATCAGCGGTCAGCCGTTCCACTGCGGCACCAAAAGCCAGTCCCCGGCCGCCCGGCCCGATCACCTCGCCGACCCTCTGCCAGATTCCGAGGGCCCGTCGAACGAGCGGATGCTCGGTGTTGAGGGAGAACCGCCGGGCAATCCGGCCGGGTTCATTGGGATCATCGACGATCGTCTCCAGCAGGACCCGCGTCTCTTTGGCGTGGGAGAGCCAGGCGAGTTGTTCCTCGCGCCGCTGGCCAAAGAGGCCGGTGTCCTCCAGGAACTTCATAAAACGAACGAACGTAATGAAGGACCATGAGCGCACCCGTAGATGGCGCGAAAGGCATACCGCAAGTGCTTCAAGAGGACTGACCTCGTTGCCAACCGAGAGAAGATCCTCGCCCATTGGAGCCTGCTCCCCGCCGGCGCGAGCCGGGCCATCCAGCTCGCCCAGCTCCGAGGCTGGGGCCTCGCTCATCTCGATTCCGACGATTTCGTCAAGCCAGCGAAACTCAGTCGCATTCTGGATGAGGAGCTGATTCGAGGCACCGCGGACGCCCCAGACGACAACGCGCTTCTGCCGCCGCAGAAGCGTATCCACCACGGCGAGGTATCCGCCGTCGCCGGTCGCGAGGACATAGGTATCGACATCCGCGTACTCATCGTCCTCGAGAACGTTTCGAATAGCATCGCTGAGCTTGAGGTCCGCGTTGTTTCGACCGGTCAGATTGTAGTCTACCTGATAGCGCTGTTTGAGATACTCCTTCACCTGACCGGTCGGCAGGCGCTCCCAGTCCGCGATTGCCAGGGCCGACCGGACCCGGCCGATTCGCTCGGCGGCCGTGCGGAGCCGCTCGGCGAGCACCGCCGGCTCGATCTTTGCCCGCTCGCGCGCCTGGATGCGCGGCGGCAGGGTGCGAATGAGGTCCGCCAGGGCCAGGTAGATGTTCTCGTGGTCGACGAACAACGCGACGGTGTGCGATCGGGGAGACTCGGTCGAGCGCGATACCGGGAGCTGGTTGGCTGACCAGAGGAGCTCATCAGTCTGAGCATCAGTCAGGTCAAGGGCTCGGGCGATATCAAGCACCAGCTGACGATCGAGCGCGCGCATCTCACCGCGCTCGATCCTCTCGATGGCAAGGGGGTCCAGTCCAACAGCGCGGGCCAGTGCGACGGGCGTCGCCCCGGCATTCTTCCGCAAGCGGGCCAGAGTTTCCCCCAGCTCCACCACACAACCTCCTGGGCAGTCAGACAGGATAACCAGCCTTGCAGAATTCCGCGTACACTATAACATTGATCAGATCGCCCTGTCCAATCGCGACCGGCCGGGGCGGTCGCCGTGATCCGCGGCCATCTACAACAAGTTCCTTGCCAGCGCGTTGTTGGCCGCGGCCGCGCTGCCCTATAATGGGCGTGCCGGGCATCCCGGCGGTGACAGATGGAAGGCGACCGCGCGGGTGGGGTTTGAGAGGAGAGGAGGCGTGTTCTCATGACCCGGGCAGTGATCGAGACACGGCTCGATGGCGTACCGCTGCTCGCGCGCGGGAAGGTGCGGGATATTTACGATCTGGGGCGCGAGCTCCTCATCGTCGCAACAGACCGTCTCTCTGCGTTCGACGTCGTCCTGCCGACGCCGATCCCCGGTCGCGGCATCGTCCTAACCCAACTCAGCGCGTTCTGGTTTGCCCGGACCGCTCCGATTATCCCGAACCACCTGATCACAGCGCGCTGGGACGAGTTCCCGGCGTCTCTCCGCCCGTTCGCGGACCAGCTGCGCGGGCGCGCGATGATCGTGCGGAAAGCCCGTCGGATCGATGTCGAGTGTATCGTGCGCGGCTATCTCGCCGGATCGGCCTGGGTGGAGTACCGCGAGCGGGGGACGGTGTGCGGTCAGCCGCTCCCCCCAGGGCTCCGGCGTAATCAGCGGCTTGCCGAGCCGATCTTTACCCCGACAACGAAGGCGGCGAGCGGCCACGACGAGAACATCGCGCCGGAGCGGCTTGGTCAGCTGGTTGGTCCCGAGCTGGCCGGGCGCATGCGGGATATCTCGCTGGAGATCTATCGATACGCGCACGAGTACGCGCGTTCGCGCGGCTTGATCCTGGCTGATACCAAGATCGAGATGGGCCTGGTTGATGGCGAGCTCATCCTGATCGATGAACTCCTGACGCCCGACTCGTCGCGGTACTGGGATGTGGAGCTCTACGAGCCGGGGCGCGATCAGCCGAGCTTTGATAAGCAGTTCGTGCGTGACTGGCTGGAAGCGAGCGGGTGGAACAAGATGCCGCCGGCCCCGGCCCTGCCGCCGGATGTCGTCGAGCGGACGGCCCAGAAATACCGCGAGGCGTACCGTCGTCTGGTCGGGGTCCCGCTGCCGGAGGAGGATGCGTGACCTGGCTGGCCCGCGTTCGGGTGGTCCTCAAGCCCGCTGTCAACGATCCCCAGGGACTGGCGATCCAGGGGGGACTGCGTCACCTCGGGTTTACGGAGGTGCAGACCGTCCGGGCTGGCAAGCTCTTCGAGATCACCCTTGATGCCCCTGACCGTGAGACGGCCGCCCGGCGGGTCGAGGAGATGTGCCGGCGCCTCCTCGCTAATCCGGTGATTGAAGACTTCTCGTTCGACGTCGTTGAGGGCAGCGCCTGATCTCAGCCGAGCGTTCCCTTGGTGCTCGGCACGATGTCCCCGAGGCGCGGATCTCGCCGCGTCGCTGCATCGAGCGCCCGGGCGAAGGCCTTGAAAAGCGCCTCGGCCCGGTGATGGGCGTTCACTCCTGCAAGAACCCGCGCGTGCAGAGTAAGCCGCGCCTCGATTGCAAATGAGGCAAGCATGTGACGGATCATATCGGCGTCAAGCGTCCCGAGCATCGGAACGCCGAGTGGGGCATCGATCTCGGCATGGCCGCGGCCGCTGATGTCGACGACCGCTAGCGCGAGCGCCTCGTCAAGCGGAGCGTAGGCGTGCGCGATGCGGACGATTCCCCGCCGGTCGCCCAGGGCCTGATCAAAGGCCCGGCCGAGCGCGATGGCGGTGTCCTCGGCAGTATGATGGGAGTCGACCGCGAGATCCCCGATCGTCTCGATGGACAGGTCGAAGAGCCCATGGCGGGCAACGGTTGTCAGAAGGTGATCGAGGAAACCGATGCCCGTCTGTACGTTGGCGATCCCGGTGCCGTCGATGTTCAGGTCTACCCGAACCTTCGTTTCGCGTGTTTCGCGCTCGATCCGAGCGCGGCGCGTGCTGTCGCTCTCCATCTACGAGACCTCCCGAAGCGCGGCGAGGAGGCGATCAGTGTGCTCCGGGCGGCCCACCGAGATGCGCACGCTGTTCTCCAGGCGGGGTGCACTGTACCGCCGCACCAGGATGCCGCGGCGCGCCAGGGCCTCCTGGAGGTCGGCCGCAGATCTCTCGACGACATCGCAGAGGATGAAATTGGCCTCCGATGGATGCGGGGCCAGGTAGGTGACGGCGCCGAGTGCGCCGGCCAGGCGATCGCGTTCGGCGCGGATCTTCTCCACGTTGGACCGGAGATAGGCGAGATCGTCCAGCGAAGCGATGCCGGCTACCTCCGCCGCTCGACTGACGCTGTACGGTGATCTGATGCGATAGGCGGCGTCCGCCAGATCGGGCGGAAGGATCCCGTAGCCGAGGCGGATCCCGGCCAGCCCGGCCCATTTGCTGAAGGTGCGCAGAATGACCAGATTATCTGCGCCCTGCCGGAGCAGACCGAGGGCGGTCCGACCGCAGAACTCATAGTATGCTTCGTCAACGACGACGATGACCTCGTGCTCGAGCAGTGCCTGGATGACCTCCAGCGGAGTGGTGTTCCCGGTCGGATTGTTGGGCGATGCCAGGAAAACCAGCTTGGTTCGCCGATCGAGCGCCGCGAGGATCCGATCGAGATCCACCTCAAAGCGAGGACCGCGCGGCAGGGCGGTGAATTCAGCGCCCGCGCCGGCTGCGACCGTTGCATAGTAGCCGAACGTGGGATCGGCGGTGATGATCCGGTCCCCTGGCGCGACGAACAGGCGGACGAGGATCTCGATGATCTCATCAGAGCCGTTCCCCACGACGATCTGCCGCGCCGGCGCGCCAGTGTAGTCGGCCAGCCGCTCCCGAAGGGTGCGGTGGAGCGGGTCTGGGTAGACGTGAAACCAGTTATAGTTGCGTAACGCCTCTATCACGCGTGGAGAGCATCCGTAAGGATTCTCGTTCTGGTCGAGCTTGACGATCGCCTCCGGTGCCATGCCGATCGAGCGAGCGAACTCGTCGAGGGAGGGGGGGGCGGGATATGGCGTCAGCTGAGCGATATCCTCCCGCAGGAGGCGCACGGCGCGGGACCAGGTGCGTGCCATGGCTAACCGATTTCTCCTTGCCGGTGGGGATCATCCTGACGAAGATGAACTGCCGCGGCGTGAGCGTCCAGACCTTCTGCCCGTGCCAGGAGTGCCGCCGGCGGGCCGAGCTGCTCGAAAAGGGTGGGGGAGATGTCGAAGATGCTCGAGATCTTGAGGAAGTCGTGGACGCCGAGCGGCGAGGCGAACCGGGCGGTCCCGCCGGTGGGCATGACGTGACTCGGACCGGCGGTGTAGTCACCGATGGCCTCGGCGGAGCGCTCGCCGAGGAAGATGCCCCCGGCATGCTTGACCTGTGGCACATAGGCCCAGGGATCCCGAATGGCCAGACAGAGGTGCTCCGGTGCGAACGCGTTTGCCAGTTCGATTGCTGATTCGATCGTCGGAACGATCACCGCGCCGCCGGTCGATTCCAGCGACCGGCGGATGATCTCGCGCCGGGGAAGTGTCGTAATCTGACGTTCAACCTCGCAGGCTGTTGCCTCGGCCACCGCGCGCGCGTCAGTCAGCAGAATCGCTGTGGCGAGGGGATCGTGCTCGGCCTGGGCGAGGAGATCGGCCGCCAGGGCGGTGGGGGATGCGCTAGCGTCGGCGATGATGACCGTCTCGGTCGGTCCGGCGATCTGATCGATTCCGACGGTGCCGTAGACCTGCTTTTTGGCCAGCGCCACGAAGAGGTTGCCTGGCCCGACGATCTTGTCCACGCGCGGGATCGAGTCGGTGCCGAAGGCGAGAGCGGCGATTGCCTGGGCACCACCGACCCGGAATACCCGGTCGACCCCGGCCACGCGGGCCGCGGCGAGCACTGTGGGCTCCGGGCTCCCACGCACGCCGTCCGGCGTGCACAGTACGATCTGCTCGACCCCGGCCACGCGGGCCGGAATAACTGTCATCAGCACGGTCGACGGGTATGCCGCGCGCCCTCCCGGTGCGTACACGCCGACCCGCTCGATCGGTCGGAAGAGCTGGCCGAAAGTGCCGCCGCTGTCGGGCTCGATCCAACTGCGGGGGAGCGCACGTTCGTGGAAGCGTCGAATGCGGTGGGCTGCCAGCTCGAGGGCCGCGCGCGTTGAGGCCGGCAGGCTTGCGAGCGCGCGGTCGAGCTCAGCCGGCGGTACCTCCCACGATTCGGGGACGCGCCCGTCGAATGCTGCGCAGAAGCGCGCGAGGGCCCGATCCCCCTCCGTCCGCACCGCCGCGATGATCGCCGCGACGGCCTCCTCCGGCTCGAGGTCGGCGCCAAGGGCGCGGCGGAGCGACTCGCGCACCTCCGGCGGCAGGGATGCCGCGGCGGTCGGTCGGCGGCAGAGGATGGTCTGCCGCGCGGTATCCAGGTCATCAAAGATGCGGAGCAGCATGGCCTGTATCGTAGCATGGGAGCGGGGTCAGCCGCCACCCCATGCTATAATTCCCCCGACATCGGAACCGTCCAGGGGGTGTGTTCGGACGATGAAGACGACGCCGCAGGTGCTGAAAGGGATGCGTGACTTCCTTCCCGCGCGCATGATCCTGCGGCATTGGGTCATCGAGCAGGTGCGGCGCGTCTTCGAGCGGTTCGGCTTCGAGCCGTTAGAGACGCCGGCGATCGAATATCTCGAGGTCCTGGAAGGGAAGAATGGGGCTGAGGCGGATAAGCTCATCTACTCCTTCGAGGACCGGGGCGGCCGCCGGGTTGGCCTGCGCTATGATCTGACCGTCCCGCTCGCCCGGGTGGTTGCCATGTATCCGGAGCTCCCGAAGCCCTTCAAGCGGTACCAGATCGGTCCGGTCTGGCGAGCCGAGCGCCCGCAGCGGGGACGGTATCGCGAGTTCTACCAGTGTGACGCCGATATCGTCGGGAGCGCCAGCATGCTGGCAGATGCCGAGGTTGTGACGGTGGCCTACCAGGCGCTCCGCCAGCTTGGCTTCACGCGCTTCCAGATCCTGATCAATAACCGGAAGTTGATCCAGGCCGTTGGGACGCGGCTCGCCGTCCCCGCCGAGCGTGTTCCGCTCCTCTGGCGGGCCATTGACAAGTGGGAAAAGATCGGCCCCGCAGGCGTCCGTGCCGAGCTCCTCGAGAGCGGGTTTGACCCATCCACCATCGACCGCCTCCTGGGGATCCTCGATGTGCCGGCGGATACCGCTGATACCCTTAGCATCCTCTCCGATCGGCTGGGTGATATTCCGCTCGGCGCGGAGGGGATCCGCGAGCTTGAGGAACTGCTTGGCTATCTGGACCTGCTCGAGGTGCCTGCGGACTTCACGCGCGTGGACCCGCGCATGGTCCGTGGGTTAGATTATTACACCGGTCCGATCTTCGAGATCGTCGTCGAGGAGCCGCGCATCGGCAGTATCAGCGGGGGCGGACGGTACGATCATCTCGTCGGTCTGCTCGGTCCGGTCGAGGCGCCGGCCGTGGGGATCTCACTGGGTCTGGAGCGTCTCATCGATGTCATCGACGAGCTTGGCATGGCGCCAGCCGAGGTGCGCAGCACGGTGACCGAGGTGCTGGTCACGGTCTTCGATCAGGAGCGGCTGGCGAGCTCGCTGGCCATTGCGGCGAGCCTGCGTGCGGCTGGCATCAACACCGAGGTTGCCCTCGAGACGGAGAAGCTCGGCCATCAGCTACGGTACGCCGGCCGGAAGAATATTCCTCTGGCGATCATCGTGGGACCGGACGAGGAGGCGGCCGGGGTGGTGATCGTGCGGAACATGGTAACCGGTCAGCAGGAGCGGGTGGAGCGCGGGGCCTTACTGGGCGCGATCCAGGAAGCGCTGGATGAGACTGCTGAGGCTGGCCTATCTGCCGACTAGCTGTCCAGCCCTCCGGTGTGCCGTCGCGGCGGGGCTGGTGCGGCCGCAGGTTTCGTGCCCTGCCGAATCAGGATGTTCTCCTCGGTCTCTCGCGGCCGATCTCGCGCGGCGGTAGAGGACTGCCTTCTCGCGACGATCTCTGTGCGTCCCCGGGGCGTATGGATGCCGTTGACAAAGCAACTGCCACTGGCTAGGATGCACGTGGTGGAGTAGGAGACAGCAGGGCACGGGACGGGCGGAGCGCTGTCACTCCGTGCCTCGGGGAGATCCATGGCTGGCGACCTCCCGGAACGAGCCGAGTTTGATCGCGTCTACGAGGTGCTCCAGAAGGCGCGGACTCTGGCGGCCGATCACGCGCGGACGATGCTCCATCTGTACGAGCAGGTTCGCCAGGCGCATCAGCTCCAGCTTGCGCGCATGCGTGAGCTGGAGGAGCGAATCAGCACGTCCTCTCGCCCGCGAGAGGGGGCGGCGGCCGCGCGAGATGAACGGACTGGCTGGGCCGCATCTGCCGCCGCAAGTCCGGAGGACGAGCAGGCGCAGGTGCTGCGGCAGCAGCACCAGTCGATGAGCGAGCGGCTTGCGACCCTGGCCGTGATCGCGCGGAGGATCCAGGAGGTTGCTCGCCAGTCTGAGCTGGCCGCGAGCTACCTCGATCGGGGCATATCGGACGAAGACGGGGTGAGCGATCTCGGCGAGCTGGCCAAGGTGGAGATGCTGCGTGCCCAGGAGGACGAACGGCGGAGGCTTGCCCGCGACGTCCATGATGGGCCGGCGCAGGTGCTGGCAAACGCGATCTTCGGCCTGGAGTGGTGCAAGCGGCTCGTTGGGAAGGAGCCGGATCGGCTCGTCACCGAACTCGACAACCTGGAGAACGACCTGCGGGCCGGGCTCGCCGAGGTCCGCCACTTTATCTACGACTTGAATCCCATCTCCTTCTCAGATCTTGGACTGGTGGCGACGCTCCGGAGCTATCTGGGCCGCTTCTCCGAGCGTACGGGGATCGAGACCCGGCTGATGGTTGCTCCGGAGGTGGAGCGGCTGACCGGCCAGAGCGAGGTCGGCGTCTTCCGGATTATCCAGGAGGCGCTCCAGAATGTCCGCAAGCACAGTCGCGCGACACGGGTCGAGGTGACCCTTGCCCGTGACGGTCCTGCGCTTCTCGTGAGGGTGGCGGATAACGGCATCGGTTTCGATCGAACGCGGGTTCCCGGCAGCGGGACGCACTTCGGGCTGGTGAGCATGGCCGAGCGCGCGCGGCTCCTCCGCGGCGAGCTGGATGTCGACAGCGCGCCGGGAGCGGGAACGCGGGTCTCTCTCAGGGTTCCCTTCAGCGCGTTCATGCGTGATCTCTGAATAGGTCGGCACCCACGGCACATCGCGACGAGCGCAGCGCGGAACTGGGGGTGAATGAGCAGTGGATAAGATCCGAGTCCTGATCGCTGATGATCATCCGATCTTTCGCCAGGGAATTCGCCGGATTCTCGAAGCCGAGCCGGATATTGATGTCGTGGCCGAGGTGGCCGATGGGAAGCAGGCTATCGGCCTTGCCCGCGCGTTGGCGCCGGATGTCGTCCTCGTGGACGTCCATATGCCCAATGGCGACGGTCTGGAGGTCGCTCGAACGGTCAAGCTGCATCTTCCCCGGACAGCGGTGATCCTTCTCACCGCGTACGATGACGAGGAGCAGTTATTCCAGGCGATCAAGGTCGGCGCGGCGGCCTTCTTCCTGAAGGATGTCCGTCCGGAGGAACTTCTCGACGGCATCCGCCGGGCCAGCGCGGGAGAGTATCTGATCAACGAGAGCGTGCTGACCCGCCCCCTGGTGGCGTCGCGCGTGCTCAAGCAGTTCCGCGATCTGAGCATGGTGGGGCAGGAGATCGAGCCGCTCTTCGTCCCCCTGTCGGCGCGGGAGATCGAGGTTCTGGATTACATCGCCCGGGGCAATAGCAACAAGGAGATCGCCCGGGCATTGAAGATCTCGGACCAGACGGTCAAGAATCACATTACCTCGATCCTGCGGAAGCTCGCCGTGAACGATCGCACCCAGGCGGTCGTCTACGCGCTCCGGCGAGGCTGGATCAAGATGCAGGAACTCTGAGGAGCAGCAAGGGGAAAGCCCGGCAGAGGGAGAAAGCGCGATTGGATGTGGCGAGCATACCGGCCGAGATCGAGCGGCTCCGGGGCGAGCAGGAAGCCGAGCGCAGTGAGATCGCCGCGCTGATCAAGCAGACCACGGCGGAGATCGAGCGCCTTGTTCCAGAAAAGGCCGAGGCGGCGCGCCGCCTGCGGGAGGTCGAGGGGCATCTCGACCGTCTGCCGCCGAGTGAGGTGCGGAGCGCCTACCGAGCCTTTCACGAGATTGACCTCCGCCTCTTCATGATGCAGAGCCAGCTGGAGCAGCTCCAGTACAAACAGAAGGTGCTCGAGCGTTCGCTGGCACTCCTCGGCGAGGTGGCGGCGAGCCTCACGCGCGCGGCGGAGGAGAGCGCGCCAGTCGAACCACCGCCTCCCGCTGGCCCGGATCTCGCGCGTACGCTGGTCGCTGCACGGGCACGTGAGCGCCAGGTCATCGCGCGCTACCTGCACGACTTCACCGCAGAACTGCTAGCTGGTTTGGTGCTCCGAGCACAGATCTGCGAGCGGGCGGTCGAGATGGACCCGGTCCGGGCGCGGGAGGAGCTGCGGTCGCTCCGCGAGGCCCTGGCCGAGCGCCTCCAGTCAACGCGCCTGCTGATCTTCGAGCTGAATCCCCAGATCCTGGACGAGGTCGGGCTCGTTGCCACGATTCGACGGTACGTTCAGCTCCTCGAGCGGGGCTTCGATACCCTCCTTGTCCCGCTCGGGACGGTAGCGAGCGACATTCAACCCGATCCCCCATCGATCGAGGTTAACGTCGTCGGTCTGGACCGCCGTCTGCCGCGGCCGGTGGAGATGGGGACCTTCCGGATCGTCCAGGAGGCGCTCCGCAATGCGCTGGCCCACGCCCGGGCGCGGCGGATCACGATCACGATCGAGGATACGAGCGACGCATTCCGGATCGAGATCGCCGACGACGGCCAGGGGTTTGATGCGACGGCAGCGCTCAACCGTGCCCAGCGGCAGGATGAAGGAGGCCTTGCGCGCATGCTCGCCGAGGCCGAGGCGATCGGCGCCTCTCTGCTTATCACCAGCGATCCCGGCATCGGATCGAGCGTGCGGCTAGCCGTTCCGGCGTAAGATGATCGCTGTCCGGTCCTCGTACCAGACCGACCAGCCCGGCTCCTGACGAAGCGCGGCGGCAAGCCGCCAGTCGTCCGGGATGATCACCAGGGAGACCTTCCAGCGATCCAGGTCGTCGCGCCAGCCCGGGTCGAGCGACATGATGCGGGTATAGGTTCGGGTCAGGTCGTCCCCGTAGAAGTCGGTCTGGCCGTCAATGAACACCTTCTGCTCCGGCCAGGCGTAGAGCAGATAGCCCCCCCAGGTGAACTCGCTGAAGAGCCGCCCGGTCAGGTGAGCGGCACGGGCCTTCTCGACTGCCGCGACGGGGAAGCGCTCGGGCAGGAAGCGCGCGTTGATGACCGGCACGTCCGCGACCTTTCCCCCGGCCGCCGCGAGGACGATCAGGCCGGCGGTGACCAGGCTCGGCCAGGTGCCCCGGCTTCCGTACTGCTCCCCGACGGCCAGGCGGCGCGAGATCCCTGCAATCAGGCGCGCCGGCGCCAGCGGACCGGCGAGCAGAGAGCGCCAAGTGGCATCGAACTCGAGGATAACCACGGGGAAGGCGGTGACGCAGAAGAGGGGAATGTTGCGGGCGGAGTAGAGGGCGAAGGCGGTCGTGGCGAGCACGAGAAAGAGGTGGGGAAGCGACGGCCGCCGCCGCGCGAGCGCGAACGCTGTCATCACCAGGAGCAGGACCCCGAGGAAGTACTGCGCGCCCAGTGCGTGGAAGGACGGCGTCTGGTACTCGTTTGTCCAGTCGACCAGGTAGCGGTCGCCCAGGTAGGCGGTCACGTGCTGGAAGAGGCGCGGGCCGACCGGATTCACCAGCGCGGCGAGGAATGCGAGGATCAGCGCGGCGGCATCAAAGCGGGCGCGCTGATGCCAGACGGTCCGCTCATCGGCCGTGCATATTCGGCTCTCGGCCAGGTCGCCGACCAGGTAGACGGCGAGGACGATCAACCCGAACAGGAATCCCCCGTGCAAATTGGCCCAGAGGATGAACAGCGGAACGACCGGCCAGACGCGGCGCTGACCGGGCCGCTCGAGGACCCAGATCAGCAGAACCGATCCGAGGGCAGTGAAGAGGTGGGGGCGAGCGAGCCAGTGGATGGAGCCGGCGACGGCGGCGAGCACGCCCGTGCCCAGGGCCAGCAGGGGATCGACGCCGCGGGCCGCGAGCAGGCCGGTGACCAGGGCGTAGGTCCCGGCGATGATGAGGCCTGCGAGAACGGCAACGCCCGCAAGCCCGGCGAGCTGGTTGGCGAGGGCGTAGATGACCTCGCTCAGCCACTCATACGGCACGAACGGCTGGCCGAACTTGGTGTAGGAGAAGGGGTCGGCGTAAAAGAGCGACCGGCGCGCTAGGATGTAGGCGCCGACGCGGAGGTGGCGGGCGAGGTCGCCGTCGGAGTTGAGGAGCTGGGCGCTCAGTTCGATCGGGACGATGAGCGCGAGCAGGGAGAAGAGCGCCGCGGCGCTCGTCGGAATAAGACGCACCCGGCGCGCTTGCGCCGCGTTCGGGGTGAAGGAGGGGGCGGCGCCGGGTGCGGCACCGCGAACTGCCAGCACTGCCACGATCTCTCCTCCGGGCATCTTTCGCATCTTTTCCGGCGGCCGGTCGGGCCGCTCCAGCGCTCACGTCTGGGGCTCGGGACAGCGGTCCCGGATCCTCGCGCGACAGCGCCCGGGCTGAGTGTAGCGGGACGTGCTTGGCCCGAGAATCACCCGAGGGTCCCGCTCCGGCCGCGACAATGGTCCTACGCGCGGCCGGAACGCTCGTCCCAGGGTGCCGCCGGTACCCCTGTCCCACCACCAATGGGACCACTCTCCCATTCTCGCGGCCGCGGCCGCGTGTAGGCTGATCGCAGATAGTACCTTCGGTGGTGAAAGGGTAGTACTGGCATCCTATTCCCAGGATGATCGGCCTCCCGTAGGCTGGTTGTGACAGCAGGCAGGCGGGAACAGCGCGGTTCCCAACCAGCGGCCGCACGGACTGGTCCGACCGGCACGCGGCCGGCGAGACCACGGAGAAAGGAGGTGATGGACGGTGAAGCTAGGGGCCGGCGGCGCGCTGGCGCTCTATCTGCGCGCGGCGAACGCGCTGGACGGCCAGCGAGGCCAGGGACTGGTCGAGTACGCCTTGCTCATC
>DATGMJ010000158.1:0-10886 GCA_035293685.1 Chloroflexota bacterium | reverse complement strand
ATTTCTTGCGGCGACCTGCCGGCCTCCTACCTGTCCTACCTGGTATCGCGCTTTGATGTTCCGCTCTTCTACGTACCCGGGAACCATGATGGCGCTTACCTCGAGGCTCCCCCGGAGGGGGGCGAGTCGATCGACGGTCGTCTCGTGGTCTGGCGTGGCCTGCGCATCCTCGGCATCGGGGGTGCCCCGTGGTACAACGACGGCCCGTACCAGTACCACGAATGGGTGATGGCCCTGCGCCTGCTCCTCCTGCGGCCCCGGATCCTGCTCGCCGGCGGGGTTGATCTCATCGTCGCCCATGCCCCACCGCGCTACTGCCCCCTGGCCCACCGGCTCTGTGTCCACCCCGCTGGGGTCGGGGCGCCCTCGCTCCACCCCGGCCAGGCCGGACGGCGGATCTGCCTCGATGCCCCGGACCGCGCTCACCGCGGCTTCCCCGCTTTCACCGATCTCATCCATACCTACCACCCGCAGGTCTTTCTGCACGGCCACACCCACCGCGCCTATGGACGGGCGACGCGGGTAGTCAACCTGGAGGGGACGCGGGTCATCGACGTCCACGGGTACTATCTTCTGGATATTACAACGCGAGATCGGAACCACGATTGAGGGAGGAATGTAGCGTGCCGCGTGATGGATCACACTCCGCCCCGACCCCGCACGCCTCGGCAGGAATCCACTTCGCGATCGGCGGGGCCATCTTTGGCGACCTCCGCCCCGAGCATATCGCGCTGACTGCCCGATTGGGCTTCCCCGGCCTCGAGCCCTATCGCAGCCTAACCATGCATTACCTGGACCGTCCGGCGGAGCTCAAGGAGCTCCTTGATCAGCACGGCATCACGATGGTCACCTGCTCGAACGGCGGTCCCGGCCAGTCGACCGACTTCATCGATGCGGCGCGCCGCCAGCAGACCATCGAGGACCACGTGACCTTTGCCCGTGATTTCCTCCACCTCTTCGGCTGTCGCCACTTCAAGATCAACCTGGGAAGTCGACCGCCCGGAGGGACGACCGACGAGCACCTGCGTGCCATCGCCGCGACGGTTGAAGAGATCGGGCGGCGCACCCTGAGCGAGTACGGCATTCGGATCGCCGCTCATCCGCACATCTGGGGACCGGTTGAGCGGCCGCACGAGGTTCACCGCCTCATGGAGCTGACCGATCCGCGCTACGTGGATCTGATTGTGGACACCGCGCAGATCAACCTCGGGGGCGGCGATCCTCTGGAGATGATCCGGACCTACTACGAACGACTCGCGGCGCTTCACTGGAAGGATACCCGACCGGAGTACCGCGGCTACACCGGGCCGACCCCGACGGTCGAGGAGCACCGTCGGCAGATCCTCTATAAAGATCTTGGCACAGGCGGGGTCGATCTGGCCGGGATCTGGGCGTTTCTCCAGGAACGCGGCTACCAGGGCTGGATCACCCTGGATCTCGATCCCCCTCGTCCAGCCGAGGGCGAGGGAACGGTCGAGGAGAAGATCCTGATCAACCGCCGCTACCTCCTCGACCAGCTGAGGGTTGGTACGCTCTGAAACTGCCGTATTCACGCCCCGACCAAGCACTGGTCTGCCCGATTGGATTGTCCGGGGCGTGGTATAATGCGGGCGCCTGAGGTTACCCCGCATCCCGGGAGGAGTACCCTATGAAGGTTGGTTTTATCGGGCTGGGCAAGATGGGACGGCCCATGACCCGGCGTCTGCTCGGCGCGGGCTTTGTAGTAACCGTCCATAATCGGAGCCGGGCCGCGGTCGATGAACTGGCCAAGGAGGGTGCCCACCCGGCCGCATCGCCCGCCGAGGTCGCACGGGCCGCCGATATCGTTCTGACCTGCCTGACCAACACCCGATCGGTCGAAGAGGTCTACTTCGGGCCGGACGGATTGATCGAGGCAGTCCGGCCGGGCCAGATCCTGGTTGATCACGGCACGGTAAGCCCTACTACGAGCCGGCGGTGTGCCGAGGCGGCGCGCGCACGGGGGGCAGATTTCCTCGATGCCCCTGTCAGCGGCGGCCCGGCCGGTGCCCAGGCCGGCACGCTGACGATCATGGTTGGCGGGAACGAGGCTACCTTCGAGCGCGCCCGGCCGGTCTTCGAGGCGATGGGCAAGAATATTCGCCTCGTCGGACCGACCGGCGCCGGCAGTACGATCAAGCTCGCCAACCAGCTCCTGGTCGGCATTCACGCGGCTGCTGCTGCTGAAGCGATGGTCCTGGGTGTCAAAGCCGGTGCCGATCCGTCAGTGATGTTGGATATCCTGCGCACCAGCTTCGGGAGTAGTGCGATGCTCACGCGGAACGTGCCAATGATGCTCGAGCGGAACTTCACCGCCGGCACCTCGATCAACGTGGTCCTCAAGGACCTCGGCCTGATCGACGAGCTGAGCGACGAACTGAACGTGCGTCTTCTCCTGGGCGGTGTCGCCCGCCAGATCTTCCGAGAGGCGCGGGCACTTGGTATGGGAGACGATGATATGGCCGGCCTCGTACGCGTGCTGGAGCGCGAGGCCGGCATCGAGGTCCGCCCCGCAAGCGTGCCCCACGCCTGAGCACCGCGCGGGCGACGCGGGCGATCGGACGGCGCTGGAAGGGAAGCAGTGGTAGCCACAGCATCAATCTGCTACGAGGTCAATGCGAGCTATTTGCCGGGACCCCTGCCCTGGGATGAGCGGTTTCGGCGGATCGCCGATGCAGGTTTCACCACGGTAGAGATCCTCTTTCCCCAGCGCGAGGACCTGGATCAGCTCGAGGCCCTTCTTCGTCGGTACGGACTGCGCCTTGCCCTGATCGATACCGAGGCAGACCCCGAATATCCGCGCGGCCACCTTGCCGTGCCAGAGGCGGAGGAGCGGTTCTGGTACCGCCTCGACGAGGCGATGGCTATCTGCCGCCGCCTGGGCGCACGGCGGATCAATGTCCTGGCTGGGCGGCGCGTTCCCGGCGCCTCGCGCGAGGAACAGTTCGAGGTAGCCGTCCGCCGTCTGCGAGCGGCGGGAACGCGCGCGGCAGACGCGGGGATCATGCTCCTCGTTGAGGCGCTGAACGAGCGTGATAACCCGGGTTACTTCATCACGCGCTCTGCAGAGGGCATAGCCCTGATTGACGCTGTCGGGTTGCCCAACGTGCGCTTCCAGCACGACTTCTATCACCTGCAGGTCATGGAGGGGAACCTCATCGAGACCTTTCGGGCAAACGTGGCCCGAATCGGTCATATCCAAGTCGCCGATGCGCCGGGGCGGGTGATGCCTGGCCTCGGCGAGATCAACCTGGCAAATGTCCTGCGGGCGGTTGAGGAATCGGGCTACACCGGCTACATCGGGCTGGAGTATCACCCGCCGCCCGGCCACATGGATCCGTTCGGCTGGCTCCCCGCCGAGAAGCGGGGACGGGTTCTGCGCGAGTAGCGCGGCAGAGGATGCCAGACGACGCCGACGAGCGACGGCTCGCTTGGGCCTGGCAGCGTGGGCTCGCGGGCCCGCTCGTCACGACGGATGGACGCCACCTTCAGATCGTCTTTCGCGGCCGTTGCCCGGGCGGCGCGGGCCCGGATGTGCGGGGAGCCCTCCTGGCCTTCGACGATGGGACTCTGCTTGAGGGAGATGTCGAGTTCCACCGTCGGTCAAGCGATTGGTTCGTCCATGGCCACGACCGCGATCCTCGCTATCGGGGCGTTATTCTGCACGTCGTGCTCGCCGCCGACGGCCCGGCACCGCTGGACCCCACGGGACAGCCGATCCCCACGCTGGTGATCCCGACCTCCCGTCTGGAGGCGGCCGATCCTAATACAGCCGCGGCCGCGCGATGCCACGAACTGGCCCGCCGGCTCTCGACCGCAGCGCTTAGCGCCCTCCTGGACGACCTGGGCGATCGCCGTCTGATCCAGCGCGCGGCGCGAGTCGAGGCAGAGCTGACACGGCAGCCGCCGGAGCAGGTCGCCTACGCGTTTCTCCTCGATGCGCTCGGCTTTAGCCGCAATCGCTCTGCCTTCGCGCGGCTGGCCCAGGCGGTGCCAGCAGGCCTTCTGACCGCATTGATGGGACGGAGACCGCCCGCTGATGCGCGCGACCTGGGGCGCGCTATCCTTCTCGGCGCCGCCGGCCTGCTCCCGTCCGAGCGACCGGGGACGCGGATGGGATGGGAAGATCAACGAGAGGCCAATAACCTGGAAACGATCTGGGCGCTGTACCATCGGGAGTGGCAGGGGATAGGGTTGAGCGCATCCGACTGGGCCTTTGCGGGGGTCCGACCGGCAAACTATCCCCCACGGCGCATCGTGGCCGCAGCTTACCTGATCGAGCGCTACCGGGATCGCGGGCTGGACCAGGCATTCCTCACGCCCCTGCGCGCAGGCGGCCGCGCGATCGCCGAGATCGAAGCCGTGATCACCGTGGAGGATCCCCGAGGGTACTGGGCGAGCCACGCCGACTTCGGGCGTCCCCTCCCCGGGGGACCCGCGGCCCTTCTCGGACACGATCGGGCTCGCGAGATCGTCATCAACGTCGTTCTCCCATTCGCCCTCGCCTGGGCAGACGGGGACGGTGATCGAGAGCTGGCCAGGGTGGTCTGGGACGTCTTCCGCAGAGCGCCCCGCTCCGGCGGCTATGGGCTCACCACGCGGCTGATCACGGAGCTAGGTCTCCCACAGGGCATCCTCTCTACCGCACGGCGGCAACAGGGCCTGCTGTACCTCCTCCGCATGTACTGTGAAGGTGCGGGCGGCGCGGCCTGCCCAGTGGCCCAGACCGCCTGGCGAGGATACGTGCGCAGGCAGGCGTCCGACTGACGCTAGCGGCTGGCGAGCCCCCAGCAGGGCCGAATGGTGTGGTCGAGCCAATCTGTCCGGCTCTCGCTCCGGACCGGCTTCACGTCCTCCTCACTCCTCCTGGATCGAGACCTCGCCCGCGCGAATAATCAACTGCGAACCGTCCGGGGCACGCACGATGAGTGCGCCGTCGTCGGTCACGCCCTCGGCGACGAGCGGGATATCTTCCTTGCCATCACGCCGCAGGCGGACCCGTCGGCCGAGAGTTCCCAGGCGATTGCGCCACTCGTCGGCAATGGCCGCGGCACGCCCGCCGCGCAGGAGGCTGTAGCGTGCATCCAGGTGGCGTAGAAGAGCGCGTGCGAGATGATTCCGGTTGAGGCGGTGCCCCACTGCCGCCTGGAGGCTGTCGGCTCCGGGGATCGCGGTCAGCATTCTTCGCGGAAGATTCACGTTGATACCGATTCCCACAACCGCGTACTCGACCCGCTCACCCAAGATGCTCGTCTCGACCAGAATGCCGCCGATCTTGCCGCGGGGGCCGATTAGATCGTTTGGCCACTTGAGACGAATCGGCAGGCCGGATAGCTCGCTGGTCGCGGCGGCCGCGGCAGTGGCGGCCAGCATAGTGAGGAGGAAGAGCGAGGATGGAGGCACCGGGGGACGGAGAAGCACCGATCCAAGCAGACAGCGCCCTACCGGAGCAACCCAGCGATGCCCGGCCTGGCCGCGCCCGGCGGTCTGCTCCTCGGCGAAGACCGCGAGCCCCTCGGCCGCACCTTCTCGCGCGGCCGCCGCAATCCAGTCATTAGTGGATCCGACCGTCTGAAGACAGACGATCCGACTCCCGATGGTCCGCGTCCGGAGATCCCGGCTGATCGCCCGTTCAGACAGGGGACGATAGCTTGCCATGCTCTCAACCATGCCCCAGCACGCCCGTATCATCCACTGCTTCTAGTCAGCCCATCCCTTATTTCGGTAGGTCGCGCCAGGAGCCGGAAAATGGCGACGCCGGGGAGACGATCTCCCCGGCGCCAGGTTGCCAAGCAGGTGCGCGCACACCAGGCTCTGGAAGGGCGCGCAATCAGCTTAGCTGATCCCACCCTCCAGCGTGCACTGGACACCCAAGCTCGGACAACGCGTACTATCCATCTGCACACCACCTCCTTCCATACCCGAGGCGACTGTACCATGAGGCGAGATAGACTGTCAATGAGAAGCAGGCGAGGAGCAGGGATCGGCTGGTGACCGTTCTTGCGTGGCCAGTCGGACAATCCTATAATAGGCCGAGCGGCTGGTGGGGTGACCGGACATGGCGCGCGTGCTGCTGGTGGAGGACGACGAGACCATTCAACGCATGGTATTCTTTGCGCTTCGCCAAGGCGGAGGGATCGAGGTCGATCTGGCCTCGTCCGGGGCGGCGGCGCTGACGCTGTATCGGCAGACACGGCCAGATCTGGTCATCCTGGACCTCCTTCTCCCCGACATGGACGGCTTCGAGGTCTGTCGTTCCATCCGCCGGCTGGGCCCCACCCCCATCCTTATGCTAACCGCACTGGCCCAGGAGAACCACGTCCTGCACGGCTTCGAGCTCGGCGCCGATGACTACCTTACCAAGCCTTTTAGCGTCCGGGTGCTCCTTGCCCGGGTTGATGCCCTCCTTCGGCGGAGCGGTCAACGCCCGGCTGAGACGGGGGAGACGATCGCGGTCGGCGATCTGGTCATTGACCTGCGGCGGATCGAGGTCCGTCGAAATGGCGAGCCGATTGACCTGACGCCGACCGAGTTTCGCATCTTCAGTGTTCTCGCCCGGAACGCAGGGCGAGTGGTCAGCGCGGTCGATCTCCTGCGAGAGATCCAGGATGCGCCGTACAACGAGCGGGAGGCCCAGGAGATCGTGAAGGTCCACATTCGCCACCTGCGCCACAAGATCGAACCGGACAAGGACCGACCGCGGTACATCCGGACAGTGCGGGGCTTCGGGTACATGCTGGATGACCCGACGACAGATCGTTTCCCAAACCTTAACCAGAATCCCCCCAACCCTTAACCGATGTCGACCCCCCGGACCGTTATACTGGTAACGGGTATTTAGACCTGGCAGCAGGATAGTCGTTCGAGGGGGGGGTCATGAGGCGGATAGGCTGGTTGGCGTATCGTCTTTTCGTGGTCGCCTGCCTAGTTGCGGCAATCGCCGCGGCGGCTGGGGCCGGCGCCCAGTGGTGATCGCCAGAGACGAAGAAGGGGAGACGGCTTGGTGATTCTGGTGCGCTGGCTCTGGAGGATGGTCGCTCGCCACGGCTTTCGCTGGTAGGGTAGAATAAGGTTCTCTGGCCGAGTACGTTCCAGACGGGGCACTCAGCCGGAGAACACGGTGGAACTCCACGTAGACACGGGATAGGGGCTTTGTTCTGGACGTTGCCCCGAAAGGCGCGGGTATACGTTGTCGCCGTGGTTATCGCGGCGGCCCTTTTATCCCTGTATCTCCTCCGCTTTCCGTCCCCGATTCGGGTTCCGACGCACGAGATCGTTCCTCTCCTGCTGATCCTAGGAATTGCTTCCCTGGTCACCGAGCTCCGTGTGATCACGACACCGGCCGGGGATCAGCGAACGATCGTCTCGGCAATGTTCATCGCGTCGATTCTCCTCCTGGGGGCAACCTTGACCTTGCCGGCGATCGTGGTAGCCACAGTAGGCTCCCACTTGATCCTGCGGCGGCCGTGGGTGAAGGCGGTGTTTAATGTCGCCCAGTACATCCTGACGACGGGCGTGGCCGGCGGACTCTACGAAGCGACCGCAATCGCGCTCGGCGGCGGACCTGCGCCGGGCTTCAATACCTTCGCCGGGGGATGCGCTCTGGCGGTCCTCGCCCTAAGCTACTTCGTGATCAACTCCGGCCTGGTTGCTGCCGTCATCGCCCTATCCCAGGGGCGTCCTTTGCTGTACGTCTGGAACCTCGCCAACCTGGAGATGCTGGCCCAATATGCGGCCATGGTCGTGGTCGGGATCATCATCGCCATGCTCTGGGAGACTGCGCCCTGGAGCCTGGCTCTCGTCGCGGTCATCCTGGTCGGGGTCTACGTTTCGTTCTCCCTGGCCGAGTCGCTCCAGACGACCCAGCGGGATCTGCTCCGTCGCATGGACGAATTGCAACGCCGCACCGCCGAACTCTCGCTTCTCAATGAGATCACCGGCGCGCTGGCCCGCGCGGCCGATCCCTCGCATCTCTGGGGCGTGATCTACGAGCAGGCCGGACGGGTCTTCGATACGCGCTGCTTCTGCATCCTCCTGCGGGATGAGGGGGGTGAGGCGTTCCGCCTCGCCTTTGGTCGTCTGAGCGGGAGCCCGCTCACAGCACCGGCAGATGAGCCAGAAGCGCCAAAGACCACCCGACTCGCCCGGGTGCGGGAGCCGGTGCTCGTGACCGGTGCGGAGGCACGGGCTATAGTCGAGGAGCTCCCAGCGGCCGCGGCGCCGGAGCATATCGAGGCGGCCTTGGCCGTTCCGCTGACCGCTGGCGATCGGACGGTCGGAATGATCGTCGTGGCCGCAGAGCAGCCCGAGGCATACACAGCGGACGACCTCCGCATCCTGGGGGTGATCGCTGACCAGGCCGCCGTGGCAATCGAAAAGGCGCGGCTCCAGAAGGAGGCGGCTGAGACGCGCGCGCTCCATCACCTGAACATACTCAAGGCCGAGTTTGTCTCGACGGTATCGCATGAGCTGCGCAGTCCGCTGACCCCGATCATGGGCTTCGCCGAGCTCCTGACGATGATCGATACCAATACCGAGACCGTGCGCGAGATGGCCGGCGAGATCCTCCGCCAGGCCCAGCACATGCAGCGCCTCGTTGATGACCTCCTCGATGTATCGCATATGGAAGCGGGGCGATTGCGCCTGGAGCTGATCGAGATCGACCTCGATCCCTTGCTCCGTCGGACCGTACGCGAATTCTCCCGTCAGTCGGATCGGCACCAGATCATCTACCACCGCTTAAGCCCCCTGCCGCGGGTTCGCGGTGACGCGGTCCGGCTGCGGCAGGTCCTCGATAATCTTCTGACGAACGCGATCAAGTACTCGCCGGATGGCGGCCGCATCGATGTCCGGGCCTGGTGTACCGAGCAAGAGATCGCCATCTCGGTCGCTGATCAGGGGATCGGCCTGCCGCCCGATAAGATCGGGCGGCTTTTCGAGAAGTTCTACCGGGTGGACAATGCCCTGGCCCACCGGGTCCGAGGAAGCGGCCTCGGTCTGGCAATCGTCAAGCACCTCGTGGACGCACACGGGGGGCGCATCTGGGTGGAGAGCGAACCGGGACGGGGCAGCACTTTTACCTTTACCGTGCCGATTCTTCCCCCAGACGAGCGTCAGCCTTCCTTGCGCACGAGCACGGATAGGGCCGAGCGCGGCATGGATGCGACTCACCCCGGGGAGGAACGCTCTCATGCGGAAGCATATTCTGCTGGTTGACGACGACCTGTCGGTCCAGCGTCTGGTCACGCTGACGCTGGGAACCGCCGACTTTGATGTTGTTGTCGCCGGTGACGGGGCAACAGCGCTCGCGCACGCGTTTTCCCGGACGCCGGACCTCATCCTGCTCGATGTGATGATGCCCGATATGGACGGCTTTGCGGTCGCCACGGCATTGCGGTCGCGCCCGGCGACGGTCGGCGTTCCGATCATCATGCTGACGGCCCGCGGAAGCTCGGACGACCTGGCTCGAAGCCAGGCACTCGGGATCCGCGAGCACTTCATCAAGCCTTTCAGCCCCCTCCACCTGCTCCGGACCGTCTACGAGATCCTTGATGAGACCCTTCCCCCGACGTCGGCGATCATCCGACGGCTGGCCGAGGGGGGGGACTAGCGGACCGCGGGATGTTCTTCGTCCTCACCACCATCGCCGCGCTCGGCCTCGCCGTGCTCCGGGGGCTTCCGATCGAGGCGCTCGTCCACGGACCATTTCGACTGTGGCCGCTCGCGGCGATCGGCGTCCTCCTCCATATTGCTGTCAACCTTGCCGTTCTTTCGCCCTTCTTATCAGTACGGCCGTTCCCGTCCGGCTTCTTCCTCGGCGCGTGGCTGTACCTCGCATCGCTCATGTGTGTCGGCGGCTTCCTCCTGGCGAATGCGCGCTACCCCGGCTTCGTGATCCTGCTAGCTGGTCTCGGGATGAACTTCACGGTGATCGCTCTGAATGGCGGTCAGATGCCGGGGGATCCCAACCAGTACGCCGCAAGCGGGTTCCTTACGGCGATCGCCCAGCGAAGTGCAGCCGGGCAGTGGTGGCCCTTCGTTCCCATAGGGTCAGCGACCCGCCTGGCCTGGCTGGGGGACCGGATCATGGTTCCCCTGCCGTTCCGCGAGCCGGTTGTCATCAGTGTGGGGGATCTGGTCATCGCGCTGGGATGCCTCATCTTCTTCAACTATCCCGCCGGGCGCAGATCCAGGCACAGTCAGGTGCGATCCTTGCGCTGAGTGGCGGGGTGCCGTATAGTGGTTGAGCGGGGGGCGGTCGTCGAGCAGATCGTCCCGGATTTCCAAGCGGAGCACGATCGTGGCCTTGCGTCCCATGCTCTCCATCGTCGTTCCTGCCTATAATGAGGAGAACCGTCTTCCGATCACACTGCAGGCGATTCGAGACTATCTGAGCCGGCAGCCGTATACGGCGGAGGTCATCGTCGTCGATGACGGGAGCGAAGATCGCACAGCGGCCGTCGCCGAGGGATGGCAGGCGCAATGGCCAGATCTGCGCGTCCTTCGGAATCCCCATCGGGGAAAGGCGTATGCCGTCCGATCGGGCGTTCTGGCAAGCCACGGTGAGATCGTTTTCCAGTGCGATGCAGACCTCTCGATGCCGATCCAGGAGATCACCAAGTTCCTCCCGCTCGTTCAGGACGGCTTCGGAGTGGTCATCGGCTCGCGCGAAGCGCCGGGCGCCCGGCGCTTCGGTGAGCCTCCGCATCGACATCTGATGGGACGGGTTTTCAACTCGGTCGTTCGCCTCCTCGTCCTCAGGGGACTGCGCGACACGCAGTGCGGCTTCAAGTGCTACCGCCGAGACGCCGCGCTGGATATCTTCCCGCGCCTGCGCATTCGGGTCGATGAGCAGACAGTCAAGGGCC
>DATGMJ010000157.1:0-2358 GCA_035293685.1 Chloroflexota bacterium | reverse complement strand
CAGCAGACAGCAGGCTTCTCCGGGGCCGATCTGGCGAATCTGCTCAACGAGGCGGCGATCCTCGCCGCGCGGGCAAACAAACCAGTCATCGGCCGGGAAGAGCTCGAAGAAGGAATCATGCGGGTCGTGGCGGGCCCGGAGCGTCGGAGCCGCGTGGTCAGCGAGTACGAGCGGTCCATCATCGCCTACCATGAAGTTGGCCACGCGTTGGTCATGAAGGCGCTCCGCCACGCGCTACCGGTCCAGAAGGTCTCGATCATCTCACGCGGCCAGGCGCTGGGGGTCACGGTGCAGGCGCCGCGCGAGGACAGCTACCTGACGAGCCGGGCTCAGCTCAAGGCGCGCCTGGCATCACTCCTCGGCGGCCGCGCGGCCGAGGAGCTCGTTTTTGGGGACGTGACAACGGGGGCTCGGCAGGATCTCGAGGCGGTCTCAGACCTGGCCCGACGCATGGTCATTGAGTTCGGCATGAGCGACCTGGGCATCGTTGCCACACCTGGTCGCGATGCCAGTCCGCTGAGCGCTGATCTGGCCGCCCAGGTTGACCGCGCGGCGATGCAGTTGATTGACGAGGCATTCGCGACAGCGCGGATGATCTTGTCGGAGCGGCGCGATAAGCTGGTCGCGGTCGCCGAGCACCTGAAGAAGGTCGAGACGATGAGCGGCGAGGAACTCGACGCGCTCCTCGGGCCGGACTGGACTACCTGCGACTGAGGGCGCAGGGCCCGGGCGAGATGGCCCGGGTCCTCGGTAGATTGGGCACCCATGGATCAGGCAACGATGCGCTGGCGGCGAAGGGTTTCAAGCGTATAGCGCACATCGTCATCGTACTCGCTTTGGCGGAACAGGGCGCTCTCGATGTAGTTCGTGTAGGCCTGATCCCGTCCGGTGCGCTCGGCGATCGCCCGCGCGAGGTATCCTTTGCGCTCGGCAAGCTCCTCATACTGCCGGAGAGGGCCAGCAAGCTCCCGCAGGGTCGCGAGGATGCGCTCGCGCAGCTCACCGATCTGCCTGGTTACCTCGGCATGCTCTGCGGACAACCGCTGCAGGTCGCCGCGCTCGGACTGGCTCTGGAGTGCCTGGATGCGCTCCTCGATCTCCTGGATCTCCCGCTTGCGCCGCTCGATCTGAATCGCGTGGTCTTGCACGGTCCGCTGGAGTTGCAGGAGCGCATCAGGGTGAAGGCGGGGATGGCCGCGCTGTCCCTGAACAAGCGCTAACTGCCGCTCGAGCTCGGCGTGACGCCGCTTGAGGTAGATCAGCCCCACCTCGAGCTGAGCCTTGGTTGACTTCAGAGCAACCAGATTCTCGACGTCTGACACCCGTGTCACCTTGCCTGGACGAGTGCGATTATGCCATGGCCGGCTGTCCGGGACAAGCCGGGTGAGGGTGCACGGCGGCACTACGGCGGCTGCCTGCCCTGCTCCTTGACGCGGGCTACAGTAGGCCAGTATGATCATCATGGCCGTGCTAGACGGGGAGCTAGCGGTGCCCTGTACCCGCAAACCGCTCCAGCGGGATCGAATCCCCGCCCCCGGTCCCGTGCTCGTCGGGACTACACGTGCGCATAGGCAACGACGGTTGGGTCCTGCGCGGCGGAAGCCTGTGAATCCCGCCAGGTTCGGAAGAAAGCAACGGTAAGCGGATCCTTCCGGGTGCCGCAGGGCTACCTGACCTGAGCCGATTGGCCCGTGCAAGCCGGTAAGCCTCGATCAAAGGCGGGTGCACGACCAGAAAATATCCTCATCCTCCCACTCGGCGCGTCGCCGAAGGGCTCCCGAGGGCGGCTACATGCGGTCGATTCCGCTTCCCGGACCAGGCGACGAGCCCGCCGAGCGTCGTGAGCCGACGATCACTCGCGGCCAGCCGCCCGAGGCCCCTCCGGCTATCCGGACCTTGCTGAAAGAGCTTGGCCTCCGCCCTCACAAGGGATTCGGACAGAACTTCCTGATCAACGAGCACATCCTGACCAGGATCATCGAGGCGGGGGACGTCGGCCCGGACGACGTGGTCCTGGAAATCGGCCCCGGCCTCGGCCATCTCACTCACCACCTCGCGGCGCGAGCGGCGCGAGTGGTCGCGATCGAGATCGACCGCGGACTGGTGCAGGCGCTGCGCAAAACGTTCCAGCGCACGCCAAGCGTCGAAATCGTCGAGCAGGACGCCCTCAAGGTCGAGCCCGCCAGCCTGGTTGGCGATCACCCGTACAAGGTAATCGCGAATCTGCCATACTACATCACATCGGCCGCCTTACGGCACTTCCTGGAGGCCGAGCGGCGACCGGTCCTGTTGGTCGTCATGGTCCAGCGCGAGGTGGCATACCGCATTCTCGCCCCGCCGGGCGATCTCAACCTCCTG
>DATGMJ010000156.1:0-3126 GCA_035293685.1 Chloroflexota bacterium | reverse complement strand
AATGATGCCGGGCGGCACATCCGCGATCACCTGGAGGACATCACCCCAGTGAACCTGCCGCTCGGTCAGGACGCGGTAGTCGTTGCGCATGGCCCGGAGCTGCTCGGCGCGCGCCCGCGCCGTACTGTCGCCGGTCGCCGTCTCGATCGCCGCACGCGCCTGGCTCACTCGGGTCGCCAGCTGAGCCACTTCGAGATCGCCGTAGGTGCGGACATAGAGGGCGGCGTACAGGAGAAGAAGGCCCCCGAGGAGAATGAAAACCAGGCCAACCGAGAGGAATGGAAACAGCCGACGCCGGTACTCCGGCGGCACCAGATTCAGATCGACCAGCTGAAAGCGGCTTCGAGAGGCTGGCGACGGTGCCCCGAGAAACATCGAACGGATGAAAGCAGATCAGCCCGCTTCGCGGCGTTCGACGAAGAGATGGCAGCGAACGCACCAGAAGAGCTTGATCTTTGCCCAGCTCGAGTTAATCTGGCGCATCCCCTGGCCGCACCGTCGGCACGTCATGCTCCACCACCTCTTGTTGGAGAAGGTCATAACGAGCAGGGAACAAGAATGATGACAAGGCTCCCTCGGCCGCGTCGCCAGCCAGACGCAGTCTAGCAACACCCGCAGTGCCTGTCAAGCCGTTCCCCCACGGAAGCAGGCCGCTACGCCCCAATAACGGAGAAGACTCCGGTCCCCACAATGGCGCCGGCTGGCCGCGAGCCACGGGGCATGAACGCCGCCACCGCCAGCCGGCGCACCGACTCAGCGCGCCGGCGCTGTCTCTGACTGGCCGCCTGCGCGCGGCGCCGTGCCAGCCTGACCGTGCGCGTGCGGATGGGCATGGACGATGGCCACCGTGCCGTGTGCGTCCTTCCCTTCGGTATTCACCACGGGCGGGTGCGGCACGACCTTCCAGAAGAAGGGCAGATACTCCGCGAAGTTCGCCAGGAGATGTGCCGCCCATGGGCTCTCGGTCCGGCTCTGATGCTCCTCAATCAAACTGCGCAGGAGGGCGATGTCCGCCTCGGCGGTGACGCGCTCCAGGCTTACCAGCTCACGATTGCATCGGTCAGGAAACTCGTCACGCTCGTCCAGCACGAACGCGGTGCCCGCGGACATCCCCGCGGCAAAATTGCGCCCGGTTGGCCCGAGCACCACGACCACTCCCGCAGTCATGTACTCGCAGCCGTGATCACCGCACCCTTCGACCACCGCCACCGCGCCGCTGTTCCGCACCGCGAAGCGCTCACCCGCACGGCCAGCCGCGAAGAAGCGCCCGCCGGTCGCCCCGTAGAGCACCGTGTTGCCGACGATCACGTTATCCTTCCAGATGAAGCGCGCCTCGCGCGGCGGGCGGATCACGATCTCGCCGCCGGACATGCCCTTGCCGGCGTAGTCGTTAGCGTCGCCCTCCAGGATCAGGCGCACGCCGTTCACGCACCAGGCCCCGAACGACTGGCCCGCGCTCCCGTTCAGGAAGATCGTGATCGTCGTTCCTGGCAGGCCGTCCAGGCCGTACCGGTGGGCGATCTCGCCCGACAGCCGCGCACCCACAGCGCGGTTGCTGTTCCGGATCGGGTATCGGAGCTCGACGCTCCGCCGCCCTTCCAGGGCATCGGCCGCGTCGGCCATGATCGTGAGGTCAAGCGGCGTATCCTCACGATCGTTGCGCTCCTGGATGTGCTTGCGCGGCCGCTGACCGCTCGGATCAACGTCGGCCAGGATCTGGCTCAGATCGACCAGCGCGTGACGGCCGGTCCGCTCGGGGATCTGCTCGAGCAGATCGACCCGCCCGATGATCTCATCCAACCGGCGGAAGCCAAGGCTTGCGAGAATCTCCCGGACCTCCTCAGCGACCAGGGTCAGGAAGTTGATCAGCTGTTCCGGCCGGCCGGTGAACTTCTTCCGCAGGTCCTCTCGCTGGGTCGCGATGCCGGTCGGGCAGGTGTTCAGATGGCACTGGCGCGCCATATCACAGCCGATGGCGACGATGCTCGCCGTGCCGAATCCAAACTCCTCCGCCCCGAGCATCGCCGCGATCACCACGTCCCGGCCGGTCTTGAAGCCGCCATCCACCCGCAGGACCACCCGTCCCCGCAGATCATTCATCACGAGCACCTGCTGGGTCTCGGAAAGACCGAGCTCCCAGGGACAGCCAGCGTTCTTGATCGAGCTCAGCGGCGAGGCGCCGGTGCCGCCGTCCTGGCCGCTGATCAGGATGTAATCGGCATACGCCTTCGCCACCCCCGCCGCGATCGTCCCGACCCCCGACTCGGCGACGAGCTTCACGCCCACCTTCGCGCGCGGGTTGGCCTGCTTGAGGTCGTAGATCAGCTGGGCCAGATCCTCGATGCTGTAGATATCGTGGTGCGGCGGCGGCGAGATCAGGGGAATGCCCGGGATCGCGTGCCGGAAGCGCGCGATCATCGCCGTCACCTTGTGGGCCGGCAGCTGCCCCCCCTCGCCCGGCTTCGAGCCCTGGGCCATCTTGATCTCGAGCTCCTCAGCGTGAGCTAGATACTCGGTCGTGACCCCGAAGCGCGCCGACGCCACCTGCTTGGTCTTGTTATCCGGCGAATCGCCCCCGCCGTTCCAGCGGTACCAGGAGGGATCCTCGCCCCCTTCGCCGGTGTTGCTCCGCGAGCCGATTCGGTTCATCGCGATCGAGATCGTCTGGTGCGCCTCCGGGCTCAGCGCTCCCAGCGACATCGCCTGGGTCGTGAAGCGGCGCCGGATCGCCTCCACCGGCTCCACCTCCTCGATCGGGATGGGCTGGCGCGGCTTGAAGCGGAGGAGATCGCGCAGGACCGCCGGCTCGCGGTTGCGCAGCAGATCCGAAAAGACCCGGTAATCTGCATAGGAGCCGCTCTTTGCCGCCTTCTGGAGCGCGCGCACGACGAACGGGTTAAAGGCGTGGTACTCGCCGTCCCGCCGGAAGCGGTAGAGGCCCGGGTCGCCCAGGCGGCCCTTCCCATCCAGGGAGCCAAAGGCGGCCGTGTGTCGGGCCAGCACATCCTCCGCAATCTCAGCAAGCCCAATCCCACGGATCCGGCTCGGCGTGCCAGGGAAACAGCGAGCCACCAGGTCCTCGTTCAGGCCAACGATCTCGAAGATCTGGGCACCCCGGTAGCTGGT
>DATGMJ010000155.1:0-3508 GCA_035293685.1 Chloroflexota bacterium | reverse complement strand
GTGATGGCCTCCCAGGTAGCCTCGGGCACCGGAATCCCGTTGCGCAGGCGCTGCTCTCTGCTCCGCCGCTCTGGCTCACCGGGCAGGAGTACTTCGCTGAAGCCGCGAGCCGGGGGGACGGCCTTGATCCGGCGCAGGGTGAAGTCAGCCGAACTCTCGTAGTCGGCGAGGGTGCAGAAGGTCGTGGCATCAATGGCAATAATGACCGCACCGCCGCGTCGCCCGTCTCCGTTATAAATCACGCCGGGTGCAAGCGCCCCGCCCAGCATCTCGACAACCATTGCCAGTCCGTACCCCTTGTGCCCACCGAAGGGGAGAAGCATGCCGCCCGCGTAGAGATCCTCTGGATTTGTGCTCGGATTGCCATCCTTATCGAGGATGCAGCCGGGGGGAAGCGGCTCTCCCTTTGCGCGGGCCACCTGAACCTTGCCCTCGGCGATCGCTGTCGTCGCAAAATCGACTAGCAGGTCCGGCATCGTACCGCCGGGAATGCCGATACTGATCGGATTCGTCCCCAGCGCACGCGCTGCCCCGCCGTATGGAGCGGCGAGTCCCGGTCCGCCACTACCGCCGACCACCACAATAGCGATCACGTCGCGCGCCGCGGCACGCTCGGCCCATTCACCGAGCCGACCGATATGGTTGCAGCGGACAATCGCGACAACGACTGCCTTCGCCTCTTTCGCTTTGCGGACAGCGACCTCGGTCGCGAAGGCGGCGGCGATATGCCCGAAGCCGTATTTTCCATCCACGAGCGCGCTCCCCGGCGTCTCGCTGATCACCTCTGGCCGGGCTGATGGGACCAGGGTTCCCCGGCGAATCTGCTCGAGATAGGCGGGGATCCGAATGACGCCGTGCGAGTCGTGGCCCACCAGGTTACTCTCGACCAGCACATCAGCCATCTGGGCTGCGAGATCCGGGGGTGTGCCGGCGGCTTCGAAGATGCGGCTGGTCACTGCTCGTAAACGGTCGGCCGTGATCGTTAGCATTGGCGTGACCTCTCTATCTCCAGGTATGCCCACGTGGACCGGTTCATATGCAGCACTGTCCCCATCGCACGCGAGATGGCACCGCGCGGCGCGATGAGGGCGGCTAACGCGCCGATTCTATCAGAATTCCCCAATGGGTTTGGAAAGTCCGGCCGCTGGGGGCTCTTCATCAGCAGTGCCCCGAGTGCCGGGATATGAGACCGTGCCAGCGCTTGTCTATTCAACCCGCTCATTCGCTGTAAGCCGTTGGATTACACAAAACCAGGGCATCGAGGCCGCGTCGGGAATCTCTTCACGGTACAATACGTACCGCGTGTACGGAGAGGACCGGGGAGGCCTAAGGGCCCCGGTCGACCGCGCATGGGCGCGGGGAGCTGGGGGCATCGTGCCCCGGGGATAGAGGAGAGGACATGATTCGGGCGCAGGTAGTCGGGGCGACCGGTTACGGTGGTCTGGGGATTATCGAACTGTTTCTGCGGCATCCGGAGATCGAGATCGGGGATCTGCTGGCGAAGAACGATGTTGGGCGTCCCTTGAGCGATTTCTTCCCTCACCTGCGCGGCTTCTGCGACCGTGTCGTCGAGGATGCCAGTGAGGATCGGATCGGTAGGGACTGCGATCTCGTGGTCTTCGCCACGCCGGACCGTGTCGGCATGCAATACGCGGCCCGGGCTCTTGAGCGCGGCGCGGCGGTGCTTGACTACAGCGGGGACTTCCGCTTTGGTTCGCCGGAACGGTACTCCGAATATGCCCGTCGTCATCCTTCGGTCGCTGGTCGGCCACACGAGGCACCGGGGCTCCTGGGGAAGGCAGTCTACGGCCTTCCTGAACTCTTCCGGGAGCGGATCAAAGGCGCCCGCCTCGTGGGTAATCCAGGCTGCTTCGCGGTCGCGATGATCCTTAGCCTGGCACCGGCGCTGACAGAAGGGCTGGTGGATCCAGCTTCGATTATCGTCGATGGGAAGACCGGCATCTCCGGTGCTGGGAAGAAACCCGGGGCGCTGTACCACTTTCCCGACCGGGATGGAAACCTGACCCCCTACCGTGTGGGTACGCACCAGCACGTTGTCGAGACGGTCCAGGCGCTGAGTAGCGTGGCCGGGACGCCAGTCAAGCTGACCTTCGTTCCACATCTCGCGCCGGTCTCGCGGGGTATCCTGACAACGGCCTACGCGGTCCTGCGTCGTGATGTGGATGCGCGGGAGGTGGATGAGCTCTACCGGACCTTCTACGCGAACGAGCCCTTCGTGCGAATCCAGCCGCTGGGAAGCATGCCGAGCCTGAAAACTGTCGTGGGGAGCAACCTCTGCGATCTCGCCGTGGCCATCGATCAGGAGAACGGGCGTCTCATCGTTGTCGGAGCGATTGACAATCTCTTGAAAGGACAGGCGGGAACTGCGATGCAGAATATCAATCTCATGTTCGGCTTCCCGGAGACGGCAGGCCTGGAGCGAACCCCGGTCTATCCCTGAGGGAGCGGCTCCCGGTCTTCTTCCGTTGGTAAAGCCGAGCGATGTCAGCGGCGGAAGAGATCCAGGAACCGGTCCTCGTACTCGGCAAAGAGCCCCCACCGATCGAGCTCGGTTTTCAACTCGACTGGCTCGATCTCCCCGGCCGCGACGCGGGCGAACATCTCTTCGATCCGGGCACGAGCCGCACGGGGGACGCCGCGGTCCATCCCTAGCAAGCCATGGCGATCGAGATCACCGAGGGTCTGGCCAAGCGAGGTCACCGTGAGGTCGTGGATGAACTTCATCAGAGAGATGTCCCAGTAGTGGTCGTTGCCCCGGATGACAGCGGCGTGTGTCTGCGACTCCCGGTCGAGCTGCTCGGCCAGCCGCCGGGCAACGACTGGCGGTGGATCGGCGACGATGCTCGTATCCCGGAGCTCATTTCGGTAAGAGTAGAGCAGGCCTGGCGCGTTCGGGCCATGGGTCGCCACGAGGTAGCGGGCGAACTCCTCACCGTGGGCGAAGCCATCGAAGAGGTTGAGCAGGTAGGTTGGCGTGACGATCTGCGGTCGGTTCGCCGTGACAACGCCGGTGCGCACGACCGCTTCCTCGGCCTGCGACTCGTCCTCGACAAGCGCAGGTGCCGTGACGAGGTAGTAGGTGATGGCGGTGATGCCAAAGGTAGCAAGCGGCTGTCGCGGTGCGCGCACCACATCGGTCTGCTCGGCGATAGCCTGGATCTCCTTTGGGCTCAACACGCGGCCCCCTCACTGTATGAGCTTGTCAGAAGTATACGCCGGGAGGGGGAAACGTGCTACTGCTGGAGGTAGCCGGTGCCCCGCCCCGGTAGATCAATAGACGTATAGATAGCATAGAATGCAACATGACAATAGTCGAGTCTGTTTCACGTGAAACGGCGGTCACTGGCCGATGCCGCCAGGAGGTCGTAGAGCCCCTGGAGCTGCTCCTCGCTATAGAAATGGATGATTAGCCGCCCTCCCCTCCCCTGGCGAATCACGTCAACCCGGGTGCCCAGCGCCTCGCGAAAGAGCTCCTCGATGCGGGTCG
>DATGMJ010000154.1:0-13385 GCA_035293685.1 Chloroflexota bacterium | reverse complement strand
GGCTGGAGCCGGCCGCAACCGGAGGACTGCCAAATCTGATCGTTGCCGATCCGGCGACGCGCGAGGCCAATATCGCCCGGGCGATTGAGCGGCTGGAGGTGGTGGCACGCGAGGGGATCCGGATCGTTATGCTCAATCACGCGAAGGTACCGGACGCGTCCGAGGATGAGAACTTCGAGTACGCGCGACTCGGCTACACGCCGGTGGCCGAGCGTGCTCAACAGCTCGGCCTGAAGCTCGCGATCGAGCACTATCCCAACTACGGCCGCAACCTCGCGATCAGTCCGGCCGCCTGGCGGCGTCTTTTCGACCTGGTCCCTATCCCAAGCCTCGGCCTCTGCTTTGACCCATCGCATCTGGTCTTCCTCGGCATCGACTACCTGCGCGCGATCCGCGAGTTCGGAAGCCGCATTCATTACGCCCACGCCAAGGACACCGAGATTATCCCCGAGGGGCTGTACCAGCTGGGGATCCTGGCCGGGCCGCAGTTCGGCCGAAAAGCCGTCGGCCAGCCCGGCTGGTGGCGCTATACCCTGCCGGGCTACGGCGAGGTTCACTGGGGCAAGTATATCGGCGCCTTGCTCGAAGTCGGCTACGATGGTATCCTCTCGGTCGAGCACGAGGATGATCTCTGGGGCTGGCGCGACGATCCGGAGCGCGCAAAGGAAGGGCTGATCGTCGCTCGCACGTTTCTCTCTCAGTATTTGCCGGCTTAGCACCTCGAGAAGAGGCCACGGTCAGGCGACCGGGATATCCGGCCGTCTGACCGCCTCGAGCGACTTGCATGGGATCAGGGGGCAGTGAGTACAACCGCGACGATCACGGTTGAGCCGGTGCGAACGCGCCGCGATTATGACGCGTTCATCACCCTGCCCTGGCAGGTCCCGTGCGACCGTCCCATGGTGCGGCCCATGCGCGAGTTCGAGCGGCACCTCTTCGACCGTGGACGACGGTTTCGGCGGCGATTCTCCCTGACCGCCTACCTCGATCGCCTCCTCCTGGGACCAGAGAACCCCTTCTACGAGCACGGCGATCTCGAGATGTTCCTGGCGCGCGCCGGCGACCGCCCCATCGCGCGGATCGCGGCCATCCAGAACCGCGCGCACAATGAGCACAACCATGATACGGTCGGGTTCTTCGGCTTCTACCAGTGCATCGATCCGGGCCCGGCCGGTCGGGCCGCGACCAGCGCGCTCGTCCGCGCCGCTGGCGACTGGCTGCGGGCGCGGGGCCTGACCACGCTGCGCGGCCCGTTCAACCCGACGATCAACGATGAGTGCGGCATCTGGACCGATGGCGAGACCTATCCGTCCTTCCTGATGCCCTCCAATCCGCGCTATTATGCGGACCACCTGCGGGCCGCCGGCCTGGAGCCCGTCAAGACCCTGCGGGTCTACCGCCTCGATCTGGTGAACATCCCCCGGGATGCCTGGGCACGCTGGGAGCGAATCGCCGCGCGCATCCAGCGATCAACGGGCGTGATTCTGCGGGGTGCTAACTTCAAGGATCTGGACCGGGAGGTCCAGTCGTTCCTGGCTATTTACAACGCGGCCGAGGCCCTGGCGAACGGCCTCCTCTTCGCGCCCATGAGCTTCGCCGAGCTCCGCTCGATGGCGGAGCTGTTCCGATCGCTCATCAACCCCGAGCTGATTCGGGCGGCCGAGGTGGTGGAAGACGGGACGCGCCGGGTGGTCGGCGCCGCGATCACCGTGCCCGATCTGAACGAGATCCTCCGGCACACCGGCGGTCGGCTCTTTCACCCGCGCCTGATCTGGAGCCTCCTGCGGATGAAGCTCGGCCGGCCAACCGATCGGGTCCGGATCGCCTTCCTGGGGGTTCTGCCCGAGTACCGGCACACCCCGGTCTCGGTTCTCCTCCTGTTCGACTCGATCCGCACGGCGATCGCCTACGGGGCGAAAGAGGCCGAGGGCTCCTGGATCGCCGAGGACAACCTCGCGATGGTCCGCCCCCTCGAGGAACATCGCTTCAAATTGACGGACCGGTATGTGATCTTCGAGCGCTCGCTGGATCCGTGATGTCTCGCGTGCTCCGTCTCTTCATTCGCGCAGTCTGTCTGCGGTGCCCGTACTGCGGCGGAGGGAAGATCTTCTTCTCCTGGTTCAGCCTCAAGCCGAGTTGCCCAACCTGCAGCCTGGTGTTCCAGCGCGGGGAAGACGGCTACTTCCTCGGCGCCTGGATGATCAATCTGATCATCAGCGAGTCCATCCCCGTCCTGGGCATCCTTGCCGCCTTCCTGGCAACCTATCCATCCCCGCCATCGCTTCTCCTGGAGATCAGCGGGGCTCTTGGGGCGATCGCGCTCCCCCTGCTCTTTTACCCGTTCTCGCGGACCCTCTGGATCGCCCTGGACCTCAGCATCCGACCTGTCAGCCCCGATGAGCTCATCCACCACCGGGGGCCGGATACCGGCGAGCTTCGAACCGAGCCTTGCAACGACGGCCAGGCCTCTCTACCATGAAAGCCAGCCGATCGGTAGCGATCGGGTCTGGCATCTGCCGGAAGATCCTCAGCGATGGTTCAAGGAGGATGCCGTGCGCCGAGTCCTTTTCTTCGACGCGTTCGCCAGCCCGGAGGAGGTCGCCCAGGAGAGCGTCGCCTCGCTGCGCTCGACGCCGGGCGTTCGCTCGGTCGAAGTGTTCTCGGCGGTAGATGGCGCGCCCCGCTACTGCGCGATGCTGGACACCGATGATGCCCATGACGCCGAGGTCCAGCAGAGAATCACCGCCTTGCTCAACGAGTACGCGGGCTATATCAGTAACGTTTCCCACCGCGTTCTCCGCCGGATCGGCTGAGCCGCATCAGACGTAGTTGATCCCGTACCAGAGGGCGGGGAGCGGAAGCGCCCGGGCGAGTTCCGCCGCAAGGGCGGGGGAGCCCTCCGGCTGGACTGCCCCTCCCTCCGGATCGCCGAACAGGTAGCTAGCCAGCGCGCCAGGATCAGCCAGGCGCAGGCTCGCCGGTCCACACCGGATCGTGAAGCCACCCGCGGGGCTTCCGGGAGGGTTGTCCGCCTCGAAGCGGAGGGCACGCACGGCCGCAGCGCCGAGACGGCCCGCCAGAAGCGGGCGGCAGCGCTCCATAAGGCTGGGGAAGTTAATGACCCGCAAGGTTCCCCAGGAGGGGACCAGTGTCCCCGTAAGGCCCATCACCTCCAGCCGGGCCCGGAGGGTCGCGTCGGTCCCGAGCACGTGGATGCCTATCGCCTCCACCTGGTAGTGGGTCCGAAGCGCCGGGAGGGCGCCTGCGATCGCCGCACGGTCGCCCGCGTACTCCACGACCCGCGCCAGGAAGCGGTCGGAGGGCGTCTGCTGCATCTCCCTCGGAGGATGGACGATCAGGTAAGCCAGGAGTGTTGCCCCGGCGAAGACCCCCCAGAACTCGGCGCGGCGCGCCATGACGACCTGCGACGCAAACGCCTTTTCCCAGTCCTCACGCGGGCGCAGGAAGCGCACTGGCTCTTGCTCATAGAGCGCCTGTAAAGACGGGATCCAGCCGGCATCGAGCGGGCGCAGGGCCACCTCGTCTCCTGGCCGGGGGCGCGCCGGTGCGGCCTCCTCCGCAGTCAGGAGAAAATACAGGTCTCGACCCACGCGGCGACAGCCCACGCGGGTGTACAGCCCGCGGCTGCCGGAGACAAGCATGATATCAACGCCGTCCGCTGCCGCCTTATCACAGCAGTCCTGGAAAAGGCGCGACGCGAAACCGCGCCCGCGGTAGGCAGGGTCGGTCGCGACGGAGCCGATGCAGGCGACGTCAATACGACAGCCCAGAAGTGACGCCGGCCGTTCAATCATGCCCACGTGGCTGACCACCCGCCCGTTCTCCACGATAACCCGCAGGTTCTGCTGGTTCTCCGGGCAAAAGAGTTGCGGATACTGCTGGAACATGCCCGGGCGGAAAACCGAGTCCACCAGCTCCTCCAGCTGCCCCCACTCATCAGAGCGGAGCGGACGCGGACCTTCGGCCATCTCTCCCTCCTTACGCATCCTGCCGCGGCTTTCCCGAGCCGCGGGAGCCCGGCGCTTCTTACGGTATTTCCTCTACCACCCCCGACGATAGTGGGGAACAATCGCCTCGACAGTGGAGAGCGATGTCGAGATCATCACGTTCCGCCGGCCGCCAGGCCTCTGCTAGCCGCCGCCCTCGAACGGAAGAACCGACCGATGGGGCTGGTCTCGCGCACCGGATCGGTCGCGCCCTTGGACAGCTGATCCAGAAGGCGACTGCCACGGCCCTGCCGCCAGCGACCGACCCGGGGCAGGCGCCGCCCCAGAAGCGGCCGAGACCCGCGACCAGGAGACGGTCATCGCGGTCGCCCGCCGGTGCGCCGACGAATGGTCCGCCTGCGCCGTCGACCGGCGGTGAACGAACGGATCGCGCTCCCACCGCGCGGAACATCCCCGACCGCAGCACCGCACATCGGTCGCCTGGCCCATCGCCAGGGCGACGCGTCGTTCCGGGGACGCTGCCCGGCGCCGCGCCCGACCACGGCGCCTCCGGAGCGTCCCCCGAACCGTCCTCGACCGGGGACAATCCGGCCCCGCCGCGTCCCCGTCTGACCGGCGCCGCACGCCGCTATGCCGCCATTATCGAGCAGACCCTTGCCGAGTTCGGCGCACCGGTCCGGGTCGTCCATGCCGAGGTCGGCCCGATGCTGATTCGTCTGGGCATTGTCCCTGGTTATGTCGAGCGACGTATCCGCGGCCAGGATGCACCCCGGCGCGAGCGCGTCCGCGCCGCGAAGGTCGTGTCGCGCCAGGACGATCTTGCCCTGGCCCTGGGCGTCTCCTCCCTGCGCATCGAGGCGCCGGTGCCGGGCAAGCCCTACATCGGCATCGAGGTCCCCAACCCACATCCCCGGCCGGTGCTCCTGCCCCCCTTGCTTGCGGAGCCGGAGTTCACCGCCCTGGCCGAGCACGGCATTCTCCCGCTCGCTCTCGGTCGCGACGTGGCCGGCCGCCCCATCGTCGCCGATCTCGCGCGGCTCCCGCACCTCCTGATTGCGGGCGCGACCGGGGCAGGAAAGTCGGTCGCCATGAACGCCCTGCTCGGCACCCTCCTCCGAACCCGCGGCCGCGACGCCCTTCGGGTGATCGTGATCGATCCCAAGCGGGTCGAGTTTACCTGGCTGGAGGATGTTCCCCACCTGCTGGTGCCGGTGGTCACCGACCCGGAGCAGGCGGTCGAGGTCCTGGGCAAGGTCGAGACCGAGATGGCCTACCGGTATGATCTCCTGGCCGACGCCCGCGTCCGCAACCTCCTCGCCTACAACGCCCGGGCCGATCAGACCTCCCGGCCAGCGCTCCCGGCCCTGGTCGTGATCGTGGACGAACTCGCCGATCTCATGATGCTCGCACCGGACGATGTCGAGCGCTCCATCTGCCGCCTCGCCCAGCTCGGACGCGCGGCCGGGATTCACCTTGTCATCGCGACCCAGCGGCCGTCGGTAGATGTCGTGACCGGCCTGATCAAGGCCAACCTGCCAGCCCGTCTGGCGTTCGCGGTCTCCTCGCTCGTCGACTCGCGGACGATCCTCGACGCCCCCGGAGCGGAACGCCTCCTCGGCCGCGGCGACTTCCTCTACCTGGCACCGGATGCCCTCCGACCGGTGCGCGGCCAGGGAGCCCTGGCACGCGATGCCTGGCTGAAACAGACCGTCACCGCGGCGCGGGCCGCGGCAGATAGGGGGCCAGACCACCACGCGGAGCGCTTCGCCCACCTCCCGTCAGCGGCCCGGATCGCCGAGGACCGGCTGTACGCGGCGGCCCGTGAGCTGGCCGCGCACTATCCAGGGCTCTCGACCAGTTTCCTCCAGCGAAAGCTCCGCGTGGGTTCCGCTAAGGCGGAGGCGCTGATCGAGCGCCTGCGGGCAGATGGTCTTATCGCGGACCCGGAGCTGGATGACGTGGAGCGTCCCCACGAATCCTGATGGTCACCGCACCAGGCGCGGCGCCGGATGCTGGTCCCAGTACGCATCGATATCGCGCTGCCAGCCGCTCGGGACCTCCCCGGCCAGGATGTCATCGATCCGCACGGCGCGCCCGGACCACGACGACTCGTAGATCGCCTCCACCAGCGCCAGTGTGCGCAAGCCATCCCACCCATCCACCTCGGGCTTGCGCCCGCGCTCGATGGCGTCGAGGAAATCCCAAATCTCGATCGCGAAATGGTCGGTGACGCCATTCGGAAAGAGCTGCTGGACCCGCTCTGGCCCGATCTCCCGACGATGGCGCGCCTGCAACTCCTCCATCGAGAGATAGGTCCCGTCGCGGCGGCGGAGCTCTCCCGGGCCCATGAACTGATGGTAGACGACAAAGCGATTGGAGTAGCCGGTATCCTCGATCGAGCCCTCTGAACCGTTGATCACACAGTCGCGCGTCTCCTTGCCGGCGACGGCGAAGGACCAGCACCAGGTTCCGATCACGCCGCTCTTGAAGCTGAACAGCGCCATGACGGTGTTTTCCCGCTCGTGAGCAATCCCGTCGCGCGCGACGACCGGCGCTCCATCGCGATAGGCCCGGACCTCGGCATACACCTGCTCCGGCTCGCCGTAGAAATAGCGGATGGTATCGAGGAAGTGGAACCCCGAGTCGATAACACCGGCGCCGCCGCCCATCTCGCGGTTGTACCGCCAGACCATCGCGGGGGAGAGCTGCTCCGGCGCTCGCGGCGGACGCCACTGGGTGTAGTTCGCGAAGAACGTCCGTACCTCGCCGATCAAACGCGCCTCGTTCAACGCCCACGCGACGGCACGCTGGCCCGGCATCCGGCGATGCGGGACGGCCACGGCGAGCACCTTGCCCGCCCGGTCGGCCGCCTCGGCCAGGGCCCGGCCGGTCTTGAGCGTCACCGTGTAGGGCTTCTCGACCAGAACATGGAGGCCGGCCTCGAGGCAGGCAATGCCAACGACATGGTGCAGCCCGTGCGGCAGACAGATATCGACCGCATCAATCGGTGCCTTGCAGACCATCTCCTCCCAGTCCCGGTAGACCACCGGCTGCGCGCCCTGCTGCTCGCGCGCGTGCGCGGCCACGGCCTGGGCGTTCTCCTCGACGGTGTCGCAGACGGCCGTGACCTCGAAGTTGTCGAGTCCGGCCCGCTTCAGAATAGTCATGCCCGTGATGTGGCGCGAACGGGCTATGCCCCCGCAGCCAATGATGCCGAGGCGGATCTTCTCTGCCACTCCGCGTTCCTCCTGATCTCGGATCGCCGGCCGGGCGGCCGCACCGCGTGGCCGCCCGGGCCCGTCCTCACGCATGATAGACCAGGAGCCGTGGCGGGTACAGGCATCCGGTGCCGAGAAACGCACCGGTCGGTCAGGCGAGATCAAAGCAGGAGATAGACCATCAGGCCTGCGGTAGGGGACGCGGTACCCCGGACAGGCACGCGGCAGACAGACTGACCGTCCGACGGTTGCCCGACCGGTGGCACCGATCTGGCGGCCGCCTGGAGAGTCTGCCCTAGGCGGCCCGCGCCGCGGGCTGGAAGGAGCGTGCGAGCGCGAGCAACTCGAGACCGGTGCGCGGATCTCGCTCTCGCCGCAGTTCACCCGCAAGACGCGTCAGGAAGACTTCGAGGGTGGGGTACACCGTGCCCTCGCTCAGGTGTCCGCTGTACGTCCGCGCGGCGGCATCGCTGACCGCTGCGTGCAGGTGCAGCATCGGGTGCCCACTGCCGTATGCGATGCTCCCGAGGAGGCTCACGACCTCAACCTGACGGTCCAAGTGGTGCGGCCGATAAGTGTTCGCACCGACATCAAAGTAGCAGAGGCGCACCCGGCTGAACGCGCCGAACCCGACGAGGTAGCCGCCGCGGATGTTCTCGTGCGCCGCGAAGGCCCGCAAGGTCGATGCCGCTTCTTCGCCCGGATCAAGCCGCAGGACGTATCGATCACCGAACCGCTCGAACTCCATCTGCCTGCTCCCCATAGACCCTGCAGAATCGGGAGAGGCAACGCGGCAAGAGCGATGCCCGCAGGGAGAGGTCATGCCCCTCAGCGCCGGCCGCCCCGCGGCGGCGGCGCGGCCCGCCGCTTCGCCGCGAGAAGGCGCGTGGTCGGTGGTCCAGCTGCCGCCACCGCACTGCCGCTCGCGGACGGACGGCGAACGGGCGCTGGCGGATGTCGGGCGCCCGGCGGTGTCTGGAGGCGAAGCACCGGCCGCGGTGCTGGTCGGCTTGCCCGGCGGACGGCCGCGAGGCGTGTGGCCAGCTGGGTCGCCGGTCCTGTTGTGCCGAGCCAGCGGCCGCGCATCCGCTCCAGGACCGGCGCCAGGTCGGCCGGGGCGAAGCGCAGTCGTCGGATCGCCACGTCAAGAATGAACACCGGAATCAGGAGGGCAATCAGGTCTGGCCAAACCGGGCGCGCGGCATCGGCCGGCCGCAGGTTGTGGTCGAAGCTCTCGGCTGGGCGGGTGAGGACTCGTCCTCCGGTCGCTCCAGCAAGCTGACGGAGAAAGCCCGTATCCGTCAGGAGACCGCCGAACTCCGGCGAATACGGAACCGTGAAGCCGGCGGTCTGGGTAGCGGTAGTGGATTGATCAGCGGTCTTCTGACTGATCTGGACGAGATAAGCCCCCTGCGCGGTGGCCGGCACATCGGCCGCGTACTGGCCTGGCGCTACCTGCTCTAGCTCCACTGTCCGCACGCCGCCCGTCGGATCCGCCACTTTTGCTGTCGTCGTGGCGTCGTTGATATACTGGCCGTCGCTCCCGACCGCATCGACAACGATGTGGGCCTGTCCATTCGCGACCGTCGTCCGCACCTGGAGATTCTGGCTCTGCGGCGCGGGCACCGTCCACTTGAAGACCTGCGCCCAGAAGCGGCTGAACGCATCCCACGTCACCCACGAGGCAGACCACCGCGCCGTCACGTCCGAGGTGAACGCGACGGCGCGTCCGAGCCCGAACTGCCACTGGGCGAGGATCGGATCGTGCTCGGGGGATTCCAGGCCCACCACGGCCGCGGGCTTTGGCGTCGTCGCGACGTAGCCGTAGAGCGGCGGGATCCGGGTAATGCCCGCGAGAATGGGCGTCTGGTCGACAGTAGCAGGAATAAAGGTCTCTTCGGTCACTGCCGCCCGCGCGACCTCGGTCGTCTCCGTCAGGACAAAGCGCGGCACATCCAGGGGATTGCTCGCATCGTAGAAGCGTCCGCGGCCCCAGTCAGCCAGGTTCTGGAGGAGATTGACATCGGCATCGGTCCCGATGGCGATCGTTGAGAGGGTGATCCCCTGCGCACGCATCTTCGCCGTCAGGCCGGCGTAGTCGCCGGAGGGTGAGAGGCCGTCGGTCATCAGCAGGATGTGCTTGACCTTCGCCGATCGGTTGACGATGTCGTTATAGGCAAGCTGAAGGGCGGGGAAGATCTCCGTGCCGCCCCCGGCCTCCAGTCGCGAGATCGCCGACTGCAGCGCCGGACGGTCGGTCAGAAAGGCAGTGGGGTAAATCCAGCGCGGCTGCTCGTCAAAGGCGATGATGCCCACCTGATCATGGTCGGCCAGCTCGTTCACCGCGCCGAGCGCCGCCTCCCGGGCGAGATCAATCTTCGTCGCGCCGGGCGGCCCTTCGCTCATGCTGCCGGAGGTGTCAATGACCAGGATCAGCACCACATTCGCCCGCGCCTGGCGGCCGCGCACGTCCATGGAAACCGGCAGGGCTTCCTCGAGCGGCGTCCGGGCATAGCCGCCCACGCCAAAGCTCCGATCGCCGCCGATGACCACCAGTCCGCCGCCAAAATCCTGGACGTACGACCGCAGGGCGATCAGGCCATCCGGACCAATCCGGGTCGCCGGTACGTTCACCAGCCCGACCGCATCGTACTGGCGCAGGCTTGCCACGTCGCCGCCGAGGATGGATGGCGATTCGACATCTGTAGTCAAACCCGCCGCCTCCAGCGCCTTCGCAAGGTAGCGGGCATCGCCCGGATCGCCCTCGACCAGGAGGATCCGCGGCGGTCCCGCCACCTGGAACGTGGCGTAGCCAACGTTGTTCTCGGGCAGGGTATCCCGCCCCGGTTCCACGACGACGGACAGCGTGTGCTCGCCCGGGGGCAGGGGGTCGTGGCTAACCAGCAGGCTGTTGTCGCCGACGTGCAGGTCAAAGGTCTGGGTCGCATCGAGCCGCTGGTCAATCAGGAAGCGCACCCGCGCCGAGGTTTCAACCGTCGAGCTGAGGGTCAGGTTGATGGTAAAGCGCTCGCCTTTGTGAATCGCCGAAGGGACATCGAGCCGCCGAACCGCGACCTCCGGCCCGGCGCTGGCTCCGAGCGGAACCACATCGATGGGGATGCCCGCCGCGCGGAGTGCCGGGAGCTCGTCCAGCGCGTTCTCCAGGTTCTGATTGCCGTCGCTCAACAGAACGATCCGCCGTGAGCCTCCCTGGGGGAGCACTCCCTGGGCCAGGCGCAGCGCCGCCGCGATGTCGGTGTGGCTTTGATCGAGGTGGGCATCCAGGGCGATCGGCCCTGTTATCTGACTCAGCCCCTGCTCGACCGCCGCATCGCCGGCGAATGAGATCACCGCCGCCCGATCCTCCGGATGCCGCTGCTGGATCGCCTGCTCAATCCACGCGATGGCCCGCTGCTGCTCCGACGCGGAAACGCTCGCCGAGCGATCCACGAGGAAGACCGTCGAGAGCGTGTCGGTCCCGGTCCAGACGAGTGGCTCGGCAAGTGCCGCGACGAGCAGGACAAAGCCGATCGAGCGCACCGCCAGCAGGACCAGACGGCGGACCGAGCTACGCGCGCGGCGGCTCCGGCGATCAATCAGGACGAAGATGGCGAGCAGACCGAGGAGCAGGAGCGCTTCCGGCCGCGCGAACTCAAACTCCATCGGATCCTGCCTTCACCCTGACCCCCTCATTCCTCGGCCTCTTCCACCAGCCTGACCACGCACAACCCCGTCATCGCCGGTGGAACCACCACCATTCGACGATCATGAGCGGCACCCCCAGGAGGAGAAGCCACGACGCGTACTCGTGAATCACCGGTGTGGGCCGGACTGCCGACAGGCCCCCTGGCGCATCATGGTCAGTCAGACGGGCCCGGTTCCGGAGATCCGACTCCTCCGGCGCGAACAGGTCAACCGCGAACTGATCGGTCTGGACCGCCTGCGATCCGATGTATTCGGTCGCCCGGTAGAGACCGACCAGATCGGTACCGGTGAACCGGACGACCTGATCCGAGGGAACGATCGTCCAGCGTGCCCCGCCGGGGCCGTCGACCACGACCCGCTCGACCCCCGGACGGGGCTGGATCACCGCGGCCGCCCCCGGCGCCAGCGACGCCGCCTGGGCAACTGTCGGCGGAATCAGGAACCGCATGAAGTTCGTGATCATAACCGGGAACGAGGCCGAGAGGGGAAGGTTGGACTGCCGCAGATCGAACGTCAGCCCGATCAGCCGCCTCCCCCCGTTATCCCCGATAAAGCCGAGCGGCACGCTATTCGACTCGATCAGCGGATGCGCCCAATCCGGCAGCTTCACATTCGTGGCGCGGGCGATCTGGATCGAGCGAAGGTCCACGTAGGCGAGCGTGGGGTCATCATTACGCCAGAGGGTAATCGGCGGCGTACGCACGACCCCCTCGGTAGGCAGCCACGGGGCATCCGACGGGTCCACGATGAGCGCGTTCTTCGGCGGTGGGCGGTCTGGGGTATACCCATCGAAGACGATTACCCCGTAGGGGCTGGTATCGACTGCGGGATAGCTGCGCGGTGAGACCTGGTAGATGCTCAGGCCAGGGATCGACTGGAGCGCTTTCTGGAGGAAGAGATTCCCACGCGTCACCAGCAGGACCGGCGTCGTGGGCCGAGCGGACCGCACCAGGATGGCGGTATCATCGGCGGCGAGGGCGTCCGGCTGATCAATGTGCAGCTGGATGACGCGCGCGTCCGGCGGCAGGTCATCAAAGATGAGCTGACGCGAGCCGTTCGGGGGGAGGGTCACCGGACGCGTCTCGATCGTCGTACCATCGGCACTCAGGGTCAAGGTCACCCGGGCCGGCTGGTCGTCGAAGTTCTGAACTCGGGCAAACACCTGCCGGCTGTCGGCCAGCACGCCGGTCTCCCCACTCGAGCGCGTTGCCAGGGCAGTGATGGCGCGATTGCCGACATCCGTCCCGACCCGGTGAAACCGCAGATTCAGATCCCCCAGGCTGTCCCATTCTGATGGATGGGGATAGGCACCGTCGGAGAAGACGTGAATGGTCGGGGCTCCCCCTGGACCACTCCGCGCGCGTGCCAGGGCGCCGGCGATGCGCAGGGCCGCATCCATCGCGGCACCGGCCGCATCGGTCGGACGCAGGGCGTCGAGGCCGCGTTCCAGGGCCGATCGATCCGTCGTCTCCGGCACCACAACCTGCGCTGTCGCCCCGGCGGCGATGACGGCCGCGCTTGTCCCGTCCGGCAGGCTGTCCACCAGCTCCCGCGCTTCCTGGAGGGCATTCTCGAAGCGATTCGGCTGGACATCGGTCGCTCGCATGCTCGCCGATGTATCGATGATGAGCGCGACGAAGCGCGTGGCGGGCGCGGGGGCCTCAACGGACGGCCGTGCCAGCGCCAGCGTGAGCGCGGCCAGCAGGACCAGCTGCAGCACCAGCAGGACACTCCACCGGAGCTTCTGCCAGGGCTCGTGCGCGGCAAGATCGCGGCGCAGGGTCTCCCACAGGAGCGCACTGGAGACCTCGCGCCGCGTCCGCCGGACCTTGAGCAGGTAAAAGAGGATGACCACCGGTAGGGAGAGACCAAAGAGCAGGGCCAGTGGAGCGAGGAAGGTCATGCCAGAACTCCCTGCGTGCGCATCACCCCGAGAATGGTCCGCTCGAGATCGTCATCCGAGCGGAGGCGCAGGTAGCGCGCGCCGCGCTCGCGGCACAGGCGGTCCAGGTGATCGAGCCACTCGGCAAGGCGCTGGCGGTAGCGCGCGATCGTGGCGAGATCCAGGCTCACGTCGACAACCTGACCGGTCTCGCAGTCGACCAGCTCGACATCCTCGGCCGGTTCCGGCACGAGGTCGTCCGGCGCGAGCAGGTGAATAACCACCGCCTCGTGCCGTGCCGTGGCCAGGCGGCGCAGGCCGGCCTCGGCAGTCGAGCTCAGGAGATCGCTCAACAAGATGAGAAGGCCCGGCTGCTGAACGCGATCGAGGTAGCTTCCGATCGCCGCGGCGAAATCCGTAACCCGGGCCGAGGGGGCATTGGCCAGTGCCGCAAGCGCCGCCGCGCGCTGGGGCCGGCCCCAGAACGGCCCGGCCAGTCCAACCGTTCGATCGGCCAGGAAGCCAATCTGGAGGCGATCATATCCCCCCAGGGCAACGCAGGACAGGGCACCTGCGATCTCGAGTGCCTTTCGCCGCTTGCTCGGCGCTCCC